>CACWIO010000076.1 GCA_902760855.1 uncultured Eubacteriales bacterium
GTCCATGTGCTGCTTAAGGACGGTGCGCCGGATGAGGTTGAATACGAGGATCTGACAGATGACGTAATCGAAGAGGATGGAGAGGATCTCAGCAATGACGAAGCCGAGGCCGAATACATAGCCAAACTCGCTGCCGGCATAATAGGCACTGAGTTCTACGATGCAAAGAAAGGCGTCGTCAGAAAAGCCGAGGCCAGAGACATTGCCATATTGATGAGGTCGGTTAAGTTTAGCGGAGAGCGCATTGCGTCGGCATTGGCCGCTCGCTCCGTGGAGGCTCACATAGAGGAGACCGATGACTACTTCAATACACTCGAGATAGATATAGCGCTCGCACTATTTTCGTGCATAGACAATATGAAGAGGGATGTGCCTCTAATCGCAACTCTTCACTCTGAGGTATTTGGCTTCGAAACAGATGAGCTTGCCGAAATCAGAATATCTTACGGAGATGCAACGGATGAGAGATACAGCCCGTACTGGAAGGCCTTCGAGTGGTTTATAAGTGAGGGCCCGGAAAGCGCACTCAGGGACAAGGCGATTGCCGCATCAGATAAGATTAAGGAATGGCGCAGGCTCTCTCGCATGATGCCTCTTTCGGATTTCATATGGAAGGTGCTTACGGATTCGGGATACTATGCGGCTGTGGGCGCAATGTCCGCCGGAGGCAGGAGGCAGGCTAATCTCAGGGCGCTTGCAGATAAGGCGCTTGGATTCTCCGATTCAAATGTGGCATCGCTCAGCTCGTTCATATCCTTTGTGGAAGTGATGAAGAGCAAGAAGATAAGCAATGGTCAGCCGCCTATGGCAGGCAAGGACGATGATCTCGTTAGGATAAGCACCATGCATAAGAGCAAGGGGCTTGAGTTCCCGTTTGTAATTGTAGGCGGGCTCGGTAGGCGTTTCCAAAGAGACGGTGCTGAGAAGAAATTCAGTTTCGACTCAGGCATAGGCATCGGTCTTCCGTATATCGATCCGGATAGGAAGTATTGGAGATCATCTCTTATGCAGCTTGCGATGAAATCCAAGTACGATAGGGACTGCTATAAGGAAGACATCAGGCTGCTCTACGTGGATATGACGAGGGCCAGGAATAAGCTTTATCTCGTGGGGAGCGTAAGCAGCGAGGAGTCACTGATGAAGTTCGGAAATCCTAATTCATATCTTAAGCTGCTCAAGGATTTCATCAAGACGCCGCTGAATACATATCACGTTGAGCCGCTTAACAGAAGTGCCGGTATAGAAGATGAGGAGGCGGCGGTCCTAAGCTGGGAGGCCGGGCCGCTTAGCGCTGAGGCTGAGGCGCAATACAGAGAGCTCGACAGAAGGTTCAGCTTCGAGTATCCTGAGGCGGATAAGCTCAGCGAGAAGTCTAAATACTCAGTCAGCGAAATCAGGAGAAACGAGCTTGAGGCGGAGGCAGAGCGCGAGACTGCGGATACGGAAGAGGAGGCTGCATCAGATGCAGCGGCTTTGCCGGAGGCCGAGATTGTCGGACTTTGGGATAATACAGAACGCAAGAAAAGAGCCGGTGCCGCAGATATAGGAATTGCCTACCACAGGATAATGGAATTCCTGGATTTCGATAAAGTGATGCTCCCGAGCGGAGATGTCGACAGCGAATATATTTCGGAAAGAGCGAGATATCTTAAGGATAACAACGCAGTATCCGAGGAGGTGTTCGGAGAGCTCAAGATATCGAAGATTGCCGAATTCTTCAGGACGGATATAGGGGAGAGAACTCTGGCTGCAGCCAAGGCCGGAAGGCTGAGGCGTGAGAAGCCGTTTACCCTCAGGACTGAGCGCGGCGGCCGAGAGATACTCGTGCAGGGTGTGATCGATTGCTGCTTCGAGGAAGACGGAGAGATGGTCATTATCGACTACAAATCCAATTTCATCAGAAGAGGCCGGGAGCACGATGCGGAGATTGAGAGAATCAAGAAGGAGTATAAGACGCAGATAGAGCTGTACAGCGAGGCTACGTACAAGGGGACGGGCTTGAAGACCAAGGAGGCCTATCTGTATCTCTTCGCGACAAGTGAAGCCGTGAAGATGCAGTAGGGCACATAAATGCTAGAGGAAACTGAGCATTTTGCTGTTTATTCACTCTTGGGGATATGGATGGTAACAATGGTTCCGACGTTGTTCCTCGGTCCGATATCCAGTCTGGAATTCTCCATGTTTTTAAGCCTCTTTCTGAGATTATCTAATCTAAGAACAGGCTCATCCTCGTGAGAGGGTTCATATCTAGGACCGTCATCTTCGATAATTACCTGAAATTCATCAGGGAGTTCTGCGGTATGCAGCTTAATGTGGAGAGGTCCGCTTTCGGGATCGACACCATGAAGTACGGTTTTCTCCAATATAGGCTGGAGTGTCAGGGCCGGCAGTTTGAAATTAGTCGCCGGCGTATCAATCGTAAAGGAAAGCGCTTCTCCGACTCTGGCAACTTCGACGCCCAAATATGCCTTTGCATGTTCAAGTTCATCCGTAAACGGTACGAGCTCATCTGCTATTAGGGCATCAAATCCACATCTTAGATAAGTTGAAAAGTCCAGCGTAGCCTGCTGGGCTTTTTTCGGATCTGAATCGCATAGATAATATATAGTCATCAAGGAATTATAAATAAAGTGTGGGCGCATACGTAGTGTGTTTAGGCCCACTTGTTGTTCCTGGGAGTCATCCTCGGATATCAGTCTTTTGAGATCAATATAATATTTCATAATAACAAATCCTTCTTAGAAACATATTCAAGTTTTAGTAAAGCCTCGCATCATCCGTGATGAGGGTGACGGAGTTTTGTGAGTTGAGATTCTATCTCATCCGGAGTCAGCGGCTTGCGTATAAAACCGGATGCTCCCGTATCCCATGCGTCGAGAGAATGCTCGGTGTGCGCAGTCAGGAAGACGACGTTAGTACGAGGGTTTATGGAAAGAAGCTCCCTGCATACATCGATCCCGCTGGTCCGCCCCATTTCTATGTCCAAAAATGCCAAGAATATCTGATTTGCCTTTGCATAGGATATTGCTTCGGATGGTTTATTAAAGCCTACTATATTTGCGTCAGTCAGAACTTCCTGAAGCACTCTGAGACCTCCCTGTAGTACGATGTTCTCGTCATCTACAATTATTATGTTAGGCTTTTCATCCGGGTGCTCCGTTACGCCGAGAAGAGTAGCCGTGTCCACACTGAGCAGATCGGATATACGAGAGATCAGTATGGCGTCGGGTACCCGCCTTCCGGTTTCCCAATTAGTCACGCTGGTCCTGTCTACAAAAAGCAGGTCAGCCAACTGCTGCTGTGAATAGCCTTTTTCTTTTCTAAGCTTCCTTAATATATCTCCGAATACGCTGCTCATATACACCTCGCTTTTCATGGTATTTAAAAGCCTGGTTGCCCTATTTCCTCTAGCTCCATTATAACCGAAACGCTTGTAAATAAAAGAGATTATAGCTTTTTTTGTGTCAAGCTGTCACATTATTTTTGCTGGTTTGTGTCAAGCTGTCACAGTGACTTGTTATGCATTTGACATGGTCCTAGAATGTGACCGTAAAGTAATGCAACTGGTTTTTTAGGAGGACATTATGAAATCTATAGCGAAGAAATTTACAGCTTTGCTTCTGTCGCTGATGATGGTATTCATCAGTGTTTTCGGAAGTGCTTTTTCTGTATATGCAGTGGAAGCATCTGAAGAGACATCGGCACAGCCTGCTGTAGAGCAGTCTATTGATGATCAAACAGGAGACGAAGCAACAGGAGACAAGGAAATATCCTTAGATGCTCCTAAGGCAACAGAAGAAGTTGCTGAGGAAACAGCAACAGAGCCTGCAAAGGAAGAGGCTCAGGAAGTTGCAAAAGAAGAAGTTATTGAAGAGGATGCTGAGGAAGCAGCTACAGAGAATCCTGAAGAGGAAGCTGCTCCTGAGGAAGTAGAATTCGAAGCATCAAAGACAGTAGACGGCGTTAAGGTCACAGTTAAGGGCATCTTCCCTGCAGAAGCTAAAACACTTAGCGTTAAGAAACTGAGCAGAGAAGCTGCTGATGAAGCTAAAGTAGCAATCGATGAGAAAGCCGGTGACGCTGAAGTAGCTGAGGAATATCTCTTCGATATCTGCATCCTTGACAAAGACGGAAACGAGCTCGAGCCGATCGGAGACGCTAAAGTTTCCTTCGAGACAGAGGAAGTCGCAGATGATTCACTCAAGGCTGAAGTATTCCACGTTATGGATAATGGTAAAGCCGAGGCTCTCGATGTAGAGACAAAGGGTGAGACAGCAACTGTAGAAACTGACGGTTTCTCAATTTATTCTCTGAGATTTACATTTTATGATGAAAGTACTGGTGAACAGCATGAATACGATCTGGGCGCTGGAGATACAGTATCTGCAAATTCAATTGCACTTGCACTGGGATTCTCCGGTAGAGGAAATGTTACAAATGCATCTTCTAATACAAACAAAGTATCCGCATATTGGGATGAAGATCTTGACCAGTGGATGATTCGTGCTAATGACGGATGGGCAGTAAATTCCACATTCAGCCTGGAGCTGACATTCGCCAACGGTACCAGCGAATCTATCAGAATCCGTACTCACGTCCATGATTGGGCATTCTCAGCTAGTGGAAATAGAGCCACTCTGTATTGTAAAGGATCAGATACATGCTCACACAAAGCAGGAGCATCCAATCCTTATGTAAAGACCATTAACGCTTCTAACGCAACATATAACGGATTAAGACATGGCGCATCTCTTACAGGAGATTTAGGTGGCGGTGATGTAACAATAGGTGATATCCACTATGCAGTCGGTGAGAATGTAACTACCGGCGGAAGCACAGATGCTCCTATAAATGCAGGAACATATACTGCTTATGTAAGCATCCAGCCTCATGGCGCAAGCGCTATGACTATTTACACAACATTTACTATTGCTAAGGCTGACACAATTATTACTACTGATGCACAAGCAATTGCAGATCTTGTATATAACGGCAATTCACAAACACTGCACACCAAAGCTTATGCAAAATCAAAAGAAGCTGACGCGACAGAGTTCACTGTATGGTATAAGGACGTAAGAGATACTAGCTATTCTTCAACTAATCTGCGTACAGGTAAGGATGCAGGAACGTATACCATCAATTACAGAGCGCTTGGTGATGCAAACCACAATCCTTCTGTAGAGAAGACATTATCAATTACAATCAGCACCAAGGGCGTAAGCATCACAGGAATAGATGCTGCAAACAAGATTTATGACAGCACAAAAGCTGTAAGCATGATTCTGACCGGAAAGCACATTTCTGGAGTTGTTAGTGGAGAGTCACTGACCATAACGGCATCAGGCAGCTTCAATGACAAGAATGTCGGAACAGACAAACCTGTAAGCTACTCAGTTACACTCGTTGCCGGAAATGACGGCACCAAAGCTTCTAACTATCACGTAGCCAGCAAGAATAATGTATTTGCAAATATTACTCAGAAGCACCTGCTCCTTGACTGGGATAATGCTACAAAGCTCCAGTACAATGGACAGGACCAGGCTCCTACAGCTATTATCAAACCGGGTAACGCACAGAACGCGAGCGACGGAAAGGTATATAGCGGTGACGTAGTTAGAGTTAATCTCACTGCTGACAGCTATAAGAAAGAAGTTGGTGGACCTTACGAGGCTCATGCAACTAATCTGAGCGGAACAGACGCTGCAAACTATTACTTGGACGATCACGACAGCAACGTAGGTGCTAAGTTCAGCATCGTTCCTAGAGTAGTAGACGTTCAGTGGGCTGATCTCACACAAGTGTATGATGCAAAAGTACTTGCTCCTACAGTTAAGCTGACAGATTCAGTCGCTGCAGCAGATGGAGTAGGCGTTGAGCTTGCAGCTCCTACCAGTGCAAAGGATGCAGGCACATATCCTTCCACAGCACAGCTCACAGGAGAAAAAAGAGGCAACTTCACAATTAGCTCACACACACTTGCAAATATATTCACCATCACAAAGGCTCCTCTCACAGTAAAGGCATCCGGATGGCTATACTACGGAGAATTAATTGGTGACATCAAAGACCAAACATATGAGTATGTTTCCGGACTGAAGGGAACAGATACACTGGATGTACTCCAGAACACAGGAAGATTTGAAACAGACTATGGTAAGAAATATGTACGTGTAGGAATGGCATCCGACCCTGCTACAGGCGTAACTGCTTATAAAGAAGACGGAAGCACAGAAGCTGCTACATATTACCTGCTCCCAATATTCGAAAGTGCACAGAACTATGAAATAATTAACGAAGACGGCGAGCTTACTGTATATCCTAAGCCTGTAGAACTTGACTGGACTGTTACACACGCTAAAGAGACATCTGAGGCAATTGATGAAACAGAGTACACATATGACGGCAAGAAGTTCACATATGATGCTACAGTAAACGAAAAAAGTTACGTAAAGGTAAACGGCATAATCGTAGAGGATGAAATCGAAGTATATCTTCAGGATGAAGTTGAAAGAGACTCAAATGCCAAAACAGGATTCGATAAGTATACTGCTATCGCAATGAGACTCAGCAATCCTAACTACAGCTTGAAATACAAGGATGGCAAAGCAATTTCAACTAAGACTATTGATTTCAAGATCAACCAGAGACCTATAGAACTTAGCTGGAAACCTTCAGAGTTCACATACAACGGACAAACTCAGAAGCCTGAAGAAACTATCGATAACCTTCAGATCAATGATGAAGGTGTACAAGACGAAGTATTCGAAATTACTAAAAATGTTGATGAGACTTCAGAAGTAATTGAACCTGAAAGAGAAGACAAATCAATCGAGGCCGGAGATTACACAATCAGCGCTGTAGAACTTGCAGATCCGAACTACACACTTGACAACGGAACAGGATTAAGCTTCGACTATACAATTAATCCTCGTGCAATCGAGCTCAAGTGGACACCTGACAAGACAGAGTTCACATATAACGGTAAGACTCAGAGACAGTCAGCAGAGGTCATAAACTTCGCAGATAACGAAGATGCTGCAGATATGGAAGCTGACGCTGAGGTAGTAGTTATCAATAAGAGCGGTGATTGGGAAGCAAGAAATGCCGGAGCGTATGTCGCTACTATCGAGCCTATAGAAACTACGGGCAGAGCTGCAAACTATGTATTCACTGGTATAAACCGTAATTGGAAAATCAACAAGCTTCCTGTACAGATTAAATGGAATCCTACAGCAACAGAATACACCTATAATGCTAAGGAACACATCTACACAGCAGAGATTACTAACATCCAGAAGGATGAAGCCGGTGTAAAGGACGATGTAACACTTAAGACATCAGGAACTTGGAAAGCTAAGAATGCCGGATCATACACAGCTAAGATCGACGGACTTGAGAAAAAAGATTCAGGCAACTATGTAATCGCTATAGGAACTAAGACTTCGCATTCTTGGAAGATCAATAAGGCTCCGCAGACTGTAGGTAAGACAACTGTCAGGAACACAGTAGCTAGCAGTGCTAAGAAGACAAACGATGTTATCTACGATGCTGTACCTGGAGCTACAGGATATGAGATTGCTTATAAGCACAAGAACTCCATCAAATGGGTTAACAAGAGCGTAGGCAATACTACAAGAGGAACAATCAACGGATTGTCCAAAAAGGGACTTTACCAGATCAAGGTAAGAGCCAAGAAGGCAGAGTCAACAAACTATAAGTCAGCAACAGGTGCATGGTCCAACACGATTTACCGTTACTTCCACACAACTGAGAAGATCGGACTTAAATCAACAAGCAAGGGATCGTTCACAATGAGCTGGGCTAAGAACTCTGATGCTACAAGCTATCAGGTAATGTTCTCAACAAACAAGAACGGATCAGGTGCATCCAAGAACATCATCAACGTTGGAAAGGATGCTACCAGCTTCACAAAGACAGGACTGAAGAGTGGCCAGACATACTACGTTCAGGTCAGAGAGATTGTAAGGGTTGGTAATGTTAACTACATCGGAAACATCTCAATCCCACAGGCTGTCAAGATCAGATAGATCCGTTAAGTAACAGCACATTAGGCAGCGGATAATGTCCGACTGAAAACTAATTGCAAAGGCAGAGGGCTGAGGTCAGATGACCTCAGCCCTCTGTCATAGACTCATTGTCGGGTCATCAAAAAAGTTTGGGGTTTCTCCAAAAACAATTGGGGTTTAATCTTGGGGGCTCCAGAGATTATTCCAAAAAACTTTGGGGGCTAATGATGAC
>CACWIO010000077.1 GCA_902760855.1 uncultured Eubacteriales bacterium
GCGCAACCGTCGATGACGAGGCCGAGGCAATGCTCGCAGGCATCATGGTAGACTCCAACAATTTCTCGGGCAGGACGGGCGTCAGGACTTTCGAGGCCGCATCATGGCTCAAGAGAGCCGGTGCCGACGCTACGGAGGTCAAGAGATTCTTCCAGATGAACGGCGCTGACATCAAGATTAAGGCCAGGGCAATCGGAAATGCCGAGGTCAGCGAGGATGGCATCGCCTACGCACTCAACAACGTAGTGAGCGAGAATGCACAGGTCATAAATGCGCAGATTGCCGATGAACTTCTCATGATTAAAGGCGTAAACGCTTCATTCGTGCTCGGACTTAATTCGAGTGGCAAGACCATAGTCTGCGCGAGATCTCTCGGTGAGGTCAACGTGCAGAGCCTGATGGAGAAGCTCGGCGGCGGCGGACATTTCACATCGGCTGCGGCGCAGACAGACCGCCCGATAGATGAGCTGATGCAGGAGATACACAAGATGGTCAAGGAGAGCTTCGAAAAGTCTATGGACAAGACCATGGAGATAGACAAGGAGCAGATCATCGATGCGATGAGAAGGAGAGATACGCTTTACTAAACGTAAGACGCGGAGATACAAGATTGGAAGTTAGCGGAGATTAAAGACAGGAGACAGAGAACATGGAAGTAATTCTGAAAAGAGACGTTAAGGGCACAGGCAAGGCCGGAGATATAGTAAAGGTCAGCGACGGATTCGCCAGGAACCGCCTGATTCCGAGCGGTGACGCAGTAGAGGCCACAGAGGCTAATAAGAAGATGGTTGCCAGGCAGGCAGCGAAGAGAGAAGAGCAGTATGCGGCTGAGAAGGCAGAGGCGGAGGAATTCGCCCGCAAGCTCGGAGGAACACAGATCGTAATCAAGACCAAGGTCGGTGAGAACGGCAAACTCTTCGGATCGATCACTTCGATGGATATAGCCGATGCAATCAAAGAGCAGACCGGTGACGATGTGGATAAGCGCAAGATCGAGCTCGAGAAGCCGATCAAGGAGACGGGAGTTCACGAAGTCGTAATCAGGCTCTTCCCTGACGTAGTCGCCAAGATGGAAGTCAGAGTCGAGGGCGGCGGAGAGGAATAAATCAGCCGGACTTTAGGACTTTAGCAGGATAAACAGCAGGAAGCGGAAGTGACTATGGACGAAGAAAGAAATACAAACGTACTCGTGCCGCCTACGGCTATAGAAGCGGAGAAGGCCGTGCTGGGAGCCATGCTTAAAAACAGCGACGCCAGGGCGGATGCAAGCGCCATTCTCAATGCCGAGGATTTCTACCTCAAAGAGCATAAGGAGATATATACCACTATGCTCGAGATGGACCAGAAGGGCACAGGCATAGATATCACAACGGTGTACTCTGCGCTCAAACAGCGCAAGACAGCGGAGATGGCAGGGGGCATGACATACCTCAGCAAACTGATAGATGATGCTATCGTCACTTCGAATGCCAAATATTACGCGGAGATAGTCAGTGAGAAATCCAAGATGAGGCAGCTCATCGAGGAGGCTGAGAGGATTAGAGATGCGGCATACTCCGGAGAGCTTCCGCCGGAGGATGTGCTGGATAATGCAGAGCAGAGAATACTCAACATAGCTAACAAATCGCAGCGAGGCAATTACACGCATATCAATGAAGTTATATACCAGAACATCAAGGAGATGCAGGAGCTTGCCAAGCAAGGCGGTGAGATTAAAGGAATAGAGACGGGTTTCCGCGATGTCGACAAGATCCTCGGAGGCTTCCAGAAGACAGACCTTATCATATTGGCTGCGCGCCCCGGCGTAGGTAAGACAGCCTGGGCTCTCAATGTAGCAGAGCACGCCGCGACCAACGGACACAAGGTCATGGTATTCAGTCTGGAGATGGCCAATACCCAGCTCGGACAGAGACTGCTCTCGATGACAGCCAATGTACCGCTTGAGAATATCAGGCGCGGAGAGCTCGACACCGATGACTGGGAGTGCCTGAGCCTGGCTCAGGAGGCCTTCTATGATACCAAGATGGTCATCGATGAGGCTTCGGTAATCACGCCTGTCGAGATGAAGAACAAATGCCGCAGATTCAAGCAGGAGAACGGCGGGCTCGACCTCGTCATCATAGACTATCTGCAGCTTATGAGCATGGGCGGATACAGGATAGAGCAAAGAGAAAAGGAAATTGCCGCGATCACAAGGTCCATCAAGATAATGGCCAAGGAACTCGATTGTGCAGTCATACTTCTCTCGCAGCTCTCAAGAGGACCGGAGCAAAGAGGAGGCGACCACATGCCTAAACTTTCCGACCTCAGAGACTCCGGAGCCATCGAGCAGGACGCGGACGTAGTAATCTTCCTCAAGAGGGACGACTACTACAACAGAGACGACGACCAGGCGGAGGTGGACGAGAATGCAGCGCTCACCTGCGCAGTAAATATAGCTAAGCACAGAAACGGACCTGTAGGGGTTGCCAACCTCACATGGATTCCGAGATATGTTAAATTCGGCAACCTCGCCAGAGAGGATAAAGCGTAAATGGCCAAGACCAAGTTCAAAATTGCAGACAGAAAGGACATCTTCCTCTACATGACGCGGGTGGAGAATCTCTTTATAAACGAGTTCCTGCCAAGCGCCCCGGGGGAGTATGTTAAGCTATATATTTTCGCAATGATGTATGCGCAGTACGAGGAAGAGATAGACACTGCGCGCCTTGCGATGAGCCTCGGAATGGAGGAGTTCGAGGTCGAGGAGGCCTGGGACTACTGGGAGGCCAGGGGGCTGGTCAGAAGGAGTAAGGACGGCTCCACTCTGGAGTTCATTCGCATGGTCGAGAGGTTCTACGGTAAAGGCATGGGGAGCTCTGAGTCCGATGCAATTGAGGATGCCCTCAGAGCCTTCGATGAGATCGAGGCTGAGGATGACGACTTCGACGACGAGGAAGTCGATACCTATTTCGACTTCGACAGCGAGTCGGAAGACGAGGATGAAGAGGCTGCTGACGCAGATGATGGAAGCGACTTCAGTAAGAGGAAGACTTCAGAGTACGACAGGAGCCTCACATCCGAGCAGCTCAGAATGATATTCTCCAGGCTTCAGGAGGTATCCGGCCGCACTATCTCAAGGAAGGAGACGGAGAAGCTCACAGATGCACTGACACTATATGAGATCAAACCGGAAGTGCTCTACTATGCCATCGATTATTGCGCGGATATAGATAATTACAATGTCGACTACATCACGACCGTCGCACGCAGATGGAAGGAAGACGGCTGTGAGGACAGGACCGCTGTTAAGGCTCTGCTTGAAAGAAACAGCGAGAGGAGCCTGGCATACAGGGAGATATTCAAGGCTGTCGGCTTTAACAGACTGACCACGCCTTCGGACAGAGAGATTATGGATCGATGGTTCGACGAAATGCATTTCAACTTGGATGAGGTGCTTGAGGCCTGCAGGGCCACGGGCGGCATCCGGGAGCCGAGCCTGAGATATGTCAATAAGATACTTGAGAACAAGATGCTCGAAAAGGGAGGCATCACGCCGCCCGTGGCAGCCGGCGCGAGCGCCGGCCACGGCAACGCCGCTGCAGGCCCGGGAGGAGCCAAGGTAAGCCGCAAGGTGCTGAGAGACTACTACGAATTCATCAGGGAGGAAGAGGAGTCTCAGCATGCTGCCAGGATACGCGAGGCAGCAGCGAAGCTCGCAGGCATAGAGGATGTGCTCGAGCAAGAGAGAAAGCTCAGTAGCGAGCTTGCGGGCCTTATGATGAGCCCGGGTGCCAAGGAGCGCCGCGAGAAACTTAAAGAAGAGAGACTAAAACTCGAGGACAGGAAGAAGAGCCTCCTGGCAGCGGGAGGATATCCGGCGGACTACCTCGAGAGAAGATACAGATGCAATATATGCAAGGACACGGG
Organism: uncultured Eubacteriales bacterium; assembly: GCA_902760855.1. GTDB lineage: Bacteria > Bacillota > Clostridia > Peptostreptococcales > Anaerovoracaceae > Crickella. The sequence goes on from CACWIO010000077.1 coordinate 3,910, forward strand.
ATATACCGATGAAGGAACGGTCTGTACTTGCTGCAGGGCTAGAGCCGACGAGGCATATATGTGGATCAGAGAGAAGGATAAAGCTTGAAGAGAAGAAAACTTAAAAAAGTAAAGATAAAGCCGTACGAGAAGAGCAGCCAAGGCGTCAAATTCCTGGCAAATGCTCTGGAGTTCAGAGACAGTCTGCAGGATAAACTCGATGGGAAGGCCGGCCAGGCCGGGAGAGACTTCGCACTTGCGCTTCACAAAATCGCTTCGACTTACAGGCACAGTAGAAGGAGCATAGGACTTGCCCTGCTTTCGATTACGGTAATTGCATCATCGATACTCATCATTTTCGACAGGTTCACCGTATATGAATATGCATACAACGGCAAGGTGCTCGGATATGTGAGAGAGCAGGATGAAGTAACGGACGTACTTAAGATTGCTGGTGAGAAGCTGACTGAGAACAGTCACAGCTCGCTCGACATAGAATTTGTGGCGAATCAGAACGTGACATTCAATCTCGTGGATGCCAACAACAAGAGTCTGGACGATGCGGATACGGCTGTTAACAAACTCGTATACATGACGGATATCGAGACCGAGGGCTACGGCATTTACGAGGGAGGAGAGCTCCTGACCATCGTAAAGAGCCAGGAGGATGCGGATGAGCTGATAGACAAAGCGCTCGCAGAACTCAGTGTGCCCGACAGCGGCATGGCTTTGGTATCCTCCGAATTCGATAATCCTATGGAGGCCAAGCCACTCAATGTGCTGCTGACCAGTGTAATGGATAATTCAAGAGCGCTGAAACAGATAGTCGAAGGCGGCAAGATGGAAGTTTACCACATAGTCGAAGAGGGAGAGTCTCTCGAGAGTTTGATGGATGACTTCTCAGTCGAGGCCGAGGACGTCTACGATGAAAACAACAGCGAGCTAGCCACGGACATCGCAACCGGAGACAAGGTCTGCTTGCATATGAGCACTGAGCCGGTAAGCGTGACTATGGTAGAGAAAGGCCGCCTCAGAGAGGAAGTCGAGTTCAAGACGGTCAAGAAAGAGACTGATGAGTACTATAAAGGAGACACTGTCGTCGAGCAGGAAGGAAGAAACGGCGTACAAATTTTCGAAGGCAGCATAACCAAGAGAAGCGGTGAGATAATAGATAGAGATGAAGTCAGGACAGAAGTCGTAACACCGGTGCGGGATAAGATAATCCTCGTCGGTACCGCCGAGAGACCTAAGAGCGCCCCGACGGGCACTTACGCAATGCCTATACACGACAGATTCTCGTACTCATCGCCGTTCGGAAGCAGATGGGGACGTCTGCATGCCGGTGTGGATATGGCTTGCCCGACAGGAACGCCGATCTATGCTTCGGACGGAGGTACGGTCATCAGATCGAGCGCGTATTCAGGCTACGGATACTGCGTGGAGATCGACCACGGAAACGGCAGGGTGACCAGATACGCACACTGCAGCAAGCTAATCGTAAATGTAGGAGAGAAGGTATATCAGGGACAGCTTATAGCGCTGGTAGGAAATACCGGAAACAGCTACGGCAGTCACCTGCATTTCGAAATCATAATCAACGGAACGCCGACAGACCCTGCACCTAAGATCGGACTTTAGGATATCGGAGAGAGAATTTGTCAGATAAAGAGAGAGACGTATACGCGGAATCCGAAAGGGAAGTATATAAAGACGAACCAGAATACGAAGAAGCTGCCTCAGAGGAAGATGAGGCAGTGCTCTCTTCGGATACTATGTATTTCGTAGAAGAAGACGAAATCTACGGGGTCATGGAGGAGTCTGACGAGGCCGAGTTCGAAGCCAGGACGAAGAAGAGGCGTTCGCGCGTTAAATGGAGGAAGTATCGCAGGAGAATCTTCCTCCTGCTATTGATGCTGGTGGGAATTGCTGTACTGGGAACTATGTGCGGACGCGACATAATCAGGCTCAAAGCTGAGAACAGAGCTTTGCAAAAGCAGAAAACCGAGCTCGAGGAGCAGAGAGACAAATTAAAAGATGAGGTCGCCAAGTCCGGTAAGAGGGAGTACGTGCAGGAACAGGCCAGGAAACAGCTCAGATTGCTGAATCCGGGAGAGCTGCTGTTCACATTTGATGAAGAGGAGAATGCTGATGGATAAGATCCGCATTTCCCGGGCCATAGTTGTGGAGGGAAGAGACGATGTGCGTGCCGTTCAGGCCGCCTGCGACGCTCTTATTATCGCAACTCACGGCTACGGAATCAGCAAGGAGACCTGGCAGGTAATAGAGAAGGCTTACGAGGAGAAGGGCATCATAATATTCACCGACCCAGATCACGCAGGCCGTGAGATAAGGAAGAAACTCGAGTCTAAATTCCCGGGAGCCGTGCATGCGCATCTCGACAGAGAGGATGCCAGAGACGGAGAGGATATAGGAATAGAGAATGCGACGCCTGAGGTGATTGCCGATGCGCTGAGCAAGGCCATCTCTCTTAGTGATTCAGACAGGGGAGAAGATGAGTCTGACAAGGAGTATGCAGGAATGCAAGATCTCAGCGAGCTTGGGCTCGCGGGGACAGATGGTGCGACGGAGAGAAGAGCGGCGGTATGCAAGCTGCTCGGCATAGGCTACTGCAATGCCTCATCAATGATTAAAAAATTAAAAGGATTCGGAATAGGTATCGATGAGCTCACAGAAGCACTCGAAAAAATCAAATAGAAGAGGATCGGGACATCACGGGCGCAGCCCTCACGGCTACGGAGGCGTCAGGCCGTCCAAGAGCCTGGGGCAGAACTTCCTCATAGACGAAGGGGTCATCGAGGATATAGTGCTGGGCTCTGGAGCAGGCAGTGACGCGCTGGTCATAGAGATAGGGCCGGGCACGGGAGCACTTACTCTGCCTCTTGCCGAACGCGCCGGATATCTGGTCTGCGTCGAACTCGACGATAAACTCATAGAGCCACTCAGAGTTAAGACTTTCGGCATGGATAATGTCGAGATAGTGCACGAGGATATTCTTAAACTCGATCTTGACACCCTGATTAAAGAAAAGACCGAAGCCCTCGGACTTAAGAGCGTGCGAGTGGTCGGAAACCTACCTTATTACATCACCACCCCGATTATTATGAAGCTGCTCGAAACAGCTCACGGAATAGACAGCATCACCGTCATGATGCAAAAGGAAGTCGGCGACAGGATAGCTGCGGAGCCGGGCACCAGAGCGTCCGGAGCCATCACATATCCTGTGCACTATTACGCAAGGGTATCTAAGGTAACGGAGGCGGCTGCGGAATGTTTCTACCCGGCGCCCAAGGTTGACTCGGTCGTGCTGAGGCTTGACCTTAGAGACGAGCCCGCCGTGGAAGTGAAGGATGCTCAGCACATGTTCAGATGCGTTAAGGCCGGCTTCTCACAAAGACGCAAGACCATACACAATTCTATCGCATCGATGAAAGGTTGCGACAGAGACAGTGTGGCAATTGCCCTAGGTAAAGCAGGAATTGATCCCGGAAAGAGGGCGGAGAATTTGACTCTCGAGGAATTCGCAAAGATATCGGATTGTCTGCAGGATGCATAAACTAATATACATGGAGATTGATATGCCTAAGAAAAAAGAATTGGAAGAAACAGAAGTAGTCGAAGAAATTACGACGGAAGAAGTAATGGAAGAAGAGGCCGCAGTAGAAGAGGCAGTCTTGGATATTCCGGAAACGGATGCGGATGAGGAAGAGGCATCGGCTGTGCCGGAAGAGGAGAGACCGGAGGTCGAAGGCATACTTGAACTGGCCGACGACGGATTCGGATTTCTCAGATTCGACAACTTCCTTACATCGAGCAAAGACATCTACGTGTCTCACAGCCAGATCAGAAGATTCGGGCTCAGGACTGGAGATAAGATACTGGGCATCTCGAGGAAGCCTAACGGCACCGAGAAGTTCGGGGCTCTTCTCTATGTTAAGGCAGTGAACGGAATGGATCCGATGGAAGCCAAGAGGAGGCCTTACTTCGATAATCTAACCCCGGTCTTCCCGGATGAGAAGATAGTTCTCGAGACATCCAGCATAGACCTCTCCACCAGAGTCATGGACCTAGTGGCACCTATAGGCCGCGGGCAGAGAGGACTTATAGTCGCTCAGCCTAAAGCCGGTAAGACGGTGCTGCTCAAGAAGATCGCGGCCGCGGTTGAAGAGAAGTATCCGGACATCGAACTTATAGTGCTGCTTGTGGATGAGCGTCCTGAGGAGGTTACGGATATGAAGAGGAGCCTCCATCGCTCCGAGGTCATCTACTCGACCTTCGACGAGGAGACCAA
>CACWIO010000078.1 GCA_902760855.1 uncultured Eubacteriales bacterium
ACAAGAATCCGAGATCCACGGTCGGTACCGTCACGGAGATCTATGACTACCTCAGACTACTCTATGCGAGGATAGGAATTCCGCACTGCCCTATATGCGGGCGCGTTATAGAAAGCCAGAGCATAGACAGCATTATCGAGAGTATCCAATCTCATGAAGAGGGCACGAGGCTCACTGTCTTTGGACCTGTTATACGTGGCAGGAAGGGTGAGCATAAGAACATCATCGACAGGATACGCCGCGACGGATATACCAGAGTCAGGGTAGACGGAGAGATGAAGAGGCTTGATGAAGATGAGATAAAACTCGAGAAGAACATCAAGCACAATATAGATATAGTCATCGACAGGATAGTACTGAAAGATGACAACAGGAGCCGAATTGCTGAGGCTCTTGAGCTCGCCATTAAGGAAGGCGAGGGCATATGCAATGTGCTCTTCCAGCCGCCAAAGGACTCTAAGGAGCCCGCTGCGGCAGGAGAGCAGACGTTTTCGACCATGCTCTCCTGCCCGGAGCATGGCGTGAGCATGGAGGAGATGGAGCCACGCATGTTCTCTTTCAATGCTCCGTATGGGGCTTGCCCCCAGTGCAGCGGGCTCGGCTTCACGCTTCGCATCACCGACGAGGCGGTCATTACAGACCCGAACAAGAGCCTGCTTGACGGCGCAATCAGCAGTGTGTTCTCATCCCTGGATACCATGGGCTGGTACAGGCATATGCTGAATCGCCTGGCCATAGACCATGGAACAGACCTCAGCCTCCCGATGAAGGATCAGCCGCCTAAGTTTATCGACGAGCTGCTTCACGGGACCGGAACTCGCAAAATCAAATACACATACACAAGTAAGAATGGCAGAGTCTCTCATATGAACCACACATTTGAGGGAGTATTACCGAACCTCGAGAGGCGTTGGGGAGAGACGGGATCCGATTATATAAAGGAAAAAATCGGAGAGCTTATGACAGAGGAAGTCTGCCCGGTTTGCCATGGACGAAAGCTCAAGGACACTGTCCTCGCTGTCACGGTTGGAGATAAGAACATAATCGACTTGACAGATCTTTCCGTTGTGCAGGCTATAGATTTCTTCGAAGAACTCGACGGAAGACTAAGTGAGAGAGAAAAGAAGATCAGCGAAATGGTCATCAGGGAGATTAAGTCCCGCCTCAGATTCCTTAAGGACGTCGGACTCGGATATCTCACGCTCTCAAGGACTGCAGGTACACTCTCAGGCGGAGAGTCGCAGCGTATCAGGCTGGCCACTCAGATAGGATCGGGCCTTGTCGGAGTTCTCTACATACTCGATGAACCGTCTATCGGGCTTCACCAAAGCGATAATGATAAACTGCTCGCTTCACTTCGCAATCTTACGGACATGGGTAACACGCTCATAATAGTCGAGCACGATGAGGATACCATGTATGCGGCGGATCACATCGTGGATATAGGGCCGGGAGCCGGAGTAAACGGGGGAGAGCTAGTCTGCCAGGGAACGGTGGATGATATTAAAAAGTGCAAGGACTCCATCACCGGTCAGTATCTGTCGGGCAAACGCCATATTGAGGTGCCTAAGGTCAGGCGCAAGGGTAACGGTGCTTTCCTGGAAATTAAAGGCGCTGCAGAGAATAATCTTAAGAATATAGATGTAAAGATACCTGCGGGCGAGTTTGTGCTGGTCACGGGCGTCTCGGGCTCGGGCAAGTCGAGCTTGGTCAATGAGATTCTCTACAAGGGAGTATCAAGAATTACGAACAGGACTCAGGAGAAGCCCGGCAAGCATAAAGAGATAAAAGGAACAGAGTTCTTCGATAAAGTCGTAAACATAGACCAGTCACCAATAGGCAGGACTCCGAGATCCAATCCGGCGACATATACCGGCATGTTCACTCACATCAGAAATCTCTTTGCGGAGATGCCTGAGGCTAAGGTGAGAGGATATAAGCAGGGCAGATTTAGCTTCAATGTCAAGGGCGGACGCTGCGAGCACTGCAACGGTGACGGAATCATAAAGGTAGAGATGAACTTCTTGCCTGACGTATTCGTACCTTGCGAGGTCTGCGGAGGAGCGCGCTACAACAGAGAGACTCTGGAGGTTAAGTATAAAGGGAAGAATATTTCAGAAGTTCTGAACATGACAGTTCATGAGGCTCTATCATTCTTTGAGAATCAGCAGAGCATACTCCGGTACCTCAAGACGCTTGATGATGTAGGGCTCGGATACATCAGCCTAGGTCAGCCATCAACTCAGCTTTCGGGCGGAGAGGCACAGAGGATAAAGCTGGCCACTGAGCTTTCCAAAAGAAGCACGGGCAGGACGCTATACATACTGGATGAGCCTACTACAGGACTCCATTTCGCAGATGTAGAGAAGCTTCTCTACGTGCTTAACCGCTTGGTAGATGAGGGTAATACTGTCGTAGTAATCGAGCATAATCTCGATGTGATAAAGCAAGCGGATCACATAATAGATCTTGGCCCTGAGGGCGGAGATGAAGGCGGCCGCATAGTCTGTGAGGGCACACCTGAGCAGGTTGCAAAAGTGGCTAAATCCAAGACAGGTCAATACCTAAAACGCATGCTTTGAGACCGCAAAAATGCACGTAATTACAAGCTCCGATGATGTAATAATCGTCGGAGCTAATTAATTTGCAACAATGAGTCATAATGTGACATAAACCGTTGAAAAATGCAGTCTTTTATAACTCTTAAATAACTTATACTGAGTATTATCATAATTGGTAAATATGGTATAATTTATGCGTATGTAGCGGCATTGCCGATATGTAAACCAGAGAAGATTAATTACACATTCGTAACGTGAGGTAAAAAAATGCTAAACACTACTAAGACAATTGAAGATGGAGTAATCAGATTTGCTCTCGAGGGCAGACTCGATACAGTCACATCACCGGACTTCGAGGCAGAGATTAAAGCTTCGCTCGAAGACGCAAAGAACCTTGTACTGGATTTTGAAAAACTTGACTACATCTCCTCGGCAGGTCTCAGAGTGCTGCTTGCAGCCCAGAAGATCATCGGCGGAGGCGGTCAGATGAAACTAATCAATGTCAATGAAACAATCATGGAGATTTTTGAGGTCACCGGATTCACAGATATTCTGACTATCGAATAAAGGCTGCACTGTCTCAAATACGGGAGGAGACTATGACTATCAAATTAACAGGAAGAATTGACTCCGGTAATGCAGCTGAGGTCGAATCAAAAATCTTTAAAGAAATCGAGTCCATGGACAGCTCCGAGGCTCTCGTGCTTGATGCAGCGGATCTCGAGTATATTTCGAGTGCCGGACTTCGCACGATACTTCATCTCAGGAAGACCAATCCGGGCCTTCGCATCATTAATGTGCGACCTGAGGTATATGAAATCTTCGACATGACAGGATTCACCGAAATGATTCCGGTAGAGAAAGCCTACAGAGTAGTATCGGTCGAAGGCTGCGAAGAGATAGGACGCGGAGCAAATGGAACCATATATCGTATAGACAAGGACAATGTCGTTAAAGTCTATAACAATGCGGATGCTCTCGAGGATATACAGCATGAGAGGGAAGTTGCAAAGCTGGCTCTCATACTCGGTATTCCTACAGCAATTTCTTATGACGTTGTTAAAGTAGGAGAGAGCTACGGCTCGGTGTTCGAGCTTCTGAATGCAAGTTCATTCTCGAAGATAATTGCAAGCGAGCCGGATAAGCTAGATTGGTGTGTTAAAGAGTATGTCGACATGCTAAAGCTTATTCATGGCACACTCGTGCCTAAGGGCAAACTCCCGGACATGAGGGAGACGGCAATCGAATGGGCTGAGTTCATGAAGGACTATCTCCCGGAGGCAGAGGGGAAGAAACTCATGGAGCTCGTAGAGGCAGTGCCTCAAGACGACCATATGATTCACGGAGATTATCACACCAAGAATCTCGAACTTCAGAATGATGAAGTTCTGCTTATCGATATGGATACTCTGGCTGTGGGCCATCCGATATTCGAACTCGCATCCATGTACAATGCGTTCATCGGATTCTCGGAAATCGATCATGAGACAATTAAGAAGTTCCAAGGATTTGATTTCGAGACGTCGAAGAAGTTCTGGCACAAAGTGCTGGCGGCATATCTGGGCACTGAGAACGAGGCTATTATCAGAGAAGTTGAGGATAAGGCCCGTATAGTTGGATATGCGAGATTAATAAGGCGTTCCATCAGGCGCGGCGGACTCGAAGACGCAGAGAGCCTCGCTGAGATAGAGCATTGGAAGGCAGAGCTCATTGAGCTACTTGGCAGAACTGACACATTGCTTTTCGATGTGAACGCAGCAAGCGAGGGAGGATCTTCTTCACATGAGCTCGTAATAGAGGCTTGCCCGGAGAACCTTGACGAAGTTATGAGTTTCGTAGCCAAGACGCTGGATGCAGTTGACTGCCCACCTAAGGCTGCAATGCAGATAGATATAGCGGTGGAGGAAATCTTCGTTAACATCGCTAACTATGCATATGCGCCTGAAATAGGCAATGCCACTGTAATGGTAGATATTGAGGAGGATCCGCTTACGGTCTCTATCACATTTATCGACCACGGAACTCCATATGATCCGCTGGCTAAGGAAGACCCGGATGTAACGCTGACTGCCGAGGAGAGGGAGATAGGCGGACTCGGAATATTCATGACCAAGCAAGTCATGGATGACATAAGTTACGAATACAAAGATGGAAGAAATATCCTGACTCTTAAAAAGAATCTTCAAGGATAGAGGAAGATATATTTGAGAGCAAGGGATAGAGAATTCTTAAATACAGAGGACGTCAGGAAGCTAATGCTCGAAGGAGCGCGTGACGGCCTGCCCATAGGTCTCGGCTACTTCGCCGTGGCCTTTTCACTTGGAATTGCTGCAAGAGGATATGGATTCACTCCCCTGCAGGGATTCATTTCAAGTCTGTTCACATACGCTTCGGCAGGCCAGTACATGGGTTTCTCGCTTTATGCTGTAAACGGAAGCCTGCTCCAGCTGATAGTCCTGACCATCATAATCAATCTCAGATATATACTTATGGGATTTGCGCTGAATCAAAGGATGCCTGCAGGCACTTCTGTCAAAAGACGTGTGCTCGTAGGAACTTGCATTACGGATGAAATATTCGGAGCGACAATTTCAAGGCAGAGCGCGCCGACTCCTTACTATACCTTTGGAGCCCTTTTTACGGCGGTGCCTATGTGGGCGCTCGGAACAGCCATAGGAATAGGTATGGGGAATATACTTCCGGGCAGGATAGTCAGTGCGCTCGGAGTGGCTCTATTCGGAATGTTCTTGGCTACGATTATTCCCGCATCAAAAAAGGATAGACGGATAATGTTTGCTGTAATCGCAAGCTTCGTCCTGTCATATATCGCAGCGACTGCGCCGATTGTTTCAGAGCTTTCGGAGGGAACGCGCACCATCATACTTACGATAGGCATATCTGCTGCTTTTGCGGCGCTGCTACCGGTAAAGGAAGGTGATGCGTCATGAGAGCAAATATTTACATTTATATATTCGTGATGGCATTTGCAACTTGGTGCATGAGAGTCATACCATCTCTCATCATGAAGAAGCCTATTGAGAATAAGTTCGCAAAGTCATTCCTGCACTACGTGCCATATGTGACACTTGCGGTTATGACATTCCCTGCCATAGTGCAGGCGACAGATCAGCCGCTTGCAGGTCTCGTCGCTTTTATAGCCGGTATACTAGCCGCTTGGTGCGGTGTCAGTCTCATAGGGGTTGCATCAATTTGCTGCATAAGCGTACTTATAATCGAATACATCATGACGTTGCTATGATGAGATGCAAATGAAGCCTGTATACGCAGGAGGCTACAAGCCTCTTGCTTTTTTATTTAAAAAATTTTTCGCTTTAAGTTCGTTTAAACTTCGGGGCATATTATACAAACTGTCAGGAGGACAGTTATGAAATATCAGGCAGTATTCAAAAGATATGAAATTAAATACTTGATCACTAAGGAGCAAAAGGAAAGATTGCTTGAGATATACGGCACGACGAATCATCTTATAGCATTCTATCCTGTAGCGGGCATATTCCTCCTCGCGACGATGTTCACAATATGTGCAATTAATATGACATTTAAAAAAGCTGCAGAGCATTAGCCCTGCAGCTCGTTTTCTATCATGAGTAGGAGCAGGAGATTGCTCACTCCTTCCGCAAGCTGCGATGCCTTGTATATCCTCACGTAGGCATTGCCGAATATCTGACCGACATTCTCTACGTTATGAGCGTTGCCGTGAAATACCGCTCCGACTATGGCGCCGTCAGCTCTTACTTTCCTGACAGCATCCTTGGTAGCCTGCACAGCGGCAATCCCCTCATACTCTCGGCTTCCTCTTATAGTTTCCTTTTGCGTGACCAGAGGGGTGGTGTCATTTGGCGCTCCGTCAGTCATAACGAGAATTATTCTCTTCCTGGCTGCGAGCGTCGCATCATCGTCGAGGTGGGCGAGTGTTTTAATGGCAAGTCCGTCTCTGTTCCATCCTCCTGCGAAGTATTTCATCAGGCCTTTGCAATCCTTATCATTAAAGCTTTTTAGAAGTTCGAGCACTGTATATCCTCTGATGGATCTGAATGTATGAACCCTGACTGGGACGCCGACTCTCTCCATGCTTCTTGCAATAATCTCAGCCTCGGTCGCGAGGACTTCCTGGGTATTCATCCTGGACTGGGAAGCGTCGAGCAGGAGGTCTATACAAATCTCAGGCTCGGTCTCCTCTCCGTCTTTAAGAAATACATGGCTGTCTTCGAGTACGGGAAGCCTGTATGCGAGCTCGGGTTTTATCCTGCCCGCCCTGGACTTCTCCGGCATGTGCTTGAAATATGATGAGAATACAGTATCCAATCTTGCAGACAGCGCCCTTATGCTGCTCTCAACGGCAGCTTGGTGCTCAGATCTATACTTTTCGTTTTTAACTTTCTGTCTCTCGCTGCTCTCCCTGATCTCAAGCACTTCCTTGCTATCCGTGGGGAGGGCGTCTCCTTTGGTTAGCCATAGACGGCAATCCTCATCTGCATCCGTGCATAAATCATTCTCGAGTATGCGCATCTCCGTCTCGCTTATCATAAGCGAACCGAAAACTTCCTTTATATATGTTTCGTTCTCGGCAGCGGATGCGAGCTTGCGGCTGAAGCCTTCATGCCTCTGCTGGCGCGCTTTCTCATGATCTCCTTCACCCGTGCCGGCTCTTACAAGCAGCTGATCCATTTTTCGATGCTCTTTTCTGAGTATATGGCGTGTGATGAAGTTAGACTTCCTGCGCTTTTCTCTCATCTCATCGGGATCGAACTTAAAGAAACTATGTAGGAAGTTCTCCATAGCGGCTATAACGCCATCGGTGTCGAGGTCGCCGGAGAATTTCAAAGCCTTCGCCATTGCCTTTTCCTTAGGTGAGAGCAGGGGACTTCTCCGTCCTGCTATGCCTGCCCATCTGTACTCCTGCTGGTTATATACGAGCATGCTCTGGTACTCCATCTGTTGGACAGAGAGCTGCTGCTGTTCCTTGAAGAAACGCTCGGCTCTTTGGCTCCGAAGCTGCTCCATGATAGGACGCTCTTTTACTTCCTTTTCGTACATGCAATTCTCGAGACCCATCCAAAGGAGATCATCGAATTCATCGGCGCGTCTGGCATAGGTGTAGCCTTCAAAGAATGCCCATATCTTATCTATGTCCAGCCACTTATGGACAAGGCCGGCCACCATATTGAAATAGTGATCCGGCACTCCATTGGCATAAAAAGCCATGAACGGCGGATCGAAGTCATAGCGACCCGCTGCGTTCCATATTATATTCCTTGCTCTTCTGGCGCTTCCGCTATAATGCTTCTTAATCATAGAGCAGGATTAGTTCTTAGTCTTCAAATACTATACTGCGCGTCATGTCGCGAGGGACCCTCTGCGCTATGACATCGTTTATGAGTCCGCGCTCATAACTGTCGAAGCTCTTGTTGACTATGCACATGTCGAGAGCGTCGCCGGAGGCGAGGCCCTGCTCCATCAGGGCTATGGCATCGAGCAGGCCACGGAGATCGAGAGCAGA
>CACWIO010000079.1 GCA_902760855.1 uncultured Eubacteriales bacterium
AAATCTTTCGACAGATATCCATTCACAAGCAGTGAGATGAGCAGATTGAACCCATAAACGAGATTCTGAAATCTAATTTATGGGTGCATTTCATCTGAAGTGAAGCGTTTGAATGGATATGAGAGACTGTCACTCCTGTTCTTCATCTTGATATTGTTATTGATAGACTTCTATTCGTTGATGTAGTCGTAGCAGCTGTGGAGGCTGTGCGCAATCACCCATTCTAGAATTGTGCAGGCCTGTGGGTAAGTTTACTTATCCATGGGTCTGCGGTGATTGGGCATAACTCCACGGCCAAGATTATCAATTGCTAAATGTCATAATAACGCAAAAGCGCGGGGGATTAGCCCGCGCCGGTGTTTGTTTTGCTTTGTTGTAAGCTGATCTTCTTAGTAGTTCTCTTCGTGTACTTCGAAGTAAGCCTGGGGATGTGCGCAAGTTGGGCAGATCTCAGGTGCCTCTGTGCCTACTACGATGTGGCCGCAGTTCCTGCACTCCCATACCTTAACTTCGCTCTTCTTGAATACTTCCTGAGCCTCTACGTTATGGAGCAGTGCTCTGTAGCGCTCCTCGTGATGCTTCTCGATAGCCGCTACTGCGCGGAACTTAGCTGCGAGTTCAGGGAATCCTTCTTCATCAGCTGTCTTTGCAAATCCGTCATACATATCTGTCCACTCATAGTTCTCACCGTTGGCTGCTTCTGCGAGATTGCTTGCTGTATCACCGATTCCCTCGAGTTCTTTGAACCAGAGTTTAGCATGCTCTTTTTCGTTATCTGCTGTTTTGAGGAAGAGTGCTGCGATCTGCTCGAAGCCTTCCTTCTTAGCCTTTGATGCGAAATATGTATACTTATTTCTTGCCTGTGATTCGCCTGCGAATGCTTCCATCAAGTTCTTTTCTGTCTTTGTTCCTGCATATTTGTTAGCCATTTCCTTATCCTCCTTTATCGTTGCTTCTGTTATTGCTGTGGCTTTAACTATATCATTATTTGGTATCGATGCGAGCAATTTCTTTGCTGCATCTGCTGTTGCCGGATCATTTGTCAGCTCATTCAGCACCCTGTGTGCGTTATCGCTTTGCGGGAGCATAAAGCCGGCTTCTCTCATCAGATCTTCTTCCATGAGCCTTTCGGATTTCGCAATTGCCGTCATGAGTCTGGCAAGCCCTTCCTTATCTGTCTCTGCGGCAATCTGCATAGCCGCTTTCTCGGTCCTAGCCTTTCTGTCTGCCATAGCTCTGAGTTCAGATTCTACTTGCTCAGATTTCTTTTGCTGAGCAGGATATTCCGTAGGCACCATGCTGATGGCACCGCTTGGACATGCGTCTGCGCAAGCTCCACAACCTATGCACTTATCTACATCTATTATGCTGTTCTCTGTATCTGTGGCCCCGGTAGGACATACATATAAGCAGAGACAATCCTTGGTGCAAAGTCTTAAATTTCTTACTGCCACTTTACTCATAACTACGCCCTCCCTTCTATCTTTTCAAACTTCCACGAAGGTACTTTGCATACCGGACATAGCTCCGGTGCTTCGCTGCCGAGATATACAAATCCGCATGCCGTGCATAGATACACATTCTGCTCTTTAAGCATATCCTCTCCCTCGCTCATGTATCTTTCCATCAATGAGGCCAGCATCCTGCTCACTTTTTCTCCCCATGTGAGTGCTCTTGCGGCGCCTCTGTCTTTATTATCATCTATGGTCTTCCGGACACCCGGATAGTCAGCAACATCCTGTGTTAAGGCGGATGCTACCATTTCGACGCTCGCATCTTCTACGGGCGGGGTTATGGCTGCCATTTGATCGGCAAGCTTTCTGAACAGCTCCGCCTCTTCTGTCATATACTGTTTCTCACAGCCTCTGGCTAAGTTAGAACATAGAGCGGCAAGCTGACCCGCAGATAGTTTTATGTCGCCTGTTACAGTTTCTGAGCTGCTTTTAGCCGGTGGCCTTTCAATTACATCTGTCGCTTTTGCTTCCGCTGCATCTCCTTCTTGAACGAATGCTGATTTTGGCGCCCCGCATAGTGGGCATTTCCATGTATCCGGCAATTGCTCAAAAGGAATCTTCTCCTTCTCGTCATCATATACGTAGCCGCATACTTGACACTTGTATTTCATATGATACCCCTCCCCTCTTCTCTATTCAATTTACTACGTTTCCGAGATAAATGATAATTATTATCATTTAGTAATTGCATTATATATACTCGGTGAAATGGCAACTGTGACTATGTCACAATATCAAAAAACCTCTGCATGCTCTCTGCAGAGGTTCCCGATTTCTTGTTTGTTTAGTTCAAGTTGTAGAAGATGGCGTCTGCGGTGGCACATAGTTTGTCTTCCACGTACAGTTCTGAAATAGTATTGATTATTCTTTTACCCGCATGCGTCACCTTAGCTTTTATTACGGCATTCTCTCCGGCATACACCGCTTTAAGGAAATTCACATGAATATCCATAGTGACTAAGGTGTCGTAATTTGTGTAAGCTCTGGATACAATCCCCATGCAAGAGTCCATCAGCCAGGTAATTATGCCTCCATGCAGGGTTCCGAAGATGTTGATCTCTCTTTCATGTATAAGATGACTTAGCGTAACCTCGCCTCTTTCGGCATCACATTCGATAAAATGTAAGTCCAACATAGAGGAAATGCTGTCGGGCTCCTCTGCTCTGTAGGTTAGAGCCTTTTTTATATGTTCTTCCATTAATGCCTGATTATTCTTTGATGACATATGAGTTATTATGAGCCGGCGCGGGCATTCTTATTATTCTCTTTAGCCTGATACATCTTCTTCTCAGCTTCTCCGAAGATATCTATCGTGCTCGCTTTCGCATCATAGCAAGGAACGTATCCCAGACTGATGTGTATATCGTACTCGATGCCTTCATCTTTGATTCTATTTTGCAGATTTGTATAGAAGAGATTAATCAGTGCTTCAGGCTCAGGTATGCTGTTCTTGCGGGCTATAAGCACGAACTCATCTCCGCCCCATCTTGCCACATAGCAGTTGAAACGAATCGAGAGTTTCTCAAGCTCATTACCGACAATCTTGAGCGCGCGGTCTCCTTCGAGGTGTCCGTATTTGTCATTGATGATTTTGAAATCATCGCAGTCCGCCAGGAAGAAAATCAGCGGGTTATCCGGCGCAGCCAAGCTGAGCTGCGATCTCAAGTACTTATCTGATACACGTCTGTTGTTCATGCCGGTAAGAGCATCTACATAGATGAGCTTATCCTGGAACGCGATATAGAAGAGCACGATGCATATCATAATCGACAGTTCCATTACCGGAAGATGCGGCACGAACATATCCATCAAGCCTGCGACTAAAGGCAGGAACGCAAACGACATGAGATATTTGTATTCTTTTCTCCTGGAAGGAGATTGAGTTGAAAAGAACCTGCTTATTATATGTCCACCGGCGTACAGAATGTAGCAGACCGGTACGAGGAGCAGGAATATCCACAGCGGGCCGCGTGCAAAACTGCCGTCACTCTTGTAATAATAGACGAGTTCAGTGAACATGCTCGTTGAAACGAAGAGAATAACCAAGATTAACGGCAGCGTGATCAGAATATTAACGAACCTGCGGTGCTGGTGTATTCCAAGCTTAGCCTCGATGAACCTGTACCAGAAAAATGCACAGGCGCACAGAGATGATAGATTCACCAATGTGGCTATATAACCGAGGTTGTTTTCATTTGCGTAATTGGCCCACAGGCATATTCCGTTTGAAACTACAAACACCAAATAGCAGCTGATCAAGCCCCTGTAAGACTTGACCTGCAGCTCCGTGCCCATCTCGTATGAGGTGCGGTCATAAACGATTCCCGCTATGAGCGTGCATGCTATCGTTACCATGAAATATGTCAGTGCTTGTGGTAGTGGCATGTTCCCTCAGGTCTCAAAAAACAATATTTGATGTTATTATACACTATTTTCTTATTTATTTTCAGGCTTCATTACAGGAAAGAGCTGAACGTCCCTGATTGTAGCGCTGTCAGTCAGCAGCATTACGAGTCTGTCGACTCCGATGCCTATGCCACCTGTCGGCGGCATTCCGACTTCCAGAGCATTGACGAAGTCGGTATCCATAGGATGGGCCTCCTCGTCGACTCCGGTCTCAAGCTGCCTCTGCTGCTCTGCAAATCTCTCGTACTGATCGATAGGCTCGTTCAGTTCTGAGAATGCATTGGAGAGTTCCCAGCCGTTTATATATGCCTCAAATCTCCTTGTAATACGAGGATCTTTAGGGTCTTTCTTGGCCAGCGGAGATACTTCTACAGGATGTCCGCAAACGAAGCAAGGTCCGTCGAGGAATCCCGGGATATCCTCGCAATAGTCCTCGAACATTTCGGCGATAATCTTGCCTCTGTTCCACTCGGATTCATCCTCGAATTTCATGCCGTATTCCTTGGCAGCCTTAATAGCCTCTTCATCCGTATCGATTTTATCGAAAGGAATTCCCGTAGTCTTGATTACGGCCTCTGTCATATCTATCTTGTTCCATGGCGGAGTCAGGTCGAATTCCTTGTCCCCGTACTTAATGATAGGCGTGCCGTTTACGGCCATTGCGCACTTGTATGTTACCTGCTCCATGAGGTCCATCATGGTCTCAAGGTTAACATAAGCCTTGTATGCTTCCATCGATGTGAACTCAGGGCTGTGATTCTTATCCATGCCTTCGTTACGGAAGACCTTGCCTATTTCATAAACTCCGTCGAGTCCACCGACTATAAGTCTCTTGAGGTGAAGCTCGAGCGAAATTCTGAGCGTCATATCTATGTCCAGAGTGTTGTGGTGAGTCCAGAACGGTCTGGCTGCAGCGCCTCCCGCGATGTTACCGAGCACAGGAGTCTCGACTTCTATCAGGTCATAGTCCTCTTCGAGCACGCGTCTCATAGTGCTGATAATCTTAGCTCTCTTTTGGAATACATCTCTGACATCCTCATTCATGATGAGGTCCACATAGCGCTGGCGATATCTGAGATCGGTGTCCTTGAGACCGTGCCATTTATTAGGAAGCACCTGCAGGGACTTGCAGAGGAGCTTCACAACGCTCGCCCTTATGCTGATCTCTCCGGTCTTGGTCTTAAATACCTCACCGACAACGCCGATGATATCTCCCACATCGTAGGTCTTGAACACATTGTATTCGTCAGCAGTGATGTTATCTCTGGCCACGAAAATCTGTATGCGGCCCTGCTTATCCTGCATGTCCACGAAGGCAACCTTACCCATGCGGCGGAATGCCATGATACGTCCGGCAACCCTGACCTCCTGATCTTCCATCGCCTCGAAATTAGCCTTGATATCTGCCGAGTGTGCGGATACGTCAAAAGTCTCCTCGAGATACGGATCCCTTCCCATCTCGCGAAGCTCTTCGAGTTTCTTTCTCTTTATCTGCCTCTGCTCACCTATTTCCTTTTCGGTGAGTTCTCTTACTTCGGCCTCGTTGTTTTGATTCTGACCTTTATTCTCGGACATTATCTTGTGACCTCCATGATTTTGAATTTGAACGTTCCGTCCGGAGCATGTACTTCAACAACATCACCTTTCTTGTGGTCGAGCAGATGCTGTCCTACGAGTGATGCATTTGAGAGTTTGCCGTTAAGAGGATCTGCCTCTGTGCTGCCCACGATTTTGTAAGTAAAGGTCTTCTTAAGTTCCATGTCCTTGATCTTTACTGTGCGGCCTGTCTGCACCGTATCCCCTGTGCCTTCGCCTTCCGTATCCTCTTCCTCATCTACGATCTTAGCCGTACGCAGTATCTCTTCGATGCTGTTGATGCGCTCTTCGGTCTCAGCCTGCGCGTCCTTGGCTGCATCGTACTCTGCGTTTTCGCTGATATCTCCGAGGGAGATGGCTTCCTTGAGCCTCTCAGCGTTCTCTTTGCGAACTACGGTAATTAGATGATCGAGTTCCGCGTTTAGTTTGTCATAACCCTCTCTGGTCATTTCATGTGTCTTGCTGGCTGCCATTTTAGTGTCCTTTCCTTGCAATTGCTATATCTTTATTCCATACAGTCTGTCGACTTCATTCACTGATACATTCTCACTGGAGCTGAGGTACAGCAGGCCCGAATAACTGAGTCTGAACTTCATTACGTCTCCGACTCGTATAATATCTCGGCAATCCTCTATGTCCAGTATGGTGTGATCTCCCGACGCTCCTATGACCTCAACGCCCTCGGCAATCGGGATAATGTTGTCTATGTCTCCGTGGTCCTGACGTCCCACCGCAAGCAGTGCGCGCTGCCTCATGCCCCTGTCTTTGTATTTTCGCTTCTTACCAAAAGCGTCAACTCCGAGCTCTCCTATGGGGTGTGATGGCTTGGTCTTGACCTCTATGACCTCAGCTTCGAGTATAAAGCCATCGCCACTTAGCACATCCACTTCGTCTCTGCCGTAGTTTTGTTTTAGATCCTCCATAGGACCGCACATCGCGACCGCTCCGATTCTAAGGTGATTTATCCTCTCCGGCATTACTCCGTCGAATACAGGCATCAGACTTGATGTCGCACCTCCGGATATTATCTCGAGCCGCCTTCCGATAGCAGATTCTATAGTCTCCGCATAGTCGACGAGCTGCTGCATCTTCTCCTTGGTCGGAACGACGGAGCCGTAGCATCCGAGATTCGTACCTATGCCTGCGAGATGAACCGCATCGCACTTCTCCTCTATGTATTTTGAGACATCTACAAGTTCCTCTATTTCGAAGAATCCTTCTCTTAGGTCTCCGAGGTCGGCCATGAGTATAACACTGTGAATCTTCCCTGCATTTGAAGCCTCTTCGTTGAGTGCTTTAATAGTTGAAAACTCGCTTTGGAGGCTCCAGTCGCATATTGTTATCATCTCAGGGATCTCAGAGATCATGGGAACTCTTATCATCATGAGAGGTATCTTTACTCCCTCGTCCTTGGCGCGTCTCAGTTGCTCAAGTCTGGACGATGCAATCCATTTGGCTCCGCTTGACTCATAGTCGAGCGCTACGGACACCATGCCGGTAGTAGCCTTTATTACACCTGCCACTTCTATCCCCGCATCTTTGCACCAATCCACAATCTGCTTCATATTGCTGCGAAGCTCATTGTGGTCCACTGTCAGTCTCGGATACTTTCCCATTTAGTGCCCCCTGCATCAGTCAGCGAGCTTGTTCTCCTCTACGAATCGCCTTATCTTAAGACCCGTCGTCTTGTTGAACTCGCTCTTCTTTATAACAATGTGTTTAACGCTCTTCCAATCCGGAAGTTGCTGATTAATTCTGTCTACCTCATGATCAATGAGTCTGTATACTGCAGCATCGTCACCGGCTTTTTCTCCGAGCGCCTCGGCGACGTTCTCCCTGTCAGGCCTCAGTGTGACATAAATGCCCTTCTTCATCCTGTCTTCGTTTTCCTCGTCAGCCCATACCATGCACTCTTCGATATACGGGCTCCTGCAGAGTTTCTCTTCTATCTCCTCAGGGAATACGTTCTTACCGTTGGATGCTATGATTACATTCTTCTTGCGTCCTGTGATGTAGATGTAATTATCCTTGTCCAGGTGTCCGAGGTCTCCCGTGCGGAACCATCCGTCCTCCATGCATTCTGCTGTGGCTTCAGGATTCTTATAATATCCCATCATGACCATAGGTCCGCGGAAGCAAATCTCACCATTTCCGTCTTCGTCAGGGTCTTCGATTTTGCACTCCGTGAACTGGAAGAGTTTGCCCGCCGAATCATTCTTCATCATGCTCCACTGGTCAGGGTTGAGAGCGACCATAGGAGATGTCTCCGTCAGGCCGTAGCCCTGCAGACAAGGAATTCCCATGCTGCGGAAGAAGGCAAGGACCTTGGGATCCACTTTAGCACCGCCGGCTATGAACATGTCTATCCTGCCGCCGAACTG
>CACWIO010000080.1 GCA_902760855.1 uncultured Eubacteriales bacterium
TATGAACCGAGATCCTTTACATATTCCTTAGAGAACAGCTCATACCTCTTCTCCATCTCGTCCACGGCAATCGCAAGCGCTCTGGCTGCCTTCCTCGGATCGGTAACGACAGGAGTCAGCATATGAGGTATGCCGTTGTAATTGCCGAGCTCTACCATCTTAGGGTCTATCATAATCAGCTTAAGTTCAGATGGTTTGGCTTTGTATAGGAAACTCGTAATAATCGAATTTATGCATACCGACTTACCAGAGCCCGTCGCACCGGCTACCAAAAGATGCGGCATGTCTTTCATATCCGCGACAATATTATTGCCGGAGATATCCTTACCTACGACGAATTCAATCTTGGAGCTCGCGCCCATAAACTCATCCGAGTCGATAAGCTCTCTTATAAGTACAGGTGAAGGCTTGGCATTTTCAACCTCAATTCCTACGGCTGCCTTACCAGGAATCGGCGCCTCTATACGCACCGTCTTAGCTCTCATATTAAGAGCTATATCATCGGCAAGCCTTACAATTCTGGATACTTTTACTCCGGTCGCAGGCTGAACTTCATATCGCGTTACTGATGCGCCTTGCGTAACATTTATAACCCTGGCTTCTACACCGAAATCATTCAATGTCTTCTCAAGCAGAGCTGCCTTATCTCCAACCTCGCTTTGGCTCATTACGTGCTTAGGGCCGCTGCCTCTCTTGAGCAGACTTACCGGAGGAAGTTCATATGCACTGTCGTCAGATTTAGCCTCAAATCCCGCTGCAATCTTAGCATCCTCCGCAGTATCGTTTGAAGATGGAGGGACTTCTTTCTCTTTGGCTTTGTTTACTACAGGCTTAGGTTTTGTTGTTTTCTTCGGTTCGGGTTCTGCTTCTACTGTCTGTGCAGGAACCGGATTTACTACGGCGCCGCTCTTAGGATGTCCATCAAGTCCGTATGAGCCCGAGTGAGATACTTCTGCAGGATCTCCGAGGCCGTAGCCCGTTCTCGGGGCGTTTTGGGCCATTCTCTGTTCCTGTCTTATTCTATCTCCCGGATACCCGTAGTCTTCGGCATCTTCAAAGTCTCTGCCAAATTGTTCGCCATTGAAATATCCGGTGAACTTCTTGGTTAGCTTGCCAAAGAAAGTATCCTTATTAGTCTCTGCTGCCGCTATATCCGAAGGATTTGGATCTTGAACTATTACCCTGCTCTGAGCCATGGTCGCCTGCGGCATAATCTCACCGCTGACAGGATCCATTTCAATAGTGCCTCGACCCGTAATACCCGAGCCTTTGGCGTTGCCGAAAGGTTTAGGAATATCCGTCTGCACTCCGGCATTCGGTCTATGAACATACTGGGACTGATCCATGTGTACATTTTTATTAGGAATCCTGGAGATATCCGAATCATCGGATGTGAGCCCTCCGACCAGAGACTTCCATGCGGATTTAACGCTACCGAGTATTCCGCCACTCTCTTCATGCTGCATCTGAAGCTGCCTGTACTCCTCAGGCGTCATTACTATAGTATCTTGCATATCTATGGCTCTGATGCCTTTTCTCCTGTCAGATGACGGAGCAGGATGTGTCACAATAGCTACGCTTCGAGGAGCAGGAGATGAACTCTCTCGCGCATTAATCGCAAGCTGCTCGGCTTCAGCTGAAGCCAATAGTTCTTCCTCGTACTTGCGGTTCATCTCAGCGAGCATCTTCTTCTTTTCTCTGTTCTTGATTGCATTTTCAACAAAGCGAGAGATTGGGGTATTGGCCACCAGGAAGACGGATATAATCAGCACAGTTATCGAAATGATCAACAGTCCGGGCTTTCCGAAAAGCTTAACGAGAATTCCGCCTATCTCCATGCCAAGCACGCCGCCATCTATTCCCTGAATAGCATTGCGATACTGATCGGCTATATCACTAAAGCCTATATGTAAATCTTCTTCGTTTAGGAAGCGATAAGAATTAAGAATACAAAGGTTCAAGTATATCAGGAAGCTGAAGAATATGGTCTTCCAACCTATGTGTTGGAGCTTGCCTGCAAGCAGCAGAATGGCAAATATGAAGACCAGGAAAGGCAAGGCAAATGCCATATTGCCGAAAAGTCCCAGGCAGAAATTGTGAATGTGGCCGCCAAAACTTCCGGTTGTGTCCATTACAACCGTAAAGAAGAGGAAGAGGCCAATCGCTACGAAGGTGATGCTCCATATGACGTCGACATTTCGTCTGTCTCTGTCATACTTGCGCTGAATCTCCTCTATCTGCTCCTGTTTATTCGGAGCAGCCGCGTGATTGACTGTCTTATTCTTGCTCCCCGGAGGCCTTCCGGGTCCTCTTTTTTTCTGTGAGCTTTCGGCCATTACAGTCTCCCTGAGATATAACTAATTATTTTCAATAAGCTATTTAAGCAATGTATATATTATTAGCGCAGCCCCAACCAACCAGACGTAGAATGAAAAGAATCTGAGGCTGAGTTTTCTTACTACGGTAATCATAGTCTTAATAGCTAAAACGCCCGATAAAGCGGCCGCTATACAGCCTGCTATTACAGGCCCCATGCTGGTGTTCATAGCAGACGACATAGCATCTGATCCGCCTTCGAATATAAGCGAGCCGAGTATCGACGGTATCGATACGAGAAATGCAAACTTAACAGCGAAGTCACGCTGAAGTCCTGACTTAAGTCCTCCGAAGAGTGTTGATCCGGACCTTGAAATGCCGGGGCAAATCGCTACGCCCTGCATGCAGCCGACGGCTATAGCGTGTTTCCATGTCATCTCTTCAATCTGAGTTTTGTTGCGCCTGTTGTTCTGTGCTATCCAGAGAATAATTCCGGTAAATATCAAACCAACACCTGTCGGAAGCAATGTTTGATAAAAGCCTTCGAACAAATCCTCAAACAATATGCCGATAATGGCTGTAGGAATGCTCGCAAGTATTATCATCACGCCGAGTTTTCTTACAGGTCTTTCTTCCAGTCTAAGTCCCTTCCCGCGAATCAGATCCGATATGGTAATTACGAGTTCTTTAACCAGCTCAACTATATCGCTCCAATAGCAGAAGAAGACTGAAATCAAAGTTCCCACATGCAAAAGCAATGTGAATATGAGCACGGAATCGGCTTCTATACCGAAGAAATGCTGAAGCATCAGAAGATGTCCCGAGCTCGATACAGGCAGAAATTCAGTCAGCCCCTGCACGATTCCGAGTACTATAGCTTGTATATAAGACAAGGCATTATCCTCCTTAATATCATATATAATGTATATAACTGCTATATTATACTACAATATATTGATTTTGTAACGTTTTTTTGACAATTAAAAGTGCAAGCCAAGACGACTTGCACCAAGCGTTTTATCTAATACTGTTTAGATTACTCAGCGTTTACTACATCCTTACCGTCGTAGTATCCGCAATTAGGGCATACTCTGTGCGGAAGCTTTGCTTCATGGCACTGTGGGCAAACAGATACACCTGTAACACTCTTTTTCATATTTGCCGCTTTTCTGCCGCTTGTCTTAGCCTGTGATGTTTTTCGTTTAGGTACTGCCATTGTCAACACCTCCTTTCATGTATCTACCGTTTTTATGTGGTCGGGGTGACGAGATTTGAACACGCGACCTCTTCGTCCCGAACGAAGCGCTCTACCAAGCTGAGCCACACCCCGTTAATTCGACAGCTAATAAAATAACACAAAGCGCTTAAAAATGCTACAAATATTTTAAATAAATATCGGTCTATTTTTGTAATCTGAATTGTCAACGACATCAAGTCCGAGCACCAAATTGTACACGTCTGTCGCTCTGACGTCAAGTTCCAGCATTTTTAACGCTTTTTCATCCAGCAATTCTGCTTCTTTATTGATGTTGGTAATAATCGGAAGATCCAAGCTATCTTCTTTTTTTACGCAGGACAAGAGCTTTCTGCCATTATCATTAAACCCGAGTACTCTGATGTATTCCGGACGCTCAAAAGGATAATCTTTTCTGTATATATCCAGCAGCACCTGCATGCACAGCCTGGATATCCTGGTATATGTATAGCGTTTGGACTTGCAATGCATTATTATATCTTCCCAGCTGTCACAGCTTCGCGCCGCTTCTTTAAGTAGATTCCCAAGCCCTTCTCCGCCTGATGGGCAATCATCGATTACGTCTGCGCTCTTGCTCATAATTG
Source organism: uncultured Eubacteriales bacterium (assembly GCA_902760855.1). Classification (GTDB taxonomy): domain Bacteria; phylum Bacillota; class Clostridia; order Peptostreptococcales; family Anaerovoracaceae; genus Crickella. The sequence continues at coordinate 4,156 of CACWIO010000080.1, forward strand.
CATGCCTCAAGATTTCCATCATGGAATTGCCGAGACTGAGATTCTTATTCGAAAGAATATCTATCGTAGAATCAGGCACATAGTCTTTAATGATCTCAAGTCCTGACTCCGATGAAGTCTCCGAGAGAAGCTTCCTTATGCCTCCGGCGCTTTGATACTCGCAGCTTTCGCTAATGTCCTCGCTGTACCCCGCACCTTTCCTTTCGATTAATACGAGCTCTGATGTTTTGCTTGCCATTGCATACTCAAGAGCCAGTATGTCGTTAGGATTATTCAAAATTTGAATTACGTCATCAACTAATTTTGAATCATTAAGCTGCAATTTTAAAAGCTCAGTGACCGCAGATTCTCTCGCTGCAGGATAAGAAAGTCCTTCCTTTATTTGCTCTCTGATCCTATCTTCGATTGCACCCTTATTATCCTTTATAAGTTGTGCAAGCAAACGCAGGCCATCGTTGTCGTTGCTTTCGCTCCCGCAGCAAATCGAGATATCTTGTTTAATTGATTCCAGCAATTTCACCCCGGCATTTGCATATTGGGATGCGTTTCCGAGGCAGAATAAAGCTGGTATCTCGATTACAAGATCTGCTCCGGCTCTAAGCGCCATCTCTGCCCTGCTCCATTTATCCGCTATAGCAGGCTCTCCTCTCTGCACATAATTGCCGCTCATTGCAATACAAACAGACTCGCAGCCTGTAAGTCTGCGAGCCTCGCTTATTATGTATTCATGGCCATTATGCAGAGGATTAAACTCTGCTACTATGCCTGCAACTTTCATTATTTATTAGAATTCATCATCCTCAGCTTGTTCCTCTGCTTCAACCATAGGCTCAGCAGCCGGGAACTCATCGCTGTCTCCTACCTGAACTCTCTCAGCGAGAGTTCTCATCTCCTGACGATTCTGATTAACTCTTGCATTGATATTGCTGAGCATTTGATTGAAGTACTCAGTCATAGGGTCAATGTATGAAGTGCTGACACTTGCTATGTCATTCTGCATATCGTACAGGAGCTGATCTATATATTCATAGGATCTGTACTTCATGTAATTGGCATGATTCTCAGCTTCCTTGAGAACAGCATCCGCTCTCTTTTGGGCATCTTTTGTGATGCTGTTATTGTTGACGAGATACTCAACCTGGTCCTTGGCCTCGTTGATCATTCTGTTGTACTCCCTCTTAGCATCGTTGATGATGCGGTCTTTCTCGGAGTTGAGCCACTTGGCCTGCTGGATATCTCTAGGCAGATTCAGCCTGATATCCTCCATAATCTTCTGTGCAACATCAAGGTCGATAATTCCCTTTTCGGAGAATGGCATCTTGCTTGATGATGTAATCAGATCTTCGAGTTCCTCGAGAAGTGACATTAATTTGATGCTGTCATCTTTCATTTTGATTCCTCCTGTAATTTATTAATGATTCTGCCGGATACAAATTCCGGAACGAGGCCTTCAATACTGCCTCCCAGAGTAGCTACTTCCTTAATGAGACTGGAGCTTATAAAGGAGCATTTGGGATCTGTCATTAGGAACACGGTCTCGGTGTTACCCGTAAAGAGCCTTGCATTCATCTGGGACATCTGCAGTTCATTTTCAAAATCCGAGCCTGCTCTGAGTCCCTTAACAACAGCATCAAAGCCTTTATCATTGACATAATCTGCCAAAAGTCCGCTGAATTTATCAACTTTTACATTCGGCAAATGCCTCGTGGCTTCCCTTGCGATCTCAACTCTCTCATCAACGGTAAACAAGGATTTCTTGTTGGGATTTACAACAATAGCTACAGTCAATGAGTCGTATATCTTCGCTGCTCTTTCTATGATATTAAGATGTCCGTTTGTGACGGGATCGAACGATCCCGGATACACAGCTTTTCTTTCCATAAGCCACATCCTCACTCATTAGATATTAGCAAAAGAACTCTCCATTATCAAGGATTCAAGCCTCATCATCGGAGCGTTTTTCATAAATATACACATCCACGCCTATGCTTCCGTATCTCTTCTCCTTAAGCCTGTGCATATTTCCGTAAGTGTCGGATAATTTATTATCGTACAGGTGCTCGGCAATCACCAAACTGCCCTCATCGAGCATGTTGTTCTCCTGTAGCAAGCTCATGGCCTTCTCGTAGTATTCAAGTTCCTCATATGGCGGGTCCATAAACACCACATCCATAATAGCTCCGGTAGCGCAGATCTTGTTAATAGCGCTGAGGTAATCCGCATTATATACTGTCGATTCCTCTCCTGCTCCGCAATCTGCGATATTTGAAAGCAGTATTTTATAATTGGCTCTCGAAAGTTCTGCAAAGTAGCAATGCTCTGCCCCTCTCGATAATGCTTCAAGTCCCAAAGCACCTGATCCTGCGAATAAATCAAGCACAGCAGCACCGTTTAGCCATGGCTGAGCCATGCTGAATATAGCTTCTCTTACCTTTTCTGTGGTAGGTCTTATGCCCTTTGGTATGTTAAGCTTCCTGTATTTATATTTTCCTGATGTTATCTTCATTTTTTTATTCCTTTTATATTATATCTGAATTATCCGTTGCTGATTGCTTCATATTTAGCTCGTATGCATATTCTAGATTTGTAGAATTATCAGTTGTCATTATACGCTCAGCATCTTTTATAGCCGCCTCCAAGAGCTCAGTATTAGCGGAAAGCGATAGTATATCCTTATTGAAATTGCCTGATTGCACCGTTCCCATTATATCTCCCGGCCCTCTTAATTCGTAATCCACTTCACTAATCTCGAAGCCGTCAGAGATCTCCTGCATGGCCTTCGCTCTGGCCTTTGCGGTCTCCGATTTGCTGTAATTGATTACATAACAATAAGATTGCTTGTCGCTTCTGCCTACACGCCCTCTCAGTTGATGCATCTGCGCCAGACCGAATCTCTCCGAATTCTCAATCACTATTATTGTGGCATCCGGCACATCGATGCCCACCTCTATAACAATAGTAGAAACAAGTATCTGCAGCTTGCCTTCCGAGAAGTCCTCCATTATTCTTTCCTTCTCGTCGCTATCAAGCCTTCCGTGCAGCAGAGCCGCCTTGTATCCCGGGAATCTGCCTCTTATCTCATCATACAGTTTATTAACAGAGAGCATATCATCATCTTCGCTGTCTATACTCGGGGCAATTATATAAGCGAGGTTCCCCTTGTCGAGTTCCTCTCCTACGCTGATATACGCCCGCTCTCTGGCGGACGGCTCAAGCGCTCTCGTTATTATTTTCTTACGCCCTCCCGGCATGGACCTGATAATGCTGAAATCCATATCTCCGAATACCGTGTTGGCAAGCGTTCTCGGAATCGGTGTCGCGGACATGACGCATACATTTGCGGCGCGTCCCTTCTTCATAAGCGTCTTTCGCTGATCCACGCCGAACCTGTGCTGTTCATCAGTTATAACAAGCGCGAGATTGCTAAACTCAATCTCCTTTTGAATCAGTGCATGTGTGCCTATAAGGACATCTATGCTGCCGTCACGGGTCCCATTAAAAATCTCACGTCTTTCGGCGGCTTTCATGCCGCTTACCAAAAGCGCGCATTTTATCCCAAATCCCTCAAGATCTCGCTGTATATTCTCATAATGCTGCCTTGCAAGTATCTCAGTAGGAGCCATCATCGCAGATTGCATGCCCGCCTTAGCGCATCTGTACATGGCAGCCTCAGCCACGACGGTCTTGCCGCATCCGACGTCCCCTTGCACCAAACGGT
>CACWIO010000081.1 GCA_902760855.1 uncultured Eubacteriales bacterium
CCCGCCACTGACGATCGAATATGGAACCCGCCGCCTACTCCGTTGAGGCGGGGGACATCCGGCGTCTGTTATAACTGTGGTAAGTAAACTTCTTGTAATTCTATTCTTCAATTATTTACAGAATACTGACTGTTGCAATCAGTCCTGCGAATACGATGGATACCATCGATACGAGTTTAATCAGGATGTTAATGGACGGGCCGGATGTATCCTTGAACGGATCGCCTATAGTATCTCCTACTACGGCAGCTTTATGGTTGTCGCTGCCCTTTCCTCCAAAGTTACCTGCCTCGATGAACTTCTTGGCGTTATCCCAAGCACCGCCTGAGTTGGCCATGAAGATAGCCATTATGAAGCCGGATACTGTAGCTCCGCAGAGCATTCCTACTACTCCGAGTCCGCCGAGCACGAGACCTGTTGCAATCGGAGCGAGAATTCCTACCATAGCAGGAAGAACCATCTCCTTCAATGAAGCCTTGGAGCAGAGATCTACGCAGCGTGCATAGTCCGGATTACTCTTGCCTTCCATAAGTCCCTTTATCTCCCTGAACTGACGTCTTACCTCAACTACTACGCTCTGTGCAGCGCGGTTTACTGCGCCCATTGTAAGAGCCGAGAAGAGGAACGGCAGGCAAGCTCCGATAAAGAGTCCTACCAAAACTCTCGGATCCAGGAGGTCAAGTCTCAACTCCTCACCGCCCATGTAGAAGAGCAGTTTTTCTTTGAAGTTAGCGATAAGAGCAAGCGCTGTCATTCCGGCAGAGCCGATGGCAAATCCCTTACCTGTAGCAGCTGTCGTATTACCGAGTGAATCGAGTGCATCTGTACGCTCACGTACTTCAGGTGGCAGTCCTGCCATCTCGGCAATTCCGCCGGCATTGTCTGCTACAGGGCCGTAAGCGTCTGTAGCAAGTGTGATACCGAGTGTCGAAAGCATTCCGACAGCAGCGAGTGAAATACCGTAAAGTCCTATGCTGGACTTAGCTGCATCTACAGGGCAGAGGCCGGAGCAGTAATAAGCAACGATAGTTGCAGTACCTACTATGATAATCGGCAGCGTAGTCGATGCCATTCCGGTTCCGAGACCGCTTATAATAAGAGTTGCCGTACCCGTCTCTGATGACTGGGCAATCTTCTGTGTCGGCTTATATGTATCAGATGTGTAGTATTCCGTACAGAGTCCGATAAGTACGCCTGCGAGAAGGCCCGCAATGATAGCGATATAAAGTCCGTAGAACTCAATTCCGAAGAGCCACCAAACGAGTATAAATGAGAATACCGCTGTGGCAATTGCTGAGAAGTTTGTTCCGCGTCTTAATGCTGCCAGAAGATTCTTCTGACTGGCACCCTCTTTAGTCTGTACAAAGTAAGAACCGATTACGGAGAAGATAACACCTACAGCTGCCATAAGAAGAGGCAGTGCTACCGACTTAACTCCGAGTCCGCTTGATAAGAAAGCAATAGCTCCGAGTGCGCATGTTGCTACCATAGAGCCTACATATGACTCATAAAGATCTGCACCCATTCCGGCTACGTCACCAACGTTATCTCCTACATTATCTGCGATTACAGCAGGGTTACGAGGATCATCCTCAGGAATACCTGCCTCTACTTTACCAACAAGATCCGCACCTACGTCAGCAGCTTTTGTAAAGATACCGCCTCCTACACGTGCGAAGAGAGCCATGGAAGATGCTCCCATTCCGAAAGTAACCATAGCAGCAGTAATATTCTCCAGACTTTCATGGAATACAAGGTCTAAAAGAGCATACCAAAGTGAAATATCAAGAAGACCGAGACCTACTACGGTGAATCCCATTACGGAACCTGCCGAAAAGGCAACTCTGAGTCCTTTGTTTAAGCTCTCCTGTGCTGCACATGCCGTACGGTCGTTAGCTCTTGTAGCTATGCTCATGCCGATGTAACCTGACATGCCGGAGAAAAAGCCTCCGGTAATAAAAGCAAACGGCACATACCATGTCAGCTTATGTCCTGCAGCCATTGCACAAAGCACGACGAACATCACTGCAAAGAAAATGATTACCGTGCGATACTGACGCTTCAGAAAAGCGCTGGCTCCCGTACGAATAAACTGTGAAATCTCTTTCATTCTGTCCGTACCCTCGTTCGAGCTCAGGACGATTCTTGTCTGTGAATAAGCAAACAAAAGTGCAACAATTGATGCAGCCAAGCTTATCCAATACAGGTGTGATAACAGATACTCTTGCATAAAATTTCCCCTCCTTAACAATTAGAGCTACCGTTACATCCTAGGCCAATGCAACATATGAGCCCCTGTTTACATGTATATCGAATTTAATTAAAATATACGGTCTTGTTTTTCAACCAGGAGCGAAGCTCCATCAAGCTCGCTTGGTTGGAGCGAGCGACGCCGTAAACAGACGACGGGAGCTTCAGCTCATGAGATCGTCAGTCGGGGATTGCGACCCGCCACTGAAGATCGAATATGGAACCCGCCGCCTACTCCGTTGAGGCGGGGGACATCCGGCGTCTGTTATATTGATGAGTATAACAGAAAGACCGATATTTACAACTTAGAAAGAGATTAATCTATGTTTTTTTTGACAGTAATTGTTGATCTGTACTACACAATCGGAACAATCAACACGCTGATGCAGCTGATTATTACAGTCTGTTCATATTTGTACAAAATACGCTCCCTTTCATTGTATGATAACTCATCGAAGTTCGCCCGAGGAGAAGCTTCGACGGTGTTTATATGGAATAATCATTATTAACTGAACTAAGTACCGAATATGGGCAAACACTACAAGAGAAAGATAAGTAAACTCGGAAAACATTATAACGTTGATCAGCTTATCAACAGTCGAAGGCAATTCATAAGACGTATTATTTACGCGGAACTTGTCCTCGTATTTTTGGCGTGTTCCGGTATTTATGCTCAGTATAGCTACAATGTAATGATGAAGGAAATCCAGAGCACATATGCAACTATTAAATCGGTTGATGAAGATATGCTCGTCGGACCGGCTTCCGAAACCTATAAAGAATATAATGAAAGAGTGATAGAAGAAGTCGATGAATACCTTTGGACCACGGAAGAAGTCCCCTACCGAACAGGACCTGACGAGTCATACGATGAAGCAGGCAAACTCGACGGAGAGAAAATGGTCAATAGGACAGGTATGACCAAGAATGAATGGAGCCGCGTTAAGATTGAAGACGAGGAATATTATATTATAAGTAGTAAGCTGACGGATGAGACGCCTATAAGCGCCCTTCTGTGGAGTGGAGAAAAGGGAGAATACCAGAAATATGCTCTTTCGCTATTCCCGGATTTCGGTTGGAGCGACAAGGAGCTGGAGCCTTTGATCAATCTCTGGAATAAAGAATCCCGCTGGAACCCGAATGCCCACAACAGAAGTTCCGGTGCTCACGGCATACCTCAATCTCTGCCTGCGAGCAAGATGGCATCCGAGGGTAGCGACTACTATACCAACGCCAACACTCAGATTCGCTGGGGCCTCAAATATATTGCAAGGCGCTACGGCTCACCTTCCGCTGCCTGGAGTTATTTCCTGTCACACAACTCCTATTAGTTGGATCCTTTGGCAGCAATCGCAGCCTGAGCTGCAACCAGTCTCGCAATCGGCACCTTATATGGCGAGCACGACACATAGTTTAGACCGAGATCGTGGCAGAATTGCACTGTCGCAGGATCTCCTCCGTGCTCTCCGCAAATACCGAGCTTTATATTAGCTCGTGTTTTTTTACCTCCTTCGACAGCCATTTTCATCAAGCTGCCCACGCCCTCTATATCCAAAGTTTTAAAAGGATCGTATTCGAGTATTCCTTTGCTTAAATACTCCTTGATTATGTCTTCTTTATCAAGTCTCGAAAGGCCAAATCCCATCATAGTCAGATCATTGGTTCCGAACGAGAAGAACTCGGCTTCCTCAGCCAATTCATCTGCCGTCATTGCTGCACGCGGAACTTCTATCATAGTTCCCACGAGATACTTCATATCCTCTTCTGACTCGGCAATCAATCTGTCAGCAAGTTCGTTAATCGTTCTCTTTACCGTGGCCAGTTCATTTACATGAGCGATGAACGGCACCATGATTTCAGGCATTATGTCTATCGACTCTTCGCGCCTTACCTCAATAGCCGCAGAGATAATCGCCTCTGTCTGCATCCTGACCACCTCAGGATAGGCAATTGCCAGCCTGGCGCCTCTTCTTCCGAGCATAGGATTGAATTCCTTGAGTTTCCTTGTCTTGCTTATTACCTGTTCAAAACTGATGCCGAGTTCCTCTGCAGCACTGCTTATCTCATCTTCATTGGCCGGAAGGAACTCATGAAGCGGAGGATCGAGAAGCCTTATAGTAACAGGCATATCCCCCATCTCCTTATATATTCTCTTGAAGTCTTCCTTCTGATATGGCATAAGCTCGGCAAGAGCCTTGCGTCTTTCATCTTCGCTATCTGCGAGCACCATGCGCCTCATTTTGGGAATGCGCTCACTATCAAAAAACATATGCTCGGTGCGGATAAGCCCTATGCCCTCTGCCCCAAAAGCTCTTGCCTGGGCAACCTCCTCAGGATTGTCTGCATTGGTCCTGACCTTTAGAGTCTTGGCATAATCTGCCCATGCGAGAATCTTCGCTGTATATCCGGTAATCTCCGAAACGCCGTCTCCCGGCGGAGGCAGCAGCTGCTCTATCTGCGACGGGTCAATTCTCATAACAGCCGTCTCTCTGTCGATAATTTCATCTTTAACGAGATCTACGGCAATCTTCACCGCCGCTTCAGGCGTTCTCTTAGCAACCCTGGTGTGCAGCATGAAAAGCTTGCCATCCTCAACTACAAATTCGAGATTGAGCATATCCTTGAAATGCTTCTCAAGTGTCTTGGCAATCTTCTCGAATCTCTTATATGCATCAGGGAAGTTCTCCGCCATTTGAGACAGAGGATAAGTATGTTTTGTGTGCGTATTGATATCCCTTCCCTGTCCCTTTTCGAGATATTCTCCGACTATTACATTCTCACCGGTCTCAGGATTTCTGGTAGTTGCAATGCCCGCACAGGACTTCTCGTTGAAATTGCCGAATACCATGGATTGCACGTTAACAGCTGTAGCGAGGGCATCAGAAATGCCGTTCTCAAGTCTGTAGTTGATTGCAGCTTCGCTGTTCCACGATTTAAACACAGCAATTACGGACTCTCTGAGCTGCTCGTGTAAGTCCTGAGGAAATTCAATATCAAGTTCTTTAATAAAGATATCCTTATATGCTGCGATAAGGCTTTTGAGTGTTTTCTCATCGAGCATGGTATCGTACGATTCCTCGCATGCTCCGCATATACTTTGAAGAGCTTTGTCAAATAGGCACTGATCTATTCCGTAGACCTGTATTCCGTATGAGCGTATAAGCCTCTGATAACAGTCATAGGCAAACGCTCTGTCTCCGCTCTTGCTTGCAAGTCCTTCAACGGTCGCGTCATTAAGACCGAGATTCAATATTGTGATCATTATGCCAGGCATCGAAACAGGCGCTCCGGATCTGACAGATACCAAAAGAGGATTCTCGGGATCGCCGTAATTCTTATTCATTACTTCCTCGAGGTCTGCAATATGCTGAAGGATCTCGCCTACTACCTCATCTCTGAGGGTGCCGTCACTCAAATATTCCTTGCAAGCCTCAGTCGTAATCGTGAAACCGAAAGGAACCGGAAGTCCCATATTGGTCATCTCCGCGAGATTGGCGCCTTTAACTCCGAGCAGAGTCCTCATGTCCTTGGAGCCTTCATTGAAGGAATAAACAAACTTATCCATACAAAACTCTCCCTTAGTAAACAGCGAATCCCGGCGTTCTGCCGGGATGCATGCTATTTAGAATCTCAGTCTCTCCTCTATATACGCTCTGACTTCGCTTATCGGAACCCTTACCTGTTCCATCGTATCTCTGTCTCTGATTGTTACCGACTTATCTGTTTCGGTGTCGAAATCGACGCATATGCTGAACGGTGTGCCGATTTCATCCTCTCTCCTGTAGCGTTTGCCGATGGAGCCCGATGCATCATACTCGACATTGAAGTATTTGCTGAGCTCCTCGTATACAGGAAGCGCCGTATCCTCGAGCTTTTTAGACAGCGGCAGTACCGCAGCCTTATATGGGGCAAGCGCAGGATGGAGCCTCAGCACCGTCCTGACGTCTTCCTTGCCGTTGCCGTCCACCAGAGTCTCCTCGTCGTACGCATCCACGAGGAATGCGAGCACCAGTCTCTCAACTCCGACCGAAGGCTCTATGCAGTATGGCACATATCTTTCGTTAGTCTCAGGATCGAGATAGCTCATGTCCTCACCGGAAGTGGTCTGATGCGCCATGAGATCGAAGTCCGTTCTTGAGGCGATTCCCCAGAGTTCTCCCCATCCGAACGGGAAGAGATATTCAATATCCGTAGTCGCATTGCTGTAGTGCGAGAGCTCCTCTTCGGAATGATCTCTCAGCCTTGTATACTCTTCGCTCAGACCGAGGTTCTTGAGGAAGCTCGCGCAGTAGTCCTTCCAATATGCGAACCAATCAAGTTCGGTTCCCGGCTTGCAGAAGAACTCAAGCTCCATCTGCTCGAACTCGCGTACACGGAATATGAAGTTACCCGGCGTAATCTCATTTCTGAAGGATTTACCAACCTGAGCGATGCCGAAAGGTACTTTCTTCCTTGCTGTTCTCTGCACGTTCTTGAAATTAACGAATATGCCCTGAGCTGTCTCAGGTCTCATGTAAATCTCAGCAGCGGAATCCTCAGTTACGCCCTGGAAAGTTTTAAACATCAGATTAAACTGCCTGATACCTGTGAAATCACTCTTGCCGCAGGATGGGCACTTAATGCCCTTATCTGCGATGAAGCTCTCCATCTCTTCGTTGGTCCAGCCGTCTACTATGGCCTCATCATCCGGATTTTGTTCCTTCAGATAGTCCTCGATGAGCTGATCCGCTCTGTATCTGGTCTTGCAGGCTCTGCAGTCAATAAGAGGATCGGAGAATCCTCCTACGTGTCCCGATGCTACCCATGTCTTTGGGTTCATCAAAATAGCGGCATCAAGGCCTACGTTATAGGCAGATTCTCTGACGAATTTCTGTCTCCAAGCATCCTTGATGTTATTCTTGAACTCAACTCCCAGAGGACCGAAATCCCAGGTGTTGGCCAAGCCGCCATAAATCTCCGAACCGGGGAATATGTAGCCCCGGTTCTTGCAAAGTGCGATTATCTTTTCCATCGTGACGGCGCGATCCGTCACAGGTACATCTTTTTTATCAATTGCCATTAATACTTGTCCCTTTTACAGTTCTTCCTCGTTTTTGAATTCATCCTCTACTGCGCTCTTGAAGTCCTCTGTGACGTCATCTTTGAAGTCTTCGGTAGCTGCTGTCTCATCTTTCTTGTTGTAGATATCAGCCACATCGTCGGCA
>CACWIO010000082.1 GCA_902760855.1 uncultured Eubacteriales bacterium
GATTGAGGAGACGATCAAAGGATTTGGAGCCATTGCGAACGGAGAAATGGACGATTATCCGGAGCAGGCCTTCTTCAACGTCGGAACCATTGACGACGCAATCAAAAAATCGAAGACACTATAAAAAGAGAAATGGATTCATACAAGTTGCAGATTATGGCGAGTGATCATATGGTATTCGATGGTGATGCGAAGTCCCTGTCACTGCATACGACGGAGGGCAGCATCGGTGTTTGGGCGCACCATATGAATATGATTATGGCGGTGGTGCCCGGCGAGCTCGTTTATGAGCCTGTGGCCGGGGACAGAGAACTCGTGATAGTATCTGACGGTCTGCTCAAAGTTGAAAACGGAGAAGTCATGGTACTCGTGGATACCGCAGAGAAACCTCACGAGATCGATGAAGCCAGAGCCAGACGTGCACACGAGGAAGCCAAAGAAAAGCTCAAGAGCGTCAACACCAACAGAGACGTATCGCTCGTTACCGCTGAGCTCTCGAGAGCTATAAGTCGAGTCAGAGGTTCTAAAAAGAAGCACAGATTGCCGTAAAATGGAGTAGAATAGATAGAGAAAGATTCAATTAAAAGGGACAGGAAGTAATAATGGCTAAGATTAAGACATATGATGTAATTATAGTCGGTGCGGGACCGGGAGGAATCTTCGCGGCTTACGAGCTTACGAAGAAGAATAACGGACTTTCGGTGGCTGTGCTCGAAACGGGCACGGCGCTTCACGAGAGGAAATGTCCTATCGACGGAGTTAAGGTCAAGACCTGCATTCATTGCAAGAACTGCTCAATCATGAGCGGATTCGGCGGAGCAGGTGCTTTTTCGGACGGCAAATACAATATCACGAATGACTTCGGCGGCACGCTGTATGAATACATCGGAAAGCAGGAAGCCATTAATCTTATGAAGTATGTCGACAGCATCAACATGTCGCATGGAGGAGAGGGCACCAAGCTATATTCGACCGCAAATACAGGGCTCAAGAAGGTCTGCATGCAGAATAAGCTCAAACTTCTGGATGCTTCTGTCAGACACCTCGGCACGGACATCAATTATGTGGTGCTTGAGAATCTGTATGACGAGCTCAAGGATAAGGTGGAATTCAAGTTCCAGACTCCTGTTACAAAGATCGAAGTAGAGGACGAGGGATACAAGATAATTACAGCTACCGGAGCTCTCAGATGCAAGAAATGCATAGTCTCCGTAGGCAGAAGCGGCAGCAAGTGGATAGAGGGAATATGCAAGGAACTCGGTATTGAGACCCAGTCCAACAGAGTGGATATAGGAGTCAGAGTGGAGCTTCCTGCAGTGCTCTTCTCTCATCTGACGGATGAGCTTTATGAGAGCAAGATAGTGTATAAGACCGAGAAGTTCGAAGATAAAGTTCGTACATTCTGCATGAATCCTAAGGGCGCTGTTGTTACCGAAAATACCAACGGCATAGTGACCGTAAACGGACACAGCTATGAGGATCCTGAGAAGCAAACAGACATGACCAATTTCGCATTGCTCGTTGCCAAGCATTTCTCAGAGCCTTTCAAGGACAGCAACGGCTACGGCGAGAGCATTGCCAGACTTTCAAATATGCTGGGCGGCGGTGTAATCGTGCAGAGGTTCGGCGACCTCATCAGGGGACGCAGGACCAATCATAAGAGGCTTGCCGACAGCTTCGCAAGACCTACGCTCAAGGCTGAGCCGGGAGATCTCTCGCTCGTGCTTCCTAAGAGAATACTCGACGGCATCATCGAGATGATTTACGCGCTCGATAAAATCGCTCCGGGTACGGCCAATGACGATACTCTGCTCTATGGAGTCGAGGTTAAATTCTATAATATGGACGTCAAGCTGAATAACAATCTCGAGACCAAATACAAAGGTCTCTACATGATAGGCGACGGCAGCGGAGTTACTCATTCCCTGTCTCACGCATCGGCCAGCGGAGTGTATGTAGCCAGAGATATTCTGGGCACGAATTAGGCCCGAAATAGCGTGATTATGATTGTTAGAACAGCGTCTTTATGTTAAAATAGACAAGCATTAAACGGCGGGCGATTTGCTGTGCGCAGGGGCCCTGCGCAACGGGGCTCCGTGAACCATGTCAGGACTGAGAAGTAGCAGCATTAAGCGATCTGTCTTGTGTGCCGCAGACCAGCCTCTGCGTGCTGCAAATCGCCCACCGCTTTTTTTTTAGAAAAGGAGTATTATGCAGACAGCATTGTACAGGGCCGAGAGGCCGGAAGTATTCGAAGACATAATAGGCCAGAGGCATATCGTCAAGATTCTGCAAAACCAGCTGAAGACAGGGACGGTCAGCCAGGCTTATCTTTTTGCGGGCACTCACGGCACGGGCAAGACCAGTACCGCAAGGATACTGGCGAAGGCCGTGAATTGCACCGGCGCAGAGGATAAGATTCCTTGCGGCGTGTGCGAGAATTGCGAAGCAATTCGTGAGGGCCGTTTCGTAGATTGCATAGAGCTCGATGCTGCATCCAACAACGGCGTGGAGGATCTTAGAGCCATAGTAGATATGGTCAAGTATCCGCCTTCAATCGGCAAGTACAAAGTGTACATAATCGACGAGGTTCACATGCTCTCGACTTCGGCTGAGAATGCATTTCTCAAGACGCTCGAAGAACCACCAGAACACGCCATATTCATACTTGCCACCACCGATCCTCAAAAGGTCAGGGCGACTATCAGATCGCGCTGCATGGAGCTCAACTTCAGGCGCGTCACCGAGGAAGAGATGATTGAGGGTATGGATAGGATTTGCCAAAAGAGAGGTCTCAATGTGAAACCTGATGCGCTGGCTACGATAGCATCCCGCGCGAACGGATCCGTAAGAGACGCCCTCTCCATACTGGAGCAATGCATAGCATCCGGAGATGAAGTGATTGACAGAGCAGCTGTACTCGAATACACGGGAGCGGCAGGAGAGGATTTCTTCCTGGCTCTTACCGATGCGGTGCTGTCGGGAGACGCCGGCAAGGCGCTCAAATACATAGACGAAATCATAAAACGCGGAAAGGACGCCAGGCAGATACTCAAGGACTGGAACGCTCATTTAAGAGACATCATGGTCTCCAAATACGTGAGCAAACCGGAAGGCATCATCAACATGTCTGCAGAGAATATCGCAAGGCTCACCAAACAATCCGCTAAGACAGATGCCGAATTCATAGACACGGCAATCCGCCTCATATCCGAATACATCAATCTCGGAAGGTATTCCGAGAGGCCGAGACTTCTTTTGGAGACTGCGGCAGTCAAGCTCGCGTCGTGCAATGAAAATGCAGCTCAGGAGAAGCCTGTAGCACCTGTAATCAAGAAGGAAGCATCAGCAAAAGCAGAGCCGAAGGCCCCTGTGCAGGCAGCGGAGCCAAAGCCTGAGGTCAAGGAACCCGCACAGCCTGCCGAGGAGGAGGCTGTGAGCCGCGACACGATAAAACCCGTGAGCGACCTCAGAGAATTAATCCCGGAGGAGCCTGCAGCAGCGGCAGAGCCTGAGCCGGAGGCAGAACCCGAACCGGAATTCTATGATACAAGCGACAGCCCTGCGGAAATGTGGGAGCGCATAGTGCAGGAAGTGGCTGCCAATGACAGGAGTTTTATCAGTCTGGTCGGACATCACTCCGAGGCACTGGACTTTGATTCCGGAGAACTTCTCATATCCGTGAGACCGGGTAAGATCAGAATGGCCGAGGAGAAACTCAGAGAGATAACTGAGATCGCAAGACGCCTGTACGGAAGAGGCATAATCATAAGTCTTAAGATAGCGGATCCCGGTGAAGATGCTCGCAAGACTCGCGAGATGACAGAGCAGGAGACTGCAGCGATACTTAAAAATGACAAAGCGCTTAACGAAGCGGCTCTGGACGTAGAAGAGCTCTTCGGAATTAAGCCTACTATCGAGAACTGATTCCAAATAAACAGGAGGATACAGATGGGTAAAGGTATGAGAGCCGGTAAGAAGCCTAAGAACAGACAGCCAGGCATGGGCATGGGCGGAGGCGGCAATATGCAAAAGCAGCTTCAGCAGCTACAGGCCATGCAAGCCGAGATGGAGCAGGTTCAGGCTGAGCTTGCCGAAAAGGAAATCACCACAACCGCAGGCGGCGGAGCCATAGAGGTGACGATAAACGGCAACAAAGAAATCACAAAGCTCAATATAGATAAAGATGTAGTGGATCCCGATGATGTGGAAATGCTTCAGGATCTGGTGACAGCTGCGGTAAACGAAGCCATAAGGCAGATTGAAGAACTGTCCGAAAATGCCATGAATGAGATCACCGGAGGATTCGGAGGACTGGGCATACCGGGACTGTAATGAGACAATACCCGAGAACTCTAAACAAACTAATAAACGAGCTCGGGAAATTGCCGGGCATAGGCAGCAAAACCGCTCAGCGGCTGGCCTTTCACATCCTGAGTCTTACGGACAGGGAGGCAGACGAGCTCGCTGAAGCTATTTCTGCTGCAAAGAAATCTCTCAAATACTGCGAGGTCTGCGGCAATCTAACGGATAGGGAGAGATGCCCCATCTGCGAGGACAGCGCCAGAGACGGAAGCGTCATATGTGTAGTCGAATCCCCTCAGGACGTAATGGCCATGGAGAGGATAAGGGAGTACAGAGGCCGCTACCACGTGTTGCACGGAACCATATCCCCGATGGACGGCATAGGTCCGAACGACATCAATCTCGTGTCCTTGGTCAGGAGGCTTCAGGCTGAGCCCGATGTAAAAGAGCTCATACTGGCCACCAACCCCAACATCGAGGGAGAGGCCACTGCAATGTACATCGCCAATCTCCTAAAAGACACGGGGATAAAAATAACGAGAATTGCACACGGTCTTCCTATCGGAGGAGACCTTGAATATGCAGACGAAGAAACTCTGCTCAAAGCTATAGAAGGAAGACGCGAATTATGAAGAGAAAAAGCAAACTCACAATGAAGGAGACCATAGTCGTAGCGAGCACGCTGTTCGGCATGTTCTTCGGAGCAGGCAACCTCATATTTCCTGTAGAGCTCGGACAGAAAGCCGGCAGCAATGTGTGGCCTGCAATAATCGGACTTCTAATAACGGCGGTCACGATCCCTATTCTTGCGGTCGCAGCCATAGGAAACACTCACAGCGACAATCTCTATCAGCTGTCCAGCAAAGTGGGCCCTAAATACGGCAAACTGTTCACCGCTGCTCTTTATCTTACGATAGGGCCGTTTTTCGCCATCCCGCGTTGCGGATCGACTTCGTTTACGACGATTGCTGAGCCGTTTGGAATCAGCAGTGGCATATGGATCTGGCAACTCGTATTTACATTTGTTTTCTTTGCGGTAGTGCTGTTCTTTTCGCTCAGACCAGGTAAGATCACCACATCGATAGGACGTGTAATTAATCCGATTTTCCTGACTCTTTTGGCAGTGCTCGTGATAGTGGCACTTATCAATCCCGGCGCTACAATCTCGGATATCAAGCCGTCGCCGATGTATCAGGAAGGGGCCATTTTCACGGGCTTTATCACCGGGTATAACACTATGGATGCTATAGCCGGCCTGGCATTCGGTATTGTAATAATAAACGTTGTAAGAGACCTCGGAGTGGATAAGGATGAAGACGTGGCACGTGAAATAGTAAAAGCAGGCGTGTTTACTGCGCTGCTTATGGGCATCATTTATGTACTGACCGCGATAATGGGAGCGCAGTCAAGAGGACTGTTTGAAATAGCACTTAACGGAGGCGTGGCACTCTCGCAGATATCGTCTCACTACCTTGGAGGCCTCGGCGGCGTAGTGCTGGGACTTACCGTGACCTTTGCCTGCCTCAAGACGGCAATCGGACTCGTTACGAGCTGTGGTGAGATGTTCGTCAGACTTATTCCGGGCAAACTCAACTACAGAGGCTGGGCGCTGGTATTTACTCTTTTCTCGCTCATTGTTTCAAACGTAGGACTGACGGTGATTATCAATTGTGCAAAGCCTGTGCTGGCACTGCTCTATCCGCTCACAATCACACTTACAATAACGGCGCTCTTCGAGAAGTTTTTCGGAAAGAGCCGCGAGGTATATATGTGGGTGACCATAGGAGCATTTATTCCTGCTGTATTCGACTTCCTTAAGGCGCTAAATATAGAGGCCGTTGCGGAGCTGGGAAGCAAGATATTCCCGTTCTTCGATCGCGGCCTCGGATGGGTAGTGCCGTCCCTCATCGGACTCGTAATCGGACTGGTGCTCTCGAAGACAAAAGGCGCTCAAAATGCGTAAAGAGCGCAGTGCTAATAGGCGTCAAAGCCTTGTAAAATAAAGCAAATAATGGTAAAATACCCTGCGAGCCACGATCCAATCAATGCGTGGCTCCAATTAATATAAAGCGCAATATGGCGCGACCTGAGGTGTTTTTTTAATGACTAATTACAAGGAAGTAATCGACAGGTATAGGGACGTTGATTTATATAAGATGAGCGATGCGGAATATGCTGAGCTCAAGGAAGCAGAAATGGCGGACATGCAATCCTATGTGGATGCAATCAAAGCAAGTGATGAGCCCGCCGTAATGTACAGAAAAGCAAGAGCGGTAACAGACCTTAAGAACCTGATAGAGTCATCTGCAAAGATATGGGGTAGTAAGGTACTCTATCACCAGATAATGCCGGGATACAGTGAGTACACCGAGTTCACATACTCTGAAGTGCTGAGAGATGTAAGAGGCCTCGGAACAGAGCTGACAGCAAGAGGGCTCAGAGGAAGTCACGTAGGAGTAATAGGTGCGAATTGCTACGAATGGGCAGAGTCATATTTTGCAATTACCGGAGGACTCGGAGTAGTAGTGCCGCTGGATAAGGAACTGACAGCGGATGAACTTGCCAATCTCGTGCGCATGGGAGATATCAAGGCTGTAATCTGCTGCCAGGATAAATACTACGAAATATTCAAATCAATCAAAGAGTCCGAGAGCGGACTTGAGATGGTAATAGGCGTCGGAAAGACCGAGCATGAGAACGAGAAGAAAGGACTTCTCTCATGGGAACTTCTGAGAGCCGCAGGAATAGAGAAAGTCGAGAGCGGGGACAGAGCATACCTCGATGCCAGAGTAAGAGCGTCGGATATGGTATCCATACTCTTTACTTCGGGCACAACGGGAGTGTCCAAGGGTGTAATGCTGTCGCACAGGAATCTCTGCACAGACATATTGATCGCACAGACTTACCTTGAGGTTTGCCCTGAGGATGTGTTCTTCAGCGTGCTGCCTATCCATCATACATATGAGTGCACATGCACCATGCTGGAGGGTATGTTCATGGGAGCGTCTATGGCGTTCTGCCGCGGACTGAAATATATCACAAAAGACATGCAGGCCGTCAGACCGACATTCCTGCTTGCGGTTCCGCTCATCTATGAGAAGTTCTACAACACAATACAGAAGACACTCAAGAAACAAAAGAGAGACA
>CACWIO010000083.1 GCA_902760855.1 uncultured Eubacteriales bacterium
ACAGGCGTGGGCTTCTGCGTTGCTCGTTCAACTGGATTGGGCAATGCGAAGGCCTTCAGATGTGGGACGAGTAACAGGTACAGACTCCCACGCTTTTTTTTGTATGTATCCAGTTTAATCTATTATTAACTCAATCCTTGCTTCTGCGAGTCTGTCGGGATAAACTTTGAAGGCTATGAAGGTTATTTGCCCTAATTGTCATGTATCTATAACGATCAATGAGACTAACTACCCTGCTGGATCCAGAATAAATTACACATGCCCGGTGTGTGGACACCCGCTTGCCATTGACATACCTTCACGTATTGAGCAGCCTGCTGCTCCTGTTCAGCCAATGCCTCAGCCAAACAGTCAGGCTGTAGCCTATAATCAGCCAATAGTCAATGGTCAGATTGTGACCCCAAACCATGTCAGTGCGAAGCCTATGAGGCCTGTTGGACCTCCACCATCTTCCATATCGGCAGATAAGACTTATGAGGACGATGAGGCTGAGTCGCATCACTCACCCCTCATTTGGATAATTCCTCTTATCGTGTTGCTTCTCTGTGGAGGCATAGGAGGTTATTTCTATTATGAGAAGGTTTACCTTCCTGCCAAGATTGACCGGGAGGCACCTCGCTATTATACCATCTCGAATGCTACCAACCTGCGCTCCTCAAAGATGGCAGGAGCCGATTACAATCACCTCAAGACGGTGCCTTACGGCAGCGAGCTTATTACCTATGAGCATGACAACGACTGGAGCTCTGTAAAAGATAACCAAGGGGTGAAAGGTTATATCTCATCAGTGTATCTTGTGAACAAATCGGATTTTCTTCTCCTGAACAGTATTTTTGGCGATGCTGCCTCAAGAATGAATATAGAGACGGTAAAATGCCGTCGTGCTTTGCTCAACTACTTTAAGGATCATGGATATATCGGCAAGGTGTCGTCTTCGGACCTTTCACTCATTACTCCCGCTGTGCATCCAAACAATCAGAATCAGTGGCAGGTGTTCTGCAGGGCTAAAGGTGTGAAACCAAACTCGGTTTACTTTGACAGAATAACCAATCCGAACTCCAAGTTTACCGATTTTGCCGTGATTATCCGCAACATCTTGACTAATGAGCATAAGCTACTCATCTTCACCTTCGCTGACGATGAGACACCAAGTCTGGTTTATGAAGAAAACACAGATGCCAACTATATTTATAACATTTATATGTATGGCGATGAATACGAAGTAGAATATGCGTACTAAACACAGCAAACACAAGCCTCACAAACTTCTGTATGTCATCTATATCGCAACGGTGACATTGCCTTTTATCTGTATGGCCGGCATATACATATGGTATCATAACCAACTCGACAATATCCGAAATGCTCAGTTTATAGTAGTGTCAAAACAGGACATGCGTTTGCGGGTGTTCGATTATGCCGGAGAGAAGAAGGCCGAATATGGTATAGCCTGCGGCAAGAATTATGGGCAGAAGGAGAAGGTGGGCGATATGAAAACACCCGAGGGCATCTTTCATGTTGTGGATGTAGAGGACGCCAGCAACAGAACTCACGACTTCGGCGATGGCAAAGGGCCTATAGAAGGAGCGTATGGACCTTATTTCATCCGTCTGGCCACACCAGGAAGCAAGGGTATCGGTATACATGGCACCCATGACCCTAATTCTATAGGCACACGAGCCACAGAAGGATGCATCCGCCTGAAGAATGAAGATGTGAGTAATCTTGCCGAGCACGTCTTCCCTGGCGAGGTAGTTATCATAACTTCATCGCTAATGGATTTTGAGGAGGCTCAAGCCGAAGCAGAAAAGAAAGAAAAGAAAAACTGAATATGGAATATACGGTAATAGCGAATTCTGGCATACAGCTGTTCACATTTCCTCTGGAGATTGACATGAGCGGAAACTTCAAGAAGTGGTTTCGCGAATGGTACGACAAGGAAGAAGGGGTGCACAAGTTGGATATCCTTGAAAGAGTGAAAGGAGAATATGGCATATTCTTCTATAACAAGAAGGACCTTATTGACAACGGATACATCCAGCCCACAGAGAACAAGACGTTGATCGACCCTGAGGAGATTCGGGAAGACGGGATAGTGCATCCTCTGGCTGAGGATTCAGATGAGTTCGAGAACATGCCGGAAGAGATATTCCCGATGTCGTTTGACGATCCATCGAGCAAGTTGCCATTACTCGAAAACGTCTGGTTGCCAGTGCCTTACTTTCGCCGCAGGGTTCCTGCCCTTCGGTTCGACTTCGGGGCCTTCAACTGGGCACGGATAAAGCTTGTACCTGTGGATGGAGAAAAGGGGAAAAAACGGTATGATGTTATCCTGGCATTGGACACCCGTACCGGAGAAGGCAACGACCCCTTACAGGAAGCCCCAGTCTTTCCGGACAATTTCCAAAATGAGCTTCACTTCGAGATCTGCCCAGAAGAGCTGTTATTGATGGATTATTGTTCCGAGGCTACTGAGCAATGCTGCTATGTGAATAAATATCTCCGTGAGACCGTTCACCCCGGGGTGCGTTCGGTATCGAAGATAAAAGGCGAGAAGCATAAGATGTCATATATAGCCACCTATATAGTCTTGATTGATTATATAGCACAGAATCATCTTTTCCCGACTGTGAAAATGTTTAAGGATACCGATGTGCTGATGAAGGACGTCGACATCTTTATTGATGTGGGCAACTCGAAGACAACCGCCCTACTTGTGGAGGATTCCGAGAAAGGTGACTTCAAGAAGGTGCCTCAGTTGGCACTTACCGATCTGACCGATATCGTCAGTACCACGAAAGGCTTACATGTGTGCCGTTATCAAGAGCCATTTGAGATGCGTCTGGCTTTCCGGAAGGCTGATTTCGGAGAGTGGGGAGAGCGCGATAGTCGTGAATTCGTTTATCCAAGTTTCGTGCGTCTTGGCAGAGAGGCAAGTAAACTGGTGAACAGAGCTCATGCATCTGAAATTGCTGATGAGACCCTTTCCACTTATTCCAGCCCTAAGCGTTATCTGTGGGATAAGGCACCCACTAAGCAGGAATGGCAATTTCTCGTCTTGGAAGGCGACAAGCAGAGCCACATACTGAATATCCCAGGACTGAGCAATCAGCTCAACAGCAATGGTACTGTGGATAGGGATGGCTTTGGCGGAAGCAAGCACACCTACAGCCGCCGATCGCTGATGACTTTCTGTATGTTAGAGATTCTCTGCCAAGCTCGCATGCAGATCAACAGTGAGGATTACCGTAGTTTCCATGGTAATATCCAGATGCCACGCAGGCTGAAGAGAATGGTGATTACGTGCCCGATCACAATGTCGGAGGAGGAGCGGAAACAGTTGGTAAGATCGGCTCAAGAAGCTTCTCTCCTGCTACACAACTTCGAGTCCTCTGCAGGTAGTGCTGGTCAGGATAAATTCTCCCTGGAGGTGATTCCTTCCTATCGGCGTGGCGATGATGACAAGCAAGAGTGGTATTATGACGAAGCCACATGTTCCCAGCTTGTGTATCTCTATGGAGAGATAGGCCACAAATATAAAGGGAACGCACAGGACTTCTTCAGGCTTTATGGCAAGACTACGGAGCAGGGACAGACTACTTTTACCCTGGGTTCGCTGGATATTGGCGCAGGAACTTCCGATCTCATGATTAATGAATACAGTTATGACAATAGTGTTGACTCGAGGATTATCCCGGATCCTGTGTTCTACGACAGCTTCTATTTCGCTGGCGACGATTTGCTTAAGAGCCTCATAAGCGAGATGCTTATCAGTGGTGACTACTCTGCTATATACAGAAAAGGAGAGAAGGATCCCAATATCATGCAGAAGCTAAAGAATTTCTTCGGTCATGACTATAACGGACAGTCGATCAGTCAGCGATTACTGCGCCGCGATTTCAACATTCAGGTTCTGGTGCCTTTGGCTTGCCATTATCTCGACCTCAACAGAAGAGAGAGCCGCGATTGTACCGTCCACTACGAGCAGGTCTTTGCCGACAACAGGCCTAACCCGTACGTGCTGAATGGCTTTGCCAGTTTCTTTGGCTTCCGCTTTGAGGATCTTGAATGGGAATACAGCAGCAGTCATGTCTCTGAGTTGATAACCAAAACTATGGAGCCTCTGGTAAAGAAAATTTCCGCAATGATGTATGCTTATGCCTGTGATATAATTATTCTTTCAGGCCGTCCCACGACATTGCCACCGGTGATCGATCTCTTCCGGAAATATTATGCGGTAGCACCAAACCGCCTTATACCTCTATCGAGATATTATGTAGGCGATTGGTATCCGTATGGAAACAACACAGGATATATCCGCAACCAGAAGACGGTGGTGGCTGTAGGAGCTATGATAGGATACTACTCGTCCGACTTTGCCCAGTTGGCTAACTTCAAATTAGACAAATCGTTGCTTGGAGAGCATCTCAAGTCAACTATCAACTATGTGGAAAAGCCGGTGGAGACCTCTGCCGGACAGAGTTACTGCATTACACCGGAAAATAACCGCGGAGAGGTCTTTGTGAAGACACTTCCTATCTTCCTCCAAATCCGGCAGGAGGATATTGAGGGCTATCCAGAGCGGCCTCTTTACACCGTCGACTTCAACTATGAAGCTATCCGCAGGCGTGTCAGAACAAAGATGGAAAAAGAAACATCCGACATCTCTGATGAGCAGGTCTATAATCTGGTAAAGGACGAGACCGACAAACTGAAGCGGCAAATGCCATTTAAATTGATAGTCTCCCGTAGCCCAATGGATAAGGAAGATCTCCGGATAGAGCGCGTAGCTGATGCATATAATAATGATCTCAATGAAAAGGATGTAGAGATCCACATACAAAGTCTGGGAGCAGAGGATTGCTATTGGTTGGATTCCGGAGCTTTTGATTTCTAAACGAAACAACTATAGACGTTATCAAGAAAATAGATGTATTACTGGATGTCGTGAAGCAGGCGCTGGCATGGCAGGCCAAATATGAGAAGAATTCCTTTCCCGTGGCTCATGTAAAGGAGCTGCGCCGCCATTTGAAGAGGATTCACTTCGCACTGGAGGAAAAATGTTCTGCAGCAGCTTATGGAGAGAGCCAGAATGGTAAATCTTACCTGATAAGCAGCTTGCTGTCGACGGCAGATGAGGAGCTGACGATACTCTCTGGCGGACATAAATATAGCTTTATCAATGACATCAATCCAAGCGGAGGAAACACTTCCAAGAAGGAGTCGACGGGCATCATCACCCGTTTTACGATAAAACCGGACGAAGCGGCTAAGGGTGGAAAGGTTCGCATACGCCTGCTGACGGTGTCAGACATCGTAACGATGCTCACAGATTCTTTCTATCTTGATGTCAAGGCTGATGCCGGCAATCTGATACAGACCGATGAGATCAATTTGAAGCTGGATGATATTCTGCCAGCGATAGTCGACAAAGACTATGTGCAGGATTTTGTCTCAGAGGACGACATCTATATCATTCAGGAATACCTCAATACCGTCATAGGCAGTACTACGAGCAACATTTATGGCTCACGCTTCTGCAGGAAGGTGTCAGCGGCTATAGCTCATATCCATCCGGAGCATTGGGCGGACGTGTTCTCCTTGCTATGGAATAATAATCAGGAGATAACCGGACTCTTCAAAAAGTTAGTGGACGAGTATGCTAAGCTCCATTTCCATTCGGAAATCTATGCTCCTTTTGATTTGGTGCTGCGTGAGAAAGGAACCATCCTTGATATTACGTGGCTTGATTATCTCTTCGGAAAGAATACAGCCGCAGCGATGAACGAGAACTACTCTGAATACATTGACGTATATAGTAAAGATGGGCAGACGCTGACAGAGCATTTCTCTAAGGCGTCTCTTTCCGCCTTGATCGCCGAGCTCGTGCTTCAGTTGCCAGAAAGTGCCGCAAAGGAACGTCCTTTCCTTCACCAGTTCGACCTGCTCGATTTCCCTGGTGCTCGCCATCGGATGAAGCTGCCTGAAGACAGTATTCCTACAGAACTTGCCATGATGACGCGTCGTGGCAAGGTGGCTTATCTCTTCAATAAGTATAGTCAGGCACTTAGGATTAATTCGGTCCTGTTCTGCCAGAATCAAGACAAGCCAGAGAGTGAGCTGGGAGAAATCCTCGATAACTGGATTCGCACCAATATAGGTGCCACGGCTGAAAAGCGCTCAGAGTATATCGCTACGACTAATTTTACCTCTCCATTCATGATTGTAAGCACGTTCTTTAATGGCGACCTCCAATGGACCAATGAAACAAAGGAGAGAAACGAGAAAGTGCCGCTGAGCGATCGCTGGAAGACACGTTTTGAGAATCATCTCTGTAATGAGGTGATTCGTCCAAACATCTATTCATGGTTCGATCATTGGGTCGATCTTTCAAAGGGGTTCTCCAGTGAAGCTTTTCAGAGCATATATCTCCTTCGCGATTATTTCTGGAGTGCCAGACAGGGAGTCTTCCAAGGCTATAAGGCAGGCGTCTCGCCTGAAAAAGAGGTACAGCATCCAGCCGACTACCCCGAATATATGGACGATCTTAAGCAGTCGTTCGTGACCTTTCCTTTCGTAAAAAAACATTTCGCCCATCCTGAGAAATCATGGGAGGCGGCTGCTTCCTTGAATCATGACGGAAGTATGGCTGTCATTGATGCTCTCAATAATGTATCGCTCGTTATAGAGTCGGCCCGTCAGCAGAAGTATGATAAAGAGGCTTCTGAGATTCGAGCCGAGCTCGTGGATGTTCTGAAACAGTATTACGTTAGCTCAGACATCGCTGAGAAGCAGGCAGAAGCTCAGCGCGTGGCCGGTGAGATAAGTTTCTCCCTCGACTTGATGACTCCTGCTGCTTTCGGAAGCATGATCAATGAGTTTATGGTTCAGCCTGATGAGATTCGCAATATAGTGAGCGATATCTTGCGGCATAAAAAAGAAACGCCCGTCGACTTCACAATGGTAAATGTGATACGTCTGAATGCCGGAATAACAGCCACTGGCACACGGGATGAGAATTTGCAGAAACTTCTTAACCTCTATCATACTGACGAGCGTACCATCAAACAAGGTCTTAAGATGCAGAACATTGATCTTGAGGATGTGATCAGTGGACAAAGTGAAGTATTGACGACAGAAGCTGATGTACTGGCAAAAAACATTACTGATTATTGGGTGAGCTTCATTGGTGAGGCTGCCAACAAAGTGGGGCAAAGGCTGCGCCATTCCGACCGTATAGCCGGAATGTTTGAGGTTAAGTATCGTCTGCAGAATATCCGTCAGCAGATAGTCGACAAGATAACGCTCTACGAAAAGACCTATTCAGACCTTGGCGTACAGATCAACATCATTACGGATTCCGTCTGCTTGTTGCT
>CACWIO010000084.1 GCA_902760855.1 uncultured Eubacteriales bacterium
GAAAGTCCGTGTACCTTGATATCCATCTGAAGAGCTGTAACTCCGTCAGGTGTTCCTGTTACCTTGAAGTCCATGTCTCCGAGGAAGTCTTCCATGCCCTGGATGTCGCTTAAGATGGCAAACTTACTGCTGCCGTCCTCGTTGAATCCTTCGATGAGTCCCATTGCGATGCCGGATACCGGCTTCTTGATAGGAACTCCGGCGTCCATGAGTGCGAGTGTAGAACCGCATGTGGATGCCATTGAGGATGATCCGTTCGATGAAAGTATCTCGGATACCACTCTGATTGCATATGGGAATTCCTCTTCGCTTGGAAGTACCGGTACGAGAGCTCTCTCTGCGAGTGCACCGTGACCGATTTCACGTCTTCCCGGCGATCTTGATGGCTTAGCCTCTCCTGTGCAGTAGCCCGGGAAGTTGTACTGATGCATATATCTCTTGCGAGGATTGTCATCATCAACTCCGTCCAGATACTGGGCCTCAGAAAGAGGTGCGAGTGTACAAATTGAAAGCGCCTGAGTCTGGCCTCTCTTGAAGAGTCCGGATCCGTGAGTTCTCGGAAGATATCCTGTCTCGCTCCAGAGCGGTCTGATCTCGTCAGGTCTTCTGTCGTCAGGTCTTACGCCTTCCTCGAGAATTCTGCGTCTTACTTCTTCTTTCTTGATGTTGTAGAGTACTTCATCAACCTCGGCAAGTCTGTCTTCGAACTGCTCTGCGAAGTGCTCCTTAGCATCAACTGCAACAGCATCCATATTGGTGATTCTCTGCTGCTTATCGAATGTGTAGATTGCGTCGATCATATTCTGAGTAGCATACTCTCTGACTGCTGCATCTACATCCTCTCCGGCCTTGAATACTGTGTATTCCTGCTTTTCCTTACCAACCTCTGCTACGATGTCCTTGATGAATCTGCAGATGTCTTTGATAGCCTCATGTCCGAAGAGTATAGCTTCGAGCATCTTGTCTTCTGGAACCTCGTTTGCGCCTGCCTCTACCATCATGATGGCTTCTTCAGTTCCGCAGATATCGAGGTGAAGATCTGATTTCTGTCTCTGCTCGAGTGTTGGATTGAGAACGAGCTCTCCGTCTACGATTCCGACGACAACTCCTGCTGTAGGGCCGTCCCATGGAATATCTGAAATAGCGAGCGCTACAGATGTACCGATAAGGGATGCTACCTCAGGTGAGCAGTCATGATCTACGGAAAGTGCAGTAGCAGCTACTACTACGTCATTTCTGTAGCCCTTTGGGAACAAAGGTCTGAGAGGTCTGTCGATGAGTCTCGAGATGAGTGTGGCTCTCTCGCTCGGACGTCCTTCTCTTTTGATATATCCGCCCGGGATTTTACCAACCGCATAGAGTTTCTCTTCGAAATTACATGTAAGCGGGAAGAAATCTACGTCCTGCTTAGGCTCTTTGCTTGCGCAAACCGTACAGCTGATGACTGTGTCACCGTATCTTACGACTGCCTGTCCGTTTGCCTGCTCTGCGATCTTACCGATCTCGACTTCGAGAAGTCTGCCGGCAAGCGCTGTCTTATAACTCTTGTAGTCTAAATATCTACCCATTTATTAACAACTCCTTCCTGTTAATTATCTCCTATGGGTGTTAACTGATACGCCTGTGTCTGCTCCGTTTGGGGAAATTGCCCCAATAACACAAGCAAAGCGGGAGATAAGCTCCCGCTTCTTTGCATACTATTTTCTCAGTCCGAGACGTGCGATAAGGCTTCTGTATCTTTCGATATCTGTCTCTCTGAGATACTTGAGAAGGTTTCTTCTCTGACCTACCATCTTGAGCAGACCTCTTCTTGAGTGGAAGTCTTTGTGGTGCTCTTTAAGATGCTCGTTAAGGTCGTTGATTCTGTAAGTAAGAATAGCTACCTGAACCTCAGGGGAACCAGTGTCGCCCTCGCAAGTTGCATACTCTTTGATGATTTCCTGTTTCTTTTCTTTTGTAAGCATAAAAATAAACTCCTTTACTGTCGATTCACCATCTCTTCGCAGCCGTCGGAGCTGGCGCGCCGCTGAAGGGAAGGTATATGCTCGGCACAGGCTGTAGTGCCTATGCTGTTTGTAAGTCTCAGCCTTCTGACTTAAGACCGACATATATTAACACGAATTACTCGTGTTGTCTATCTTTTTCGTGTATTTTAGGCTATTTTCTGCCGTGATAATCTGCCGCATTCCGGCAGTCCTTTTTAATCTGATCGAAGAGCTTTTCTTTAGTATCAAATTTAACCTCAGCACGTGAGAAATGATCGAAATATACGATTATATCTCTGCCGTATAAATCCCCGTCGAAATCGAAGATATTGGTTTCGATGGTCTTGGCGCCGGCTGCCGCACTGCTTGCGGCCGTGATAGTCGGCATCACGCCTATATTCGAAACGCTCTTGTACTCCCTGCCGTCTATCACGATGCGGCTGAAATAAACCCCGCTCGGCGGCAGCATCAGCCGCGCCGGCGCCGGAATATTAACTGTCGGAATTCCCATAGCAGTGCCTATCTTCCTGCCGTGAGCAACAGATCCTCTAAAGGAGTATGCTCGTCCGAGATATGCTTTTACAAGTTCCATATTCCCTATGCTTATCATTTCTCTTATGAGAGTAGAGCTTACGACTCTGCCGTCTACTTTAACAGCATCATGTATATTGCAGTTAATACCTGTTCTTTCGCACTCTCTCTTTAGAGTTTCGGAATTGCCGCCTGCCCTCGCTCCGTAGCTGTAATTAAAACCAACCGAGACAGAGCCTGCATTGAGCTTTTTCACTATAAAATCATTGAAAAAATCCTCAGCGCTCATGGTCATCATCTCTTCATCAAAAGGAAGATTGACCAGGATATCAAAACCCATCTCCTCAATCAGCCTTATCTTTTCGTCTTCGGAGCATATGAGCTTAAGCGCATTATAGTCATCTTCGTTTCTTTGCATGATGAAATTGAAAGGATGGTTCGAAAAAGTAAAGCATAGAGAAGCTAAGCCTCTTTCTTTTGCGATATTAATCGCACCCTCTGTAATAACTCGGTGTCCTAGGTGAAGTCCGTCGAAATTCCCGAGCGCTACCGAAGTCTTAGGGTCAATATTCAGTTCTTCCAGAGTTTTAAATATCTGCATTTATTACCTTTTGAGGTTTAAGTGAATCATTAATTATGCTTGCAACTCCGAGGAAGAGTCCGTTTGAGTATACACGGTAGAAATCCTTGAAATTGGAAGTTTCTGTTATCTTATATGTATGAACTGATGACTCGTTTCCATTTATAAAGGCGGTAACTCTATTATCGTCAAGTTGCACAATTCCGAGGTTTATGAGCGTCCTGTCCATGGGTATCAGATAATTCTCTATCTCAGAATCACTCATTTCGCATAGTTCTTCAACTCCAATGGAATCTTCAATCTTAAAATAACCTGAACCCGTGCGCTCGAGGGCTGTCATTACAGCTCCGCAGCCAAGAGTCCTGCCTATATCGTCTATCATGGTGCGTATATAAGTTCCTTTGGAGCAAGTAACATCAAATATTATGCTTCCGTCCTCCGGCTTATACTCTAAGATTTCATTGCTTGCAATTTCAATCTTGCGTGACTTAAGTTCAAAGTCCACACCCTCTCTTGCAAGCTCATATGCTCTCTTGCCATCTACTTTAAGCGCCGAATACTTCGGTGGCAATTGATCTATCACCCCTGTATAAGCCTTAAATGCCTCTCTTACGGCATTTTCGCTTACATTTGCATAATCACATGTTCCCAGGATTTCTCCCGTTATATCGAGCGTATCGCTTGTAATGCCGAGCCTCATGCTAGCACGGTACGACTTATAATCAGCATCGTAATATTCAATGATTCTGGTCGCCTTCGCTATACATATAGGAAGAACGCCCGTCGCCATTGGGTCGAGCGTTCCAGTATGTCCGATTTTCCTTATATGCAGCCTTGATCTTAGCTTCGCGCACACATCTTGCGAAGTCCATCCCTCAGGCTTATTTACGTTTATAACGCCATTAATCATAATGCCTCTATCAGTTTAGGTACGAGCGCCTTCTCTGTCTCATCAACCGATGTCGTAAATGTGCATCCCGCAGCCATAATGTGACCGCCGCCGCCGAACTCAGACGCAACCCTCTCCATATTTGCATATGACTTAGCTCTGAGCGACACTCTTACATTCATCTCGGATTCTTTAATCAATACTCCGATCTCCACTCCGTCCACGCTCATGATTCTCGGGGCAATTCCCTCAGACTCATCCATGGTGCATCCGTGACGTTTAAGCAGCTCTTGCGTGATTCTGCCAACGGCAATCTTCCCATCAGCGTAATAATTGAGCTTATCAAGCACCTCAGCCTCAAGATGCATAGCGCCCTTTGACTTTCTGTCGTAAATGAGAGCACTTATAGTCTTGGAATTAAATCCTTCGATTTTATGAAGATGTCCGACTATATCATGGGTGCGAGCGGTAGTATTACTATGCTGGAAATTGCCTGTATCCGTAGTAATAGCAGTAAATATGCAATTAGCCATATCTAACGAAAGAGGCACTCCGAGCGCTTTAATAAGATTATAGATAATCTCACCGGTCGCTGCTGATTTAGCTTCCATTCTCTTGAAGTCGAAGCGTATATCGCTGTGCTTACTCATGTGATGATCGATGCAGCCCTTTAATTTACCTCTGTTAAAGGCATCCTCGCGTCCTGTGATTCTATTCATGCCGTTGCAATCTATGAGAAGCGATAGCTGCACTTCATCCAGCACCTTATCGTCATCAGTCGTGCATGAGCATTCAAGGAAGTCGAGATTCTTAGGCACAGGCTCATTGATCATTACATAGGCTTTCTTTCCGAGCTCTCTGAGAGCAAGACAAATCGCCGTAGATGAGCCGAGAGCATCTCCGTCCATATTTATATGGGGGAATATCAGGATCCCGTCCAGGTCTTTTAATAATGTCGCAATGCTTTTTACTGTATCGTTCATTCTTCCTCGCTATATGTTAAAGAATCGAGAATTGAATCTATATGTCTGCCGTAATCGCCGGAGGTATCCAGCTTAAAGATGAGCTCAGGAGTGTGTCTGATGGCGACGTCTCTCGACACCTGACCTCTTATAGCCCCCTTGGCTCTCTCAAACCCCGCAATCACCTCTTTATAAACTGCTTCCTTATCCTCATCCGTAAGGCAAACAGGTGAAACATGGACTGTAGCATAGCTTCCGTCCCTCGTTACATCCACGCCCGTGATGCTAATAATTCTCGATGTTAGTGCCGGGTCTTTGGCTCCGTTGATAAGAAATCCGCTTATGCTCTTTTTGATTTCCTCTCCGAGCCTGCCCTGTCTGTGCTTAGCCATTAACTACGCTCCACTTCTACCATTTCGAAGCACTCGATTACGTCCTCAGGCTTGATATCGTTGTACTTCTCAATTCCGAGTCCGCACTCATATCCTGCGGCAACTTCCTTAACGTCGTCTTTGAAACGTCTGAGTGAGCTGATAACGCCCTCGTGAATTACGATGCCGTCACGTACGAGCCTGATCTGGGCATTTCTCTTGACTTCACCCTCGGTGACATAGCATCCAGCAACAACTCCGAGATTAGGTACCTTGAATGTATCTCTAACCTCAGCCTTTCCGAGAACTTCCTCTTTATACTCAGGATCAAGCATGCCCTTCATAGCATCCTGAATCTCATCTATGATGTCGTAGATTACTCTGTAAAGTCTGATCTCTACATCAGCAGCAGCCGCCTGGTTAGTAACAGCCGTAGTCGGTCTTACGTTAAATCCGATAATAATCGCATTGGATGTCTCAGCGAGCATAATATCCGACTCGTTGATTGTACCGACGCCGCTGTGAATTACATTGATCTTAACCTCTGGCGTTTCGAGCTTCTCGAGCGACTGGATAATAGCACCTACAGAGCCCTGTACGTCTGCCTTGACGATGAGGTTGAGCTCCTTGGCCTCTCCCTCCTGAATCTGACTGAAGAGTTTATCGAGAGTCATGCTGGCATTTCTGGCCATGACTTCTTCTCTCATCTTATCTCTTCTGTTCTGGGCAATCTCACGAGCTGTCTTATCATCTCTTACGGCGTTGAAGATATCTCCAGCCGCAGGAACTTCAGAAAGTCCGAGAATCTCGACTGCTGTCGCAGGGCCTGCCTTTCTGATAGCCTTGCCCTTGTCGTCTGTCATAACTCTTATCTTACCTGCGGATGTTCCGGCTACCACGCTCTGTCCTGTCTTAAGAGTACCGTTTGATACCAGGAGCGTGGCGACAGGGCCTTTGGCCTTGTCGAGTCTGGCCTCGATAACTGTACCGCTGGCCAGACGATCCGGATTTGCCTTAAGTTCAAGCACATCTGCCTGGAGTAGTATCATCTCGAGCAGGTCTGTAATTCCCTCGCCCTTCTTGGCAGATACAGGAACTGAGATAACCTCGCCGCCCCATTCTTCAACGAGCACGCCGTTATCCATGAGTTCTTGCTTTACTCTGTCAGGATTTGATCCCGGTTTATCCATCTTATTGATGGCTACGATAATAGGAACTCCGGCTGCCTTAGCATGGCTGATGGACTCAATGGTCTGAGGCATTACGCCGTCATCAGCAGCTACTACGAGTACGGCGATATCCGTTACCTGCGCACCTCTCGCACGCATTGTTGTAAACGCTTCGTGACCCGGAGTATCCAGGAATACGATTTTCTTGCCGTTAATCTCAACCTCGGAAGCACCAATGTGCTGAGTGATTCCGCCGGACTCACCCGCTGTTACATTTGTATTACGGATGGCGTCCAAAAGAGATGTCTTACCGTGGTCTACGTGTCCCATTACAGTGATAATAGGAGGTCTAGGCTGCAGCTCGTTTTCGCTGTCTTCTCTTGTATCGATTCCTTCCTCGATAATCTCAGGTTCTTCCTCTGTTACTACAATCTGAAGTCCGAGGTCCACAGCAAGCATTTCAACCATATCCTTATCCAAACTCTGGTTTACAGTGGCCATTATGCCCATCTGCATAAGAGACATAATAATCTTGGATACGCTGATTTCAGCCTGCTCTGAGAGTCCTGCTACAGTAATAGGTACTGTTACGGCAATTGTGCCTTCAGGCAGGAGTTCTTCCGGTTCAGGTTCTTCAACTACCTTAGTCTTATATTTCTTTTTATGACGTTCTTGCTTCTCAAGAGCTCTCTCGTCATAGACACTATCGTTTTTATTCCTGCGTCCGCCCGGGCCGTCTTCTCTTCTGTCAGATCTGGACATTCTGTCGCGGTCGCGGTTATCGAAGAACTTCTTGCTCTTACCCTTTG
>CACWIO010000085.1 GCA_902760855.1 uncultured Eubacteriales bacterium
TGCCATCTGTTGTGGTGAAGCTGCTCCTTGATAGTCTGCTCAGGTCCGATGATGACAATGGTTTCGTCTATTTCGTTTGCCGCTCTGACGGCTCCTTTTACAATCTCTTCGGGAGCGAAATCTCCGCCCATTCCGTCTATAAGAATCTTCATAAAAGTCCCCTTATCGCATTACATAAAATATCAATCTATTGTACCACAAAAAGAGGGCATCGGCGCCCTCTTTTAGCATTGTACCTGTATTAAAGCAGAACTTTTTAATAGTTTACTCTATTTGCGTCTTAACTGTCCGCAGGCTGCGTCTATGTCTGAACCGAGCGTTCGTCTTATTGTCACGTTAACTCCTTGTTTTTCGAGGATTTCTTTGAATGTGTGAACATTCTGATCACTCGCTTTTCTGTAGTCCCTACCCTCGACCTCGTTGAGTGGAATCAGATTGACATGTGTAAGCCATCCTTTTAGCCTGCTTGCGAGCTCCTCTGCGCACTCAGCAGTATCGTTTACTCCATCTATTACTGCGTACTCAAAGGTGATTCGTCTGCTTGTTAGTTTTGTATATTCTACGCATGTCTTAAGTAACTCATCATATTTATATTTCTTAGCAACAGGCATAGTCTTCTCTCTGAGCTCTTGATTGGGAGCATGAAGAGATATTGCGAGATTGACCTGCGGGAAATCCTCTGCGAATTTGATGATTTGCGGTACCAAGCCGCATGTCGATACCGTAATATTTCTGAGCCCGAGATTATATCCTTTAGGATCGTGTATGAGATTGATGAATCTTGAGAGCTCTTCGTAATTATCCAGTGGCTCTCCCATGCCCATTACGACGACATGGTTTATATCTTTATTGGTATGATTTCTCATGGCGAGGACCTCGCCTAGCATCTCTCCGCCTGTGAGGTTTCTCTCAAGGCCGTCCATGGTCGATGCGCAAAATGTGCAGCCCATGCGGCAGCCCACCTGAGACGAAATGCAAATAGAATTGCCGTAGCTGTATTTCATGAATACGGACTCAACTTCTGCTCCGTCATCAAATCTGAACAGGCACTTTACGGTTCCGTCTTTTGATTCCTGTGTTTTAATAATTTCAGGAAGACCTATGTAGTATTCTTCTTTTAGCTTTGCAATAAGAGACGCAGAAATATTGCTCATATCTTCAAATGAGCTTACCCCCTTGGAAAGCCATTCGAAGATTTGAGTTCCTCTAAACGACTTCTCGCCAAGACTGACAGCAGCCTCGGCGAGTTCTTTTTTACTTAAATCAAGTATGTTATTCATTATATTCTTTCGACTTTGATGCCGGTCTTGTGGCCGTTGATGTCGAATTCATCGAGGCCTGTAGCGCTCTCTATTGATACGGCAATCGTTTCATCCATGATGAAGTCCTTAGCTTCCTCTACCGCCTTTGAGATTTCATCATCTGCCGAGAGGTAAATCTTAATCTGATCCATCATCTCGAAGTCCGCTTGCTTTCTGAGCTGCTGTATCTTGGAGATTACTTCTCTTACATAGCCTTGGTTGATAAGCTCCGGTGTGAGAGTCGTATCAAGTACTACGAATACGTTGTTATCCATGCCGACTACGAAGCCTTCCTTTGATGAAATCCTTACATCGAGGAATTCCTCCGTAATCTCATACTTCTCACCGCCAAGCTCCATCTCAATAGGACCTGCTCCTATCTTAGCGATAGTCTCCTTGGCATCAAGTCCTGCGAGTGCAGAGCCGAATTCCTTGATATTCTTACCAAGCACAGGGCCTGCAGTCTTGAAGTTAGGCTTGATCTGGAAGTTCATGTACTTATCCAGGTCATCTTCGAACTGAACTTCGTGTACATTGAGCTCTTCCATAATGAGTCCTGTGAGGTCACCAATAATATTTTTATAGTTACCATCAACAACGACCTTGGAAAGTGGCTGTCTGACCTTGAGTTTCTCCTGCTCTCTCGTGCTGTGGCCGAGATTTACAAGGGTCTTGACGAGGTCCATTCTCTCTTCGACCTTGTCGTCTATTAGACTTTCGTCTGCCTCAGGATAATATGCGGTATGTACCGTCTGCTCTCCTGTGAGCTTGGTATAGATCTCATCTGCGATAAATGGTGCAACAGGAGCCATCATGCGAGCTACGCCGTTTAATACTTCATAAGTAGTTGCATATGCAGCACGCTTATCCTGGCTCATTGCATCTCCCTCGCCTTCTGCGAAGAATCTTCTTCTGGCGCGTCTGATGTACCAGTTGGAAAGATCATCATCGATGAATTCTCCTATAGCGCGTACAGTTCTCATGTGATCATACTCATCCATATACTCTGTAGTAGCCTTGATGAGCTTGTTGTACTTGGAGATTATCCATCTGTCGAGCTCAGGTCTTTCGCTGTATGGAACATCGAAATGTCTAGGCTCTGCCTTATCTATATTTGCATAGAGGCAGAAGAAGTTGTAAGTGTTTCTCAGCGTACTGAAGACTTTCTTGATAACTTCTTTAACTCCGTCCTCATCGAACTTGGTCGGTGTCCATGCAGGAGAACCGTATACGAGGTACCATCTTACAGCATCAGCGCCGTATTTGCCGATCATCTCGAAAGGATCTACTGTGTTACCGACGTGCTTACTCATCTTCTTTCCGTGTTTATCCAAGATGAGGTCGTTAACGAGCACGTTCTTATATGGAGCACAGCCCTTAACGATTGTGGAGATAGCCATCAGTGAGTAGAACCATCCTCTGGTCTGGTCGATGCCCTCGCAAATGAAGTCCGCCGGGAAGAGCTCATCGAAGCGCTCTTTGTTTTCAAACGGATAATGCCACTGGGCAAACGGCATAGCTCCCGAGTCGAACCAGCAGTCCATAACCTCAGGTGTTCTGTGCATGCTCTTGCCGCATTTCGGGCATTTGATCGTAACGTCGTCAACATACGGTCTGTGAAGTTCGATGTTTGTATCGATATCCTGCTCTGCATCGGCTACGAGCTGCTCGCGCGAGCCTACGCAGTGGATATGTCCGCATTCGCACTTCCAAAGAGGAAGCGGTGTACCCCAATATCTGGATCTTGAGATTGCCCAGTCCTTAACCTCTTCGAGCCAGTTGCCGAACCTCTTCTCACCTACGTGTGGCGGGAACCAATTAACTGTATTGTTATTAGCCACAAGCTGGTCTTTGAGCTTGGTCATCTCGATGTACCAGGACTTGTTGGCATAGTATACAAGCGGTGTGTCGCAGCGCCAGCAATGTGGATATGCGTGCTCCATCTTTTGCTTGGCATAAATCTTATTATCCTCGGCAAGATATTTGATGATATCTACATCAAGTCCGTCTTCCATTACGAATCTGCCTGCCCAAGGAGTCTCCGTATAGCAACCCCTCTCATCTACAGGCTGCATGACTGCAAGATTGTACTTCCTGCCGCAGTTGTAGTCGTCCTCACCGAATGCAGGAGCCGTATGTACGATACCGGTACCGTCCTCGGTCGATACATAATCCATGCAAGTTACGATGAAAGCGTTCTTACCCTCCTCAGCTACGACGAATGGTTCGAGCTGCTCATAGGTCCAGTACTCCATGTCCTGTCCCTTAATCTTGTCTACGACCTCATATTCGTCATTTGCAAGCACCTTAGCGGCAAGCGCCTCGGCTACCCATAGGTAATCTCCCTCGCTGTCTCCCGACTTCATCAGGCATTTTACGTAGTCGATGTCCGGTCCGACAGTAAGAGCGATATTCGAGGCAAGCGTCCAAGGAGTTGTAGTCCATGCGAGGAAATATTCGTTATCCGCATCGCAGTTCGTGCGGTGGAATCTGCATGTCAGGGTGTTGACTTTAACATCCTTATATCCCTGTGCTACCTCGTGCGAAGCAAGGCCTGTTCCGCAGCGCGGGCAGTATGGCAAAATCTTATATCCCTCGTATACGAGGCCTTTATCGAAGGCGGTTTTGATAATCCACCAACCGGTCTCGATATATTCGTTTTTATAAGTTATATACGGATCTTCCATGTCTGCGAGATAAGCCATCTGCTCTGACATATCAGTCCACATCTGAGTGTATTTGAATACAGACTCGCGGCATTTCTCGTTGAACTCTTTAATGCCGTATTTCTCGATATTCTGCTTCCCTGAGAAGCCAAGCTGTTTCTCTACTTCGATCTCTACAGGCAGTCCGTGAGTGTCCCAGCCTCCTTTACGCTTGACCTGAAAGCCTTTCATGGTCTTGTATCTGTTAATGGAGTCCTTGAGGGTACGAGCCATCATATGGTGGATGCCGGGCTTACCGTTAGCTGTCGGCGGTCCCTCATAAAATACAAAAGACGGAGCATTCTCTCTCTCTTTTACACAGAGGTCCAGCATGTCCATCTCGTTCCATTTTTTAACTTGTTCTCCCTGATACTCCGCTACGGGTTTATCCGATAGATTTTCAAACATTTATGATTCTCCTACTGTCTTTTTAAAAGCGTCTCACCTTTATATTTCAATGACGCCACACACTTTGCAATTGTAACACATTGAGCTTGTAAGGTGTATATATTTCTTGCTTAAAAAGCCGAATTATTATATCCCTTTTTGCGTTGACGCTATATCTTATGAAGTATTAAAATGATTGCGACGTAATCGACTAATTCAAAAGGAGCATTATGCCGCTGATTATACTTGGAATTCTCGTAATATCCGGCATCGCTGCCTACTGGTATATAGGCAAACAAAACAGCGATGATCCCGTAAGCCCCAGAGATATCGGGGATAGGGTTTCGAGTGCGGCGCAGGAGAAAGCGCAAGACGTTAAGAATGAAGTCGCTAAGAAGATACGAAAGCGCGCAGGTATATTCGACGTAGACTATGAAGTCGAGGAAGATAACACAATTCCGTTCCC
Source organism: uncultured Eubacteriales bacterium (assembly GCA_902760855.1). Lineage (GTDB taxonomy): Bacteria > Bacillota > Clostridia > Peptostreptococcales > Anaerovoracaceae > Crickella. Next base: position 4,860 of record CACWIO010000085.1, read on the forward strand.
GTCAGATGTAGAGCGAGAGAAAAGGAAACGCGATATCCACTAAAAACAAATGCCGGTTATTGAATCTGATCAAGACCGGCATTTTTAGTATTTATTATTATGCGTTTTTAGCCTCTTTGTAAGTCGCAATCGATATGCATACTGCAATCGTAAGTGCAAACTGATAAAAGAGATAAGGCATTATCTGGATGCTCGTGATCTCAGCAGTAGCTGCGGCTATAAGGAGCTGCGCTCCGTACGGAATTAGTCCCTGCCCTATGCATGAGAATATATCCATTATTGATGCGCTGTGCTTGGCATCGATGTCATAATCCGCTGCTACATCCTTGGCGATAGGACCTGCGAGCACGATAGCCACTGTATTATTAGCTGTCGCGATGTCCATCAGAAGCACGAGAATTCCTATTCCGAACATTCCGCCCTTCGTGCCCTTAAACGATTTGTTTATAAATCCTATTATCGCGGCAAATCCGCCGTTATCTTTTATGAGGGCTCCTATGGCTGCGACTAGTATAGCTACGACCATAGTTTCAAACATTCCCGATGTGCCGGATCCCATCGCACTAAACGCCGATGCAAATGTAATAGATCCCGTGACAAGACCTGTCAGCATGAAGAGCACAACACCTGCGCATAGAGCTACGAATACGTTTACTCCCATGATTGCCGCTGCAAGTACGATGAAGTACGGGAGAGTCTGAAGTACGTTGAATTCCCCTACTTCGAACTCCGCTACTCCGCCTCTTGCGGATAGTACGATTAGGATTACCAGGGTAACAAGAGCTGCAGGAAGTGCAATTTTAAAGTTCGCTCTGAACTTGTCTTTCATAGCGCAGCCTTGTGTTTTAGTAGCAGCTATGGTTGTGTCGGATACGAACGAAAGATTATCTCCGAACATGGCTCCGCCTACAACAGTAGCGACGCAGAGCGGCAGGTTGAGTCCTGCTGTCACAGCTACAGCCTTAGCAATAGGCACGAGAACTGTGATCGTACCTACGCTTGTTCCCATTGCCATTGAGATAAGGCAGGCTATTATAAAGAGTCCCGGCACTGCGAATTTAGCAGGAATTATGCTGAGAAGCATGTATGCCGTGCTGTCTGCCCCGCCTGAAGCCTTTGCGATTCCGCTGAATGCTCCTGCTACGAGGAATATAAATAGCATTATTGTGATGTTATCGTCACCTATGCCCTGCGAGCAGATGTGAATCTTCTCGTCAAATGTCTTATCTTTGTTTTGCACCAGTGCAACGATAAGGGCGATTACAAAGGATACTACTACAGACATGATGTAGAATCCCATGCCGCCTTCGATCGGATTGACATATTCAAAGTAAATCCCGCTGCCTAGGTACAGCACCAGAAATACCAGAATTGGTATCAGCGCTTTTCCGTTTGCTTTCTTATCCATATAATTCTCCTGAATTTCAGAGACGGTATCGATTGACTCCGTCTAAATGAACCAATCAATACCGTCACTTGATACTTTTAATACCCTATTTGATTACTCTTTTATGAGTTCCTTACGGGAAAGGTTGATTCTGTTCTGACTGTCGATCTCAGTAACCTTTACAGTCACCTTATCTCCGATGTTCATAACATCCTCTACCTTTTCAACTCTGTGGTTGGCCATCTTAGAGATGTGAAGGAGTCCTTCCTTACCCGGCAGAATTTCGATGAACGCACCGAAGTTCATGATGCGGGTAACTGTTCCTTCGTAAGTCTCGCCGACCTCAACGTCCTTGGTGATGAGCTCGATCTCGCGTCTTGCAGCCTCAGCGCTTTCCTGATCAACTGCGTAGATTGCGATGAATCCGACATCATCATCAGAGATATCGATCTTGGCGCCTGTCTCCTCAACAATTCTGTTGACTGTCTTTCCTCCCGGTCCGATGACCAGTCTGATCTTGTCAGGATCAACTCTCATGCTGATAAATCTAGGTGCATATGGGCTGAGCTCCTTACGTGGCT
>CACWIO010000086.1 GCA_902760855.1 uncultured Eubacteriales bacterium
AACGGTGATGCGCTTGCCGTAGACGGTAAGAAGGCTGAAGTCATCAAGGAGTACACCTCAGGAGATGACATAATGGTAGATGGGCTCGGTATAGGAGATGTAGGCTCTAGCGTGCTCAAAGAGAGAAAGACGCTCTCTCAGTCCGGATTGGTCACCGTATCCATTGTAATAGACGAGGCTACAGGAGGCCTTATGACGGAGCCTAAGCTAAATACCAAGGGCTTTGTCTACGTGCAGGACAACCAAGACCTCTTGAAGCAAGCCGTCAGCGTAGTCTATAACAGCATAGGCAAATGCGCAGAAGAGCATATTATGGATGAGGCTTCGCTTACCAGGACAATTAAGTCGGATATGAAGAAATTCATATATGCCGAGACCAAGAGAAATCCGGTCATCATACCGGTGATAATGTATGTATAGGAGGAATAGAGATGAATGTATATGACGAGGCTCACAGCCTGGCCAGAGCCATCAAAGAGTCAAATGAATTTATTGAGTTTGACAAAGTAAGGCAGGAAGTAAATGCAGATAAAGAAGTGTCAGAAATGATCGCTGAGATGCAAAAGCTTCAGCTCGAACTTCAGGCAACCCAGATAAGCGGAACGGAGCCGAATGCCGATCTTATAAGTCGTATTCAGAGCCTCAGCACCATGATGGCTACCAAGCCTCTTGCTGCAAAGTTCATGCAGAGTGAGGCGGCATTTTCCATAATGATGAATGATGTATTCAAAATTATCGGAGAAGCAATGGGTGTTTAATAAGTTATCAATTAATTAGAAATATAAAAGGAGAAACTCTATGATTTATGCAGGTGATTTCAGAAAAGGTATTACTTTTGAGATGAATGGTGAGCCTCATGTAGTGCTCGATTTCCAGCACGTAAAGCCGGGAAAAGGCGCCGCATTCGTAAGGACTAAGTACAGAAACATCCTTACCGGAGCTACAAGGGAAGAAGCTTTCAACCCTAACGATAAATTCCCTAAGGCTCATATCGAGACCAAACAGATGCAGTATCTCTACAATGACGGAGAGCTCTACTACTTCATGGATCAGGAGACTTATGATCAGGTACCTCTGACCAAGGACCTCGTAGAGGAAGCCATGAAGTACATCAGAGAGAACGATATCGCTACAGTAAAATTCTATAAAGAAGGCGCATTTGATGTAGAAGCTCCTAACTTTGTAGACCTCGTTGTAACTGAGACAGAGCCTGGCGTTAAGGGTGATACAGCTACTAATGTTACTAAGGCTGCCACAGTTGAAACAGGTGCTGTAATTCAGGTTCCTATTTTCATCAACGAAGGCGAGAAGATTCAGATCGATACAAGATCAGGCGAATACCTCGGAAGATCCAAGGAGTAACAGCAATTTATATGGCACTAAAGACAGATGCCGGGGATTTCATCGAAAGCTACTACAAACCGCTGAATTCTGCTCTTTATAATCTCAGAGAGGCAAATGAAGCAGCGGGCATACCTATAATTCTCAAGGAGATCGAAGGCATGCTCTCGCTTCTTTTGGATATTTGCCGTCCCAAGAGAATACTTGAGATCGGAACAGCCTGCGGATATTCTTCGATATTCTTCGCATGCAAATGTCCCGATGCTCATATAACAACCATTGACAGAGCTGAGAAATTCTTAAGCCATGCATTTGAAAGCATCGATGAATTCAATCTGAATGATAGGATTAGCGTGCTGCAAGGTGATGCAAGCGATGTATTACGTGATTTAAACGATGCAGAAGAATCGCTTAATTCATATGATTTCGTATTCATAGATGCGGGAAAGACTCATTATAAAGAATATTTCGAATTGTCAGAGCCGCTTTGCACAAAAGGAGCTCTCATCGTATGCGATAACATTCTTATGAGCGGATGGATATACGACAGAAGCCTTCCCGGTGCGAAGAGGCACAGGACCAACGCGAAATACATGAAAGAATTCCTTGAATTTTTAAATAGCAGAGAGGATATTACAGTTTCCGTATCCGGAGGAGGAGACGGACTGGCTGCGATTAAACTGAATGGATAACAAAGATATAAAGCTCGAATTGCTGGCGCCGGCCGGAGATCTCGAGAAGTTCAAAACTGCAATTACATATGGGGCGGATGCCGTTTATTTCGGAGGAGAGATGTTCAGCCTTAGGGCGGGAGCAGGTAATCTTTCAATTGACGAGATTAAAGAAGGCATGGAGTTCGCACATAAGCATGGAGCCAAAGGCTATATGACTCTCAATATATATGCTCATAACGAAGATATTGAGCCTCTGAGAGAATATATCTCTGAGATTAAGGATTTGGGCATTGACGCATATATAGTCTCAGATCCGGGCGTTATCGCTCTTATACAGGAGCAGATACCGAAAGCCGAAATACATCTATCCACTCAGGCTAATACAACAAATTACGTAACAGCATATTTCTGGGCTGCACACGGCGTTAAGAGAATCGTCGCCGCAAGGGAGATGAGCCTTAAAGAGTTATCTGTTATGAGCAGGGCTCTCCCGCAAGGCACTGATGTCGAGGCATTCGTGCATGGAGCTATGTGTATTTCATACTCAGGAAGATGCCTTCTCAGCAATTTCATGGCCGGCCGTGACGCTAATCAGGGTGCTTGCACACATCCATGCAGATGGAAGTATTCCCTTGTGGAAGAGCAAAGACCGGGTGAGTACTATCCGATCGAAGAAGATGAGCGAGGCAGCTACATCATGAACTCAAGGGATCTTTGCATGATAGATAAGATTCCGGATCTGGTAAATTCTGGAGTTACGTCATTTAAGATAGAGGGCAGGATGAAATCCATGTACTATGTGGCTACCGTAGTCTCAGCATACAGGGCCGCAATAGACGATTATCTGGCTAATCCTAATTACTATGTCTACAACCCAAAGCATTTCAAAGAGCTTTGCAAGGCAAGTCACAGAGAGTTCACCCATGGCTTTTATTACAATAAACCTACCGATAAGGATCAGAACTATATCACCAGCGATTACACAAGAGATTATTCATTCATCGGTCTTGTGAGAAACCATGATGAGGCGTCCGGACTTACGACAGTGGAGCAACGCAACAAATTCTCAGTAGGAGATACAGTCGAAATATTCGGACCGCGGACTCCGTATTACGAAGAGACCATCACGGAGATGTATAACGAGGAAGGAGAGTTAATAGAGAGCGCTCCGCACCCTCAGCAAATACTGAAGATCAGATTTAATAAGGTCCCCGGAGAGGGATTCATAATGCGTAAGAAGAAGTAAGGAGTTATTTATGGAAGACGGATTACCGGATTATTTGTACATTGTACTTATTATCGCAATCATGATATTTAACGCTCTCGTAGTAGCATCTAAGAGAGCATTGGACTATATAGACAGAAATGTCATAAAGGAAAGGGCAGAGGACAATCCTGATGATACAAAGGTGCAGGCAGTTATAGATTTCCTGGCTAAACCTTCCAAGTATCATTATGCAAATCATGCAGCAAGCTATATCAGCATCATAATAGCGTTTATATCGTTCAACATGTTGATGATAGCTTATATGCAGCAATCAGACAGCGTATTCGGAGTTCATAACGAACACGAAAAATACGGAGCATATCAGCTGCTGTTCCTGCTACTTTGCAATTTAGGTTTTTATATTATCTACACTGCTTTTTCGGATATTCTCCCCAAAAAGCTAGCAGCCCAAAACAGCGAGAACGTAGGCGTAGGCCTTATAGGATTTCAGAATTTCATTTATTATCTGACTCTGCCAATGGTATGGATATGCAAGCTGATAGCTGATGTCCTGCTTAAGATAATGGGTAAGAAAACGGATGTAGATGACTCATACTTCTCAGAGGACAAGGTCATGTCCATGCTCGATCGCGGACAGGAGAGGGGTGAGATAAAAGAAGAAGGCCGCAGAATGATAGACTCTATATTCGAGTTTGACGATCTGCTGGCTTATGAGATTATGACACCTCGTACCGATGTATTTATGTTCGACATCAACGACGAGAGAAGCGAATACTTCGATGAACTAATGGAGCTTACGCACTCAAGAATTCCTTTTTACGAGGGTGATCCTGACAACATTGTAGGCATACTTCACATCAAAGACTACCTGCATCAGGCTACCAAAAAAGGCTTCGATAAAGTAGATATCAAAAAACTGCTCAGACCTGCATACTTTGTGCCAGAGACTAAGAATATAGACGCGCTGTTCAGAGAACTGCAAATTGAGAAGCAGCATCTGGCAATTCTGATAGATGAATACGGCGGATTCAGCGGAATAGTCTCGGTAGAAGACATCATCGAACAGATCGTAGGAGATATTGACGATGAGTTCGATGAGGAAGACAGAATCATCGAAAAAATTGATGACAGCACATATACTGTCGACGGCAATGTATATCTTGACGATCTCGAAGAAGAGACAAATATTAAGCTCGAATCAGAAACAAGCGAGACCGTCGGAGGTTTCATAATTGACCTTATGGGAGAGATTCCTAAAGAAAAGGTTAAATACGATACGATTTCTTATGAGAATTATGACTTCGACATACTCAAAGTCAAGGACCGCAGAATTGAAAAGCTGCGCATCAAAATTAAAGAAGAGAGCGGCTCGGAAGAGTAAGGCTATATGGAAAATGAACTCAATTTAGTAAAGATAATAGAAGAGGAGTCGCTTAAGTTCGACGGTGTCAGCCGTTTGCCAAGGCGAGGGAGGAAATCGCGCTCCGGAGAGTATACACATCCTTCAATTAAGGTGACGGAAGAGGAAGGTGAATACACAATTAACCTGGAGATACGTGTTAATTACGGTGCCAATATTCCGCAGCTTTGCTATGACATTCAGACCGGCCTGATACACAGCCTGATGGAACATGCGGGGGTAGTCGTCAAGACAGTTAACATCAGAGTCGAAGGCATAGACGAAAAGATAGAAACAAGAGGATAAAGTGAACAGAGAAACGATAAGAGAAATGACAATGCAGCTCGTATATCAGATGGATGCATCTGATACTTTCGATGCATCTGAACTAAGCCTGATTGAAGAAGACGCTGCCGTGATTAATAAAAAGCAAGCAGCAGATACTTTATCTGCAATCAGAGATCATCATGAAGAAATAGATGAGCTAATTTCGAATAATCTAGAAAAGTGGACATTTGACAGAATTGCCAAGACAGACCTCGCCATAATGAGGACGGCAGTTGCTGAGATGCTTTATTTGGATAAAATTCCGTCTGCGGTATCTATTAACGAAGCCGTAAGACTTGCAAAGAAATACAGCGATGACAACTCATACAAATTCGTAAATTCCGTACTGGGTAAAATCGAAAGAAGCCTGGAGAAGTAATAATATGATCCATATAGGAATCGATACTTCCAATTATAAGACTTCGCTTGCAGCAGTAGACGATAGCGGACGCATACTTGCGAATATATCAGAGTATCTTGATGTGCAAAGAGGCGAGAAAGGCCTCAGGCAATCAGATGCTTTTTTTAAGCATTCAAATAAGCTCCCGGATCTGCTTAGTCAGTTGCTGTCTGAGATCGATAAGAATGAGATAGCGGATATCTCCGTCTCCTCCAGACCGAGGCGGGTTGAAGGTTCATATATGCCATGCTTTAGAGCCGGCATCAATATGGCCAACACATTATCCGATATCCTGGATATTCCGGTATACGAATTCTCTCATCAGGAAGGACATGCCGCCGCGATACTTGAATCAGCGGATGATGTTCCGAGTGAGCCTGTTATTCTAATGCATCTCTCGGGAGGAACCACGGAATTTCTGAAATGTGAGACAGATGCAAACGGATACGAAATGAATATTATAGGCGGCACTTTGGATATTAGTTTCGGTCAGCTGCTTGACAGATTCGGTGTAGCCCTCGGAATGCCTTTTCCTGCAGGAAAGTATATCGACGCTCTTGCAAGTAATTACAAAGGATATGAAGCTCCCGGTATAGTTCCCGGCATACGCATTCTGGACGGATATTTTAATCTCTCAGGCCCCGAAACCAAATTATTGGAGTTTGCCATGAATTATCAATCAGGTCTCGGCGCAGACGAAAATACGGATAATTCAAGCATAGACTATAATGATAACGTGTCCTCAGTCTCATACGAGCTTATGGACAGAATAGCGGATATACTTGTTAAATCCGCAGATATACTAAGCACGGAGTATAAGATCGATAAAGTATATATGGCAGGCGGTGTTGCATCCAGCGAGACGATAAGAAGATTAGCTCGAGATAAGCAGAATAATCACTCATATAACATCATATTCGGAGAGCCGGCTCTTAGCGGCGATAACGCTGTCGGGACTGCGCTACTCGGACGCAGAATGCATATTGAACAAGGATTATGAGACCGGTAACAGTAAGTCAGGTAAATGAATATATCGCAAAGAAACTAAGGGATGATTACAATCTCAAGGGGATTGTCGTGGAAGGAGAGATATCCGGTCTCTCAAAAAGCGGCCAGCATTATTATCTTACTTTAAAAGACAGCGATAGCCAGATAAGAGCGGCAATTTGGGGTTCAAACGCAGTCAAGATCGATATGTCGCTCGTCGAAAACGGTAAGAAGATTAATGCTGTTTGCGATATCAGTCCGTATGCCAAAGGCGGCACATACTAAGAAGGACTCTTTGATAAGAAATTCAAGAAGCCTATTCCTGAATTTCCATACAGAGTAGGTATTATTACATCGTCTACGGGAGCCGCAATCGAAGATATTCGCAAAATCATCACAGCCAAGAACGATTTTACAGATATACTTATATTCCCGACACTTGTACAGGGAGTAGGAGCCGTAAACAGCATATGCGAGAATATAGAAAAGGCCAATAAGCTTGCACAAGACGGTCTCAGAATTGATACTTTAATAGTCGGACGCGGCGGAGGCTCACCGGAGGACTTGGCTGCTTTCAACGATGAAACAGTATGCAGGACGATATTTGCCTCAAAGATACCGGTAATAAGTGCCGTCGGTCACGAATCTGACTTTTCAATCAGCGATATGGTTGCAGATATGAGAGCTGAGACTCCTACGGCAGCTGCAGAGATGGCTGTTATGAATACATTCGATCTGAGAGAGGGTATCAAAGATTATAAAGAGCAGCTTATAATTGCTGCACAACAAAAGATAGAATCTGAGCGTCAGCTCCTTAATTCAAGAAAGGATCTGCTGCTCGCATCAGCAAAAGCTAAGATTGCCGAGGCTACGTCGGCTGTAGATAAAGCAGTAATCATATTAAGAGAAAACGATCCACGCGCCGTATTTTCAAAAGGATATGCGGCTGTTACAGATACAAACGGAGCTATCATAGCTGATTTATCCGGTATTGAAGTAGGTGCGGAGTACACAATAAAGATGAGAGACGGCAGCTTCATCGCTGTTGCAAAGGATATAAGAAAGGAATAGACATGAGTGATAAGACATTCAGCGAAGCATTAGCCAGGCTTCAAAACGCAGCTCAGGATATAGGTAAACAAGCCACAACTCTTGAAGATTCCTTGAAACTTTTCGATGAGGGTATGAAGGAAGCGGAGTATTGCAAAGAGATACTTGACAGCGCATCTCAAAAGATCGAAATCTACGAAAACGGAGAGTTCAAAGATGCGTAGCTTTGAAGAATACAGAGATCTGATTGAGAATAATCTGCTCTCATATCTGCCCGAAACCGGAGAGTACGCTTCTGTGCTGAGAGATTCAATGGCTTACAGCCTGAGCATAGGAGGGAAGAGAATCAGGCCCGTGCTTTTGCTTGCAGCTAATGAAATGGCCGGCGGAGATATGAGCAAAGCTCTTCCTTATGCCTGTGCCATCGAATTCATACATACATATTCTCTCATTCATGATGATTTGCCGGCCATGGACAATGATGATATGAGGCGCGGCAAACCTTCAAATCATAAGGTTTACGGAGAGGCTATGGCAATACTCGCAGGAGATGGTCTCTTAAATACAGCGGCAGAACTTATATCAGCTCAGGCTCTAAGTCTAAAGGGAGATGCCGATGCTCTTTATGCTCATTCAAGAG
>CACWIO010000087.1 GCA_902760855.1 uncultured Eubacteriales bacterium
ACTGAAGAAGGAAGAGGGCGGACGCCACACACCATTCTTCAACGGATACAGACCACAGTTCTACTTCAGAACAACAGACGTAACAGGCGACCTTCAGCTTCCAGCCGGCACAGAGATGTGCATGCCTGGAGATAACGTAGTAATGGAGATCAACCTCATTACACCGATCGCTATCGAGGAAGGACTGAGATTCGCTATTCGTGAAGGCGGACGTACTGTAGGTTCCGGAGTTGTAACTGAGGTAATTGAATAATTCAATACTAAACGCAAATGAGAGTGAGGTCTTCGGGCCTCACTCTTTTGTTAAATGTGATATAGTCACTTTGACATAATACGCTTATGAGTATAATGTAGATGCAAATATGAAAACTAATAAGGAGGAAACAGATATGGTACTTCAATTAAATAAAGACAATTACGAACAGGAAGTTATGAAGGCTGAGGGTACGGTGCTGGTCGACTTTTATGCAGACTGGTGCGGACCATGCAGAATGCAGGGCCCTATCGTAGACCAGCTCTCAGAGGAGAGAACGGATGTCAAGTTCTGCAAGCTCAATGTCGATGATGCTACACCTATCGCAATCGAGCTCGGAATCAGCACTATTCCTACTATCATGGTAGTTAAGAACGGTGAGATTACATTCAAGCAGGCAGGACTGATGCAAAAAGCACAGCTGGAGGCAATTCTGTAGCCAAAGCTGGATGCAATTGAGAAAAGCTAAAAGCTTCATTTATAATAACTTATGTGCAATAACTAATCAGATGGAGAACCGGTTTATGCCGGTTTTTCATTTTGAGAGCGGAATAATCCGTGACTCTACAGGCGCCAGATTCCTTGCGAATAAAGGCTTTTGTGCTATAATAACTGCGTATGTGCGCATTTGAGAAGATGTGCCGAAACTAAGGGGCGATAAGGATTTAATGGCTTTTATAGAAGTTAAAAACTTAATACTTGAGTTCGCCAAATATGACGATGCAGGAAAGCCGGTTTCGAGCAAGAGAGCTCTGGACGGCGTTTCTTTGGATATAGAAAAAGGGAGCTTCGTGGCCGTAGTCGGAATGAACGGCTCGGGCAAATCCACATTGGCTAAGTGCCTCAACGGCCTGCTTCTTCCGACAGAAGGAAGCGTTACAGTAGATGGAATGAGCACTGCGGATGATGAGCATATCTGGGACATCAGAAGCAGAGTGGGCATGGTATTTCAGAATCCGGATAATCAGCTCGTGTCTTCTATTGTTGAAGATGATGTGGCTTTCGGTCCTGAGAATCTCGGTATAGAGCCGGATGAGATAAGGCGGAGAGTTGACGATGCTCTTCGCAAGGTCGGAATGTACGACAAAAAAGATAAGGGCGCGCACATGCTCTCGGGCGGACAGAAGCAGAGGATTGCCATAGCGGGCGCGGTTGCCATGAGGCCTGATTGCATAGTCTTCGATGAACCAACTGCGATGCTCGATCCTGCCGGACGCAAAAGCGTGATGGAGATAATAGAAGAACTTAACTCCGAGGGTATTACCGTGGTGCTTATCACGCACTTCATGGAAGAGGCCCTGGAGGCAGACAGAGTAATAGTGCTGAGAACCGGTCAGCTTCTCGCGGACAGAAGCCCTAAGGAGCTGTTTGCCGATGCAGAGCTTGTTAGGGAGGCCGGTCTTGAGATGCCGCCTGTCATAGAGCTTAGAGACAGGCTTGGACTGGATAAATCGATAATGAGTAAAGATGAGCTGGTGGATGCATGTCTATTATAGAAACGAAGGATCTTACATACGTATATAATCCGGAGATGCCGGGCGAGACGAGGGCGCTGGACGCCGTGTCATTTAGTGTGGAAGAGCCTTGCATAATCGGAATCATCGGTCATACAGGATCGGGCAAATCCACGCTGCTACAGCATCTGAACGGGCTTATCAAGCCGAGCTCGGGAGATGTATATATAGGCGGCGAGTGCATCACGGACGGCAGGAAGAATCTTGCGGATGTGCGCCGCAAGATTGGTTTGGTATTTCAGTATCCTGAGTACCAGCTCTTCGATGAGACTGTTGCGGGAGACGTGGTGTTCGGGCCTAAGAACCTTGGCATAGCAGATGATGAGGTAGACGATAGGGTGAGAAGGGCCATCGAGATGGTAGGTCTCGACTACGATGAGGTAGCCGAGATGTCGCCGTTTGAACTCTCGGGCGGCATGAAGAGAAGGGCTGCGATTGCAGGAGTAATTGCGATGGAGCCTGAGATACTCATGCTGGATGAGCCTACTGCGGGACTTGATCCTGCGGCTCACAAGGACATAATCGATATGATTAAGAAGGTGCAGAGCGAAATGAACCTGCTCATCATTTTCGTATCGCATAATATGTCGGATATTGCGGAGCTTTCGGACAGAGTTTTCGTAATGAAGGACGGAAGAATCGTAATGGATGGCTCGCCTGAGGATGTATTTTCAAGAGGGGACGAGCTAAGGGAGATGGGGCTTTCGGTGCCGCCTGCTAAGGAGATTGCAGGACGGATCAAGGAGAGGGCTCCGAAGTTTGAGAGCAAGGCGCTAAGCATAGAGGGGCTTGCCGAAGATATACAGAAGTTTAGGAATATCAAGGAGAAGGCGTAGCGCTTAAATGATAAGAGACATCACACTGGGACAGTATTATCCGGGTAGCTCTGCAGTCCACAGGCTGGATGCGAGGACCAAGATAATAGCGACACTTATATACATAGTCGCGCTCTTTGTGGTGAAGAATTTCTGGGGTTTTCTGATAGCCGGCGCGGCGCTCTTCGCTGTGATCGAAGTGTCGAAGGTGCCGGTGAAGTTCATATTCCGCGGACTTACTGCGGTCTTTATGATAATTGCCTTCACCTTCCTGATTAACCTATTTATGGTGGACGGCAGAGTACTGTGGCAGTGGAAGTTCCTTAGCATCACTGAAGAGGGTGTGAATAGGGCGTTCTTTATGGCGGTGCGTTTGGTGCTGCTGATTATCGGATCGTCGCTTATGACTCTGACCACCAAGCCAATAGAGCTGACGGACGGCCTCGAAAAACTCATGAAACCGTTTTCGAAGATCGGAGTACCGAGTCACGAGATAGCTCTGATGATGACCATAGCTCTTAGGTTTATTCCGACTCTGATGGAGGAGACGGACAAGATAATAAAGGCGCAGCAGGCCAGAGGTGCGGACTTTGAGTCGGGGAATCTCATAAGGCGTGCTAAGGCTCTGATCCCTATACTGATTCCGCTTTTCATAAGTTCGTTTAGGATAGCGCAGGATCTCGCGCTTGCCATGGAGGCCAGGTGCTACCACGGGGGCTCGGGCAGGACGCGGATGAATCAAATCAGGTTTCACAGAGGAGATGCGATAGCTGCGCTGCTGGTGATTGTATTTTTGGTAGCAATAGTGTTATCAAGGTTTATAAACGTGCCAATATAAGAAGGTGCGGTGAGAATACAGGTAGATATGAGACAGAGAAGACTTAGGAATTTAGATAATAAATACGAGGCCTACGAGGACTTGATTGTTGCGGCTCCCGAGGAGATGCCTGGGCGCTGGGACGAGCTCGCATGCGGCAAGCCTCTTTACATCGAGATTGGCTGCGGCAAGGGCAAATTCATTTCTGAGATTGCCGAGAGAGAGCCGGAGCATTTCTTCGTTGCGATTGAAGGCAACAAAAGCGTGATGCTGCGTGCGATGGAGAAGATTCGCGCGAAAAATCTCGAAAACGTGCGATTTGTGCCGGAGCTTGCGGGGGACCTCTATGAGTGGTTTGCCGAGGGTGAGATTACTGGCATGTATCTTAATTTCAGCGATCCTCTGCCTAAGAATTATTGGTACAAGAGGAGGCTGACTTACCGTGACAGGCTGAAATCGTACTTTAGGGTGCTGGCAGATGACGGGCGGCTCATTTTTAAGACGGATAATACGGGGCTTTTCGAATGGTCGATTTCGGAGATTGCCGCCGCGGACCTTAAGATATTTGAGATTACGAGGGACCTACATGCGGACCCTGAGCTCAATGCTTTGAACATCGAGACTGAGTATGAGGCTAAGTACTCGGGGCTCGGTGAGAAGATAAAGAGGGTTGTGGTCGGCCGTGCTGATGAGAGGCCGGGAGAAGACAGAGGAAAAGATAAGGGAAAAGAAAGCGGAGAAGATAAAATGAGTGAGAAGAGCTTAGCTGCATATAACGGCAGAGAGATACCAAAGGAAGATAAGAATTTTGCGGCGACCGGCAAGGCCAATGCCGCTATAGCCGAGAAGGGCGCAGCTGCTGTTACAAATGCGACTCTCGGCGCGCTATATGACGATGAGGGACGCCTTGTGGTGCTCGAGTCTGTTGATGAGGCATTTAGGACGCTCGCTGCGGAGGACTTCGCGGCCTATGCTCCAATAGAGGGCACTGCGGGTTTCAGAGAGGCTATTAAGAAGGCCGCGCTAGGCGGATTTGAGCCTAAGAGCTTTGTCCGCGTGGTTGCAACGCCGGGCGGCACGGGAGCTATCAGCAATGCGATGGCCAATTACTCATGCCCGGGGGACCGCGTGCTCACGCATGATTGGTACTGGGGACCATATAAGAGCATTGCCTCGCAGCAGGGTAAGGCTCTCGAGACTTTTCAGATGTTCGATGCGGAGGGACGCTTCAATAAAGAGGACTTTGCCTATAAGGTCAGCAAGCTTCTCAGGAACCAAGAGCATCTCGTAATCATACTCAACACTCCTGCCGGCAATCCTACCGGTTACTCGATGTCTATGGATGATTGGTATGAGGTTAAAAAGGTGCTCGATGCGGCGGATCTTGAGAAGAAGATCGCGCTCGTGGTCGATGCGGCATATATGGACTATGCGGGAGAGCCTGATGAGATAAGGGAGTTCCTTTCGGTGCTGGATAATCTGAGGGCGAATGTGCTCCCGATAATCGCCTATAGCGCATCTAAAACATTTACGATGTACGGATTCAGATGCGGAGCGATGATTTGCCTGGCGCACAGCCCGGAGCTCGCTGATGAGTTCGAGCAGCTTGCGAAGTTCACAGCCAGGACGACTTGGTCTAATTCTCCGAGGGCGCCTCAGGTGGTAATCGAGGAGATTTATGCGGATCCGAGGCTCATGGAGAAGACGGATGCCGAGAGGAAAGAATGGAGAGACAGACTGCTCGCAAGGGGCAGGGCGTTTGCCGAAGAAGCTGCAAAAGAGGGGCTTGAGATAGTGCCGTTCACCGGAGGATTCTTTGTGACGGTGCCTTGCGAGGATCCTGATGCGCTTTGCGACAAACTCGCGGAGCGCGACATCTTCCTCATACCTGTGGCTGGCGGCGCTAGAGTTTCCGTTGCGGCCTGTCCGGAGGATAAGGCTAGGAGAATTCCGAAAATAATAAAAGAATTGTTGTAGGCATATAACTATTGGGACATATTCTTAAAGGCATAAAAAAGCGGCTCGCATGTCTAGCGGCCGCTTCGGCAGAGGGCAGGGCCCTCTGTTTTCTTATGGAACTACTTGCGCTCTTTAACGCATTTGGTCAGGAGGTACTCAATCTGACCGTTTATGGATCTGAAGTCGTCTTCGGCCCAGCGTGCTATGTCCGCCCAAAGAGATTCGGGCAGACGTAGCACTATTTGTTTGCGTTTAGCCTCGGCAGCGCTTATGCTCTTTTGGCGCTCCTTAAGCTCAGCCTCCATGGCGTCGAGCTTATCCTTGCGCTTTTGGAGCTTTAGCTCGCGTTCATCCAGAGCGTTTTCGTCTATTCTGTTTTTCGTATCTGTATCTTTCATTTTTCAGATTAGTAGATGGATCCGCTGTTGACTATAGGCTGAGCATCCTTATTACCGCAGAGTACGACGAGCAGGTTGGATACCATCTGAGCCTTTCTCTCTTCATCAAGATTTACGATGTCCTCGTCATTGAGTTTATCTATGGCCATCTTAACCATGCTGACTGCACCGTCTACGATCTTGGCACGAGCAGCGATAATGGCTGCTGCCTGCTGTCTCTGGAGCATAGCAGCAGCGATTTCCTCAGCATAGGCGAGGTGAGTGATTCTGACTTCCTCGATTACGAGGCCGGCAAATGCGACTTTCTCTGCGAGTTCGACCTGCATCTTCTCTGCAATCTCGAGGGAACTTCCGCGGAGAGTCTGCTCGGCTTTGCCGTCCTGATCATCATCGAGGCCGTCGTCGAATACATCGTAAGGGTAGAGGCGAGCCATGTTTCTTATGGTCGAATCCGTCTGAATTGAGAGGAACTCGGTGTAATTCTCAACATTGAATACGGCCTTGGTCGGATCTTCGACATGCCAGAGAACTACAGCACCTATGATGATAGGGTTGCCGAGCGCATCATTTACTTTCTGGGTGCCGTTATCGAGAGTCGCGCGCTTCAGAGAAACTGTTTTCTTGTACCTTGGGGTACCGGTCTTGCTGCTCTTGAAGGTGAGACTTTTGCCGGGCATGGTCTGCTCAGTCGTTACTTCGGTCGATGCCTGCGAATCGTATGCCGGGTTATTGTATCTCGCGAAAGGATTCACGAAGAAGAATCCCGGCTCCCTGAGCGTTCCGACATACTTTCCGAACAGCGTCAG
>CACWIO010000088.1 GCA_902760855.1 uncultured Eubacteriales bacterium
AGAAGGGTGACCTTCACGCAAGAAGACAGGTTCTCGAGTACGTTTTCGACGAGGACGTTGTGACAAAGCTCTTCGATGAGATCGCTCCGGGATATGAGGACCGCAACGGCGGATATACAAGAATCCTCAAGCTCGGACCTAGACAGGGAGATAATGCTGAAGTAGTTTATCTCGAACTCGTCTAAAGCATAATGATGACAAAGCTCACCTACGTACGCATGATGTGTGCAAGGGTGGGCTTTTTCGTGTCTTGTATATTTACAAAGACAAGCCAATATTGAAGCTGCTTTCTATATGCAAAAAACACAAAAAATGTTAAAATTAATTGTGTTTTCAGAAGGAGAAATACATGACGAAAGCAGATAGAAAAAAAGCAATAATTGTGTTTGCTGTGCTCGCCGGGGTCTTCCTTTTGGGATCGATACTCACGGGCGGACACGGAGAGAAGCATGAGACCGTGCAGGAGATGATGCAGGATGCCGTCATGCACGAGCTCAACAAGGTCAGCCTTTTCGGAATTAAGGATGTAAATCCGGGGCTAATAGCTGCATTTGTTGTAAGCGGAATTCTGATTCTGTTTGCACTGATATGCAGGCTTTTTGTTATTCCGCGTTTCAAACTCGTGCCGGGCAAATTCCAGATGTTACTGGAGACTGCTGTCGGACTCTTCGACGGAATGGCCAAGAGCAACTCGCATCATCTGAACAAATTCCTCGGGGCGTATATCTTTACTGCCGGTACATATATCTTCACCGGTACCATATTCGAGCTCTTTGGAATCCAGGCGATAACCACAAACGGACACCCGATTTCACTGCCGGCGCCTTTGGCTGACATAAACGGAGCCATCATGATGGGCTGCCTGTCATATCTCGTGATAATGTCGGGAGGAGTTGCCGTAAACGGTATTAAAGGAGTCGGCAAGGCATTGAAAGACTTCTCACTGCCTATCTCCATGAGCTTCCGTATGTTCGGAGCGCTGCTCTCGGGAGCCTTGGTAACTGAGCTCGTATATTATTACTCGGCTCTCAGCTACGGACTTCCGATAATAGTAGGCGTGCTTTTCACGTTGCTTCACGCACTCATTCAGGCTTACGTACTTACCATGCTGACCTCGATGTTCTATGGTGAGAACGCAGAGAAGTCCGAAAAGAAACCTAAGAAGAAAAAAGCCAAAGACAAAACAGTAATTGCAGAAGCGGATCAAGCTGCATCCGCATAGAAGCGCAATAAAGATATATCAAACTCTATTAATCAACGTAAGGAGAACCAAGATGCTTAATCTAAAGAACCTCAAAAGAATTGCTATCATGCTGGGCGTGATGATACTCGCCCTCGGTGCATTTGCGAGCATGGGAGTATTTGCTGCAACTGAGAATGCAGAGGCTGCTGCCGCAAGTGCAGGGATGAGCGTGCTGGGAATCAAGGCTTTGGCTGCGGCTATTGCCATTGGTATTCCTGCTGCCGGTGGCGCAATCGCCATGGGTATTTTCGGAGGAAAGGCAGTTGAGGGTATCTCAAGGCAGCCTGAGGCCGACGGTAAGATCAGAACGAGTTTCATGCTTGGACTGGTATTCATCGAGACAGCCATCATCTACGCATTGCTCGTAGTAATTCTTATAATCTTCGTACTGTAAGAGCGGGAGAACGAAATGACAGGTTTACCACTTAATGTAGATTGGCAGCAGATACTGCTACATCTGTTCAACTTCACAATACTCTTCGGAGCCCTATATGTCCTGCTCTATAAGCCGGTAAAGGACTTTATGGACGGCAGAGAGGCTCACTATGCCGAGATGGACAGCGCTGCTGAGAAGGCTCTTGCGGATGCTGAGTCAAGCAAGGAGACATATGAGTCCAAGCTTAAGTCTTTCGATGCAGAGATTAAGGCGGAGAGAAGCAAAGCCGGAGAGGAAATTGATGAAGAGAAGAAGCGCAGACTTGAGGCAGCCAAGACCGAAGCCGATAAGATAATCAGCGACGCTAAGGCTGAGGCGGAAGCAGAAAAAGGCAAGATAATTGCATCTGCGCAAAAAGACATAACGAAACTCATCAGCGAGGCTATGGAGAAGCTGGCTATCGGGGAGTCGGATAAGGATGTATTCGATAAATTCCTCGATGCTGCGGAGGGTGAAGACAAATGATCAAGGATGAAAAGATCCTGAAAGCCCTTTTGTACTCTCTCGAAGAGCCGAGCAAGGAGCAAAAGGAAAGATTCGGGAAATTCCTTAAGAATAAATACGGCGCTGAAGCAGAGCTCGAATGGATAAAGTCCGATGAATATGCGGGCGGTTTTAGACTGCAGGTAGGCTCGGACGTTTATGACTGGTCTCTCATGGGAAGGCTGAGGCAGCTTAAGGAGACATTGGTCAGAGTACCGACGGATCAGGGAGATATAATTCCTCTGATTAAAGAGTCCATTAACGAGTGGACTCCCGAGGCATATGCAGAGCAAATCGGAGAGGTTCTGACTGTAGGCGACGGAATTGCCACGGTGAGCGGCCTCGAAGAGGTCACCTTCGGAGAAATCCTTATATTCGCCGATGGTGTCAGGGGCATGGTGCAGGATATCAGAGAAGACGAGATAGGCTGCGTGCTCTTTAATGAAGATGAAGACGTAGTCCAGGGCTCCGCCGTAAAGAGGACGGGCAGGACTGCGGGCACACCGGTCGGTGAGGGATTCCTCGGGCGAGTTGTGGATGCTCTCGGTACGCCAATAGACGGGCTCGGTGAGATTGAGGCCGCAGGATATATGCCGGTTGAAGCTCAGGCGCCGTCGATTATAGATAGGCAGCCGGTAGACACACCTCTTGAGACAGGTATCTTTGCGATTGACTCGATGTTCCCTATAGGTCGAGGACAGAGAGAGCTCATCATAGGAGACAGGCAGACAGGTAAGACCGCGATTGCATCTGATGCGATTATCAACCAGAAGGGCAAGAACTGCATATGCATATATGTAGCCATTGGTAAGAAGAACTCAGCTGTCGTGCACATGCAGCAGTCGCTGATGAAGCACGATGCGATGGATTACTCGATTATAGTAACTGCTTCGGCATCGGATCCGGCGCCGCTTCAGTACATAGCGCCGTACGCCGGCTGTGCTATGGCGGAGTATTTCATGCACCAGGGTAAAGACGTCCTGATAATATATGACGATTTATCGAAGCATGCGGTGGCATACAGAGCGTTATCGCTGCTGCTTGACAGATCTCCGGGCCGCGAGGCTTATCCGGGAGATGTATTCTATCTGCACTCAAGACTGCTCGAGAGGGCCGCAAGGCTTTCGGATAACATAGGAGGAGGCTCGATTACGGCCCTCCCTATAGTCGAGACGCAGGCAGGAGATGTATCCGCATATATTCCGACCAACATAATCTCAATTACGGACGGTCAGATATTCCTGGAGTCAGATCTTTTCTTCTCGGGACAGAGACCTGCGGTAAACGTAGGACTTTCGGTATCCCGTGTAGGAGGAGACGCTCAGACCAAGGCTATGAAGAAGGCCGCAGGAACTCTGAGAATCGACCTCGCGCAATACCGCGAGATGGAAGTCTTTACTCAGTTTGCCTCGGATCTCGACGATCAGACCAGGAGACAGCTCGAGTACGGACAGGGACTTATGCGCATGCTCAGACAGCCGCAGTACCAGCCTAAAACGCAGCACGAGCAGGTCATCACGCTTGTTATGGCGCTTGCCCACACTATGCAGGGAATTGCCACGGATAAGGTGGACGAGTTCATAGCGGGGCTTATCGAGATGTTCGAGCGTGAGCATGCGGAGATTTGCGAGCGCATTGACAGAGAAGGCGTGATGGACGACGAATTGAAACAGGAGATCATAGACATTTCAGCTGAGTACAGGAATGGCTTCGACTAAAGAGATAAAGAACAGAATAAAGAGCGTCGGGGATACGCAAAAGATAACGAATGCGATGTATCTGATCGCATCGACTAAGATGCGTAAAGCCAGGAAGGACGCGGAGAATACGAAGCCTTACTTCGATCTGCTCAGGCGCGAGATTCACAGGATATTCGCCTTTGATGCAAATATACACAGCAGATATCACGACTCGAGCGTGGATGAGGATGTGCCCGGCGGCAGAGTGGGCATACTCGTAATCACTGCGGATAAAGGCCTGGCGGGTGCGTACAACCAGAACGTCATCAAGGAGACTCAGGCTTTAATTGACAGGAGCGACGAGTATCATCTGTATGTCGTTGGAGACTACGGATGGAGGTACTTCAGGACTCACGGATATAACGTGTACGAGCAGTTCTCGCATTCTATGAATGAGCCCTCGCTCGCCATGGCAAGGGCAATTACAAGAGAGATGCTACTGGGATTCGACGCTGCGGAGTATGACAGGCTCTATGTGTGCTACACAGAGTATACGGGAGGCATGA
Source organism: uncultured Eubacteriales bacterium (assembly GCA_902760855.1). GTDB lineage: Bacteria > Bacillota > Clostridia > Peptostreptococcales > Anaerovoracaceae > Crickella. The sequence goes on from CACWIO010000088.1 coordinate 4,408, forward strand.
GCGCGGGGATTGCCATGCACGACAGGCTTATTCCTTTTGATAAAGACGACTTTGTCAATGAGGGAGATGAGCATGCGATAGAGGCGGCTGAGGTATTCACTTATGAGCCGGATATGAAGACTGTGCTCGACAGGTCGCTTCAGTCATACCTGATGGGATATGTATATGCGGCGCTGGTCAACAGCTATTCGTCAGAGCAAAGCGCGAGGATGATGGCCATGGATGCCGCCAATGAGAATGCCAGCGAGCTACTCGACAAACTTACTCTTGAGTTCAATCATTTGAGACAGAATGCGATAACACAAGAGATAACGGAGGTTTCCTCGGGTGCGAGGAGTTTAAAACGCAAGAAAAAGAAGAAATAGGATCTTAAAGGAGAATTGATGAACGGAAAGATAGTTCAAGTTTCGGGATCTGTAATAGACGTGCTCTTTGAGAAGGGAAGTTTGCCTAAGATTAACGACGCGTTGACGGTCGAGATAGACGGCAGAGTTCTGGCGATGGAGGTCGCGCAGCACATCGGATCGGATATGGTCAGATGCGTAATGCTTGCGGGATCCGAAGGCATGAGAAAGGGCATGGAGGTCGTGGCTACGGGCTCTCCGATTAAGGTGCCTGTAGGCGATGCTGTGCTGGGCAGGATGTTCAACGTGCTCGGTGAACCTATAGACGGAGGCGCTGAGATTCCCGCTGATGTGGAGAGGGCATCCATACACAGGAAAGCTCCGAAATTTGATGAGATAAGTCCGGCTGTAGAGATGCTGGAGACGGGCATTAAGGTAATCGACCTTCTCGAGCCGTATGCCAAGGGCGGTAAGATAGGACTCTTCGGAGGAGCCGGCGTAGGTAAGACAGTGCTCATACAGGAGCTCATACACAATGTAGCCATGGAGCACGGCGGATATTCCATATTCACCGGAGTAGGTGAGAGATCAAGAGAAGGTAATGATCTCTGGAAGGAGATGAACGAGGCCGGAGTAATGGACAAGACCGCGATGGTATTCGGTCAGATGAATGAGGCTCCGGGCGTGCGTATGAGAGTGGGTCTTTCCGGACTTACTATGGCAGAGCATTTCAGGGATGTGCAAAACAAAGACGTTTTGCTGTTCATAGACAATATATTCAGATTTGTACAGGCAGGCTCAGAGGTATCTACACTACTCGGGCGTATGCCGTCCGCAGTCGGATACCAGCCTACGCTGGCATCCGAGATGGGAGCCCTTCAGGAGAGGATCACATCCACGAAGGCGGGCTCCATCACGTCGGTACAGGCCGTCTACGTGCCTGCGGACGACCTCACAGACCCGGCGCCTGCCACTACATTCGTCCACCTCGATGCGACGACAGTACTCTCTCGTAAGATAGCGGAAATGGGACTTTATCCTGCGGTAGACCCTCTTGATTCGACATCAAGAATTCTTGAGGCAGACATAGTGGGAAATGATCACTACGAGGTGGCTCGTAAGGTGCAGGAGATACTCCAAAAATATGCAGAGCTTCAGGACATCATTTCCATACTCGGTATGGATGAGCTCTCGGAGGAAGACCAGATTACGGTATACAGAGCGCGTAAGATACAGAGGTTCCTCTCGCAGCCTACACATGTAGCCG
>CACWIO010000089.1 GCA_902760855.1 uncultured Eubacteriales bacterium
GCAGCGATATTTATGGCCAGAAGAGGAAGTGCTAAAGATGAGATAAAGAAGTATATAATCGATGAATTCGGATATGATCTAAGCAGAAGCTGTGATGATATTAGACCGAGCTATCATCACGTGGAGTCATGTCAGGAGACTGTTCCCGAGGCCATAACTGCCTTCCTTGAGGGCGAGAACTTGGAGGATGTAATAAGGACGGCGGTGTCTCTCGGCGGAGACTGTGACACCTTGACATGCATAGCAGGCTCAATCGCGGAGGCATACTACGGTGTCCCAGGCGAGCTCAAAGCAGAGTGCGAAGCTCGCTTGCCGGAAGATATGTTGAGCATACTCAAGATGAGAAAATGCAATAACATAAAGACCAAAGAGGACAGACCGGTACTGGCGATTTGCTATGACTTCGATAAAACTCTGTCGCCGGACAATATGCAGGCACAGGGGTATCTACAGGCGATTCATTATGAGAACCAAGATGAGTTCTGGCGTGAGACGAACGAGCTGGCCTGCGAGAACGACATGGACTCCAATCTCGCATGGATGTACCTCATGCTCAAAGGCGCAAGAGGAAAAGAGATATTCAGACGAGACATGCTGGCCAAGTACGGAGCGAGCGTTGAACTCTATGATGGTGTTGCCGATTGGTTTGACAGGATTTGCCGATATGGTAAAGAGCATGGAGTTATTGTGGAGCATTACATCATATCCTCAGGCCTCAAGGAAATGATCGAGGGAACATGCATAGGGGGCAAGTTCACCAAAATCTATGCAAGTTCGTTTTATTATGACAAGGACGGCGTGGCTATATGGCCGGCTCAGGTCGTGAATTATACGAATAAGACCCAGTTCTTGTTTAGAATTTCAAAAGGAGTGCTGGATGTAAATGATGACAGAGTAAATGACTACTTCGCACCGGATGAGATTAGAGTGCCGTTTAAGAGTATTGTTTACATAGGAGACAGCGAGACTGACATTCCGTGCATGAAACTCGTGCATTCCTACGACGGGCATTCTATTGGCGTGTACAATCCTAAAACCGGTGATGTGTCTAGGGTGGAGAGGTTGCTCGCGGAGAACAGAATCGGATGCTACGCCCCGGCGGATTATACGGAGGGCTCCGAACTTGACAAGCTGATTAAAGGTATTATTGATGAGTCACATGACAATATCTAATTAGAAGGCGCCTTTTTGTGTATAATCAGTATTGGGACAGAAAGGAACAGAGATATTTAAATAGCATGAAGAGAAGAATAACTTTCAATTCCCCGATTGTGCTGGGGTTTGTAATAATAAGCCTTGGAGTAATGGTAGCTAATTATCTGACGGCAGGCGTCAGTAATCAGTTGCTTTTTACTACTTATCACTCGTCCTTGACATCTCCTATGACCTATGTGAGGTTCTTTACCCATGTGCTGGGACACGCGGGCTGGAGCCACTACATAGGGAACATGATGTATATGCTGCTGCTCGGACCGATGCTCGAGGAGAAGTACGGATCGAGGGCAATTATCGAAGTCATTCTTGTGACCGGGCTCGTGACGGGCGTTGTCACATGGATGTTCTTCCCGGGTATTGCTCTTTGCGGGGCAAGCGGCGTCGTGTTCGCCTTCATAATGATGACGTCGTTTACCAGCTTCAAAGAAGGAGAGATTCCGCTGACGGTGATACTCGTTGCTATCATCTTTATCGGGCAGCAGGTGTACGAAGGGATGTTTGTCTCTGATAATGTCTCAAATCTCGGTCATATACTCGGGGGAATGGTTGGTGCTCTCGCCGGGTATACGCTGAATAAGAAATAACAGAGAGTGACAGGTATGGACAGAGAAAGACCTGACATTGTATTCATCGGTATTGCGATTATGGACTCGATAATAAAAGGATTCGAGCCTGAGCCTATTTCGGTGACGGGATATAGGGCTGAGAGCTGCTCCTTGAATATCGGGGGAGAGGCTGTCAACGGATCGATTGCCGCAGCTAAGCTTGGCGTGAGGACGGGTATATTCAGCCACCTCGGACGCGACGTTGCGGGGGACATAATTGCGTGGGAGCTCGATAGACACAATGTGGATGTGAGCTCCGTGCTACGTTCGGACGAGCATGCTACGCCGATTACCACGATGTTCGTGGCAGATGACGGAAGCCGCAAATCGATTACTAACAGCGCTCACAGATACAATTTCCATCCTGAGATGCATCCGGAGATGTTCGAGGGTGCTAAGGCTATAGTGCTGGGATCTCTGTTTAGGGCACCTTTCGATGACTCCGAAGTTGTGCACGCTGTCGTAAGTGCGGCGCATGAGAAGGGCATTTTAGTCTTTGCCGATACTAAGCTACCGAATTTTACGAAAATGAATCTGAATGACATAGCGGAGTCGCTGCCGCTGATTGACTACATCACACCTAATGAGGATGAGGCACGCTACTGCACGGGGGAGGACGAGCCTGAGGACATGGCGGATGTTTTCCTTGCCAAAGGTGCGCGCAATGTGGTTATAAAACTTGGCGGCCGGGGATGCTTCTTTAAGAATAAGGATGAGGAGATCTATCTGCCGGCATATGGTATAGACGCTGTGGATGCGACGGGTGCGGGGGATAATTTCCTGGCAGGCTTTGCGACGGAGATACTAAGAGGACGCAGCAACAGGGAAGCGCTTGAGTTCGGAAATGCCTGCGGTGCTATATGCAGCACAGCGGTGGGCGCGGGAGCGGCGCTTAAAAGCAGGGCCCAGGTAGAAGAGTTTATGATGATGAAAGGAAAATAAGAAAAATCGAGATAAATCATATGAAAGATACAGAGATTTTAAAGATAATAAGCGAAGATGTCGGTATAAAACTATGGCAGGCAGAGGCAGTCGTTGATCTTATAGACAGCGGCTGCACTATTCCGTTTATAGCCAGGTACCGTAAAGAAGCTACAGGTGCTATGGATGATGAAATGCTCAGGCTCTTTGATGAGAGGCTGAAATACCTGCGAAACCTCGAGGAGAGAAAAGAGACCATACTCGCATCCATAGATGAGCAGGGCAAACTCACAGATGAACTTCGCGCAAAGATAGAATCTACGATGACCGCGGCAGCTCTCGAGGATTTGTACAGACCGTATAAACCCAAAAGAAAGACCAGGGCAGATATTGCGCGAGATAAGGGATTGCAGGGCCTTGCGGACTATCTCATGTCTAAAGATGCGGCATCCGATCCTATGGATGAGGCAGAAAAATACATATCTGCCGAGAACGAAGTTTTGGATGCAAAGACGGCTATAGCATTGGCACAAGACATCATTGCAGGCGATGTCTCGGACGATGCAGATTTCAGAGAGTGGATAAGAAAGAGGACTCAGGCTAAAGGCCATATTACTTGTAAGCCGGGAGCAGAAGGAAAGAAAATTATCGAGGCCGAGGAACGCTCGGTATATGAAAACTATTTTGACTACAGTGAAGCGGTATCTAAAATACCGGGACACAGGGTGCTGGCTATAAACCGAGGAGAGAAGGAGAAGGTTCTTAGCGTTGCTATAGACGCACCTTCTGATGAGATACTTGAATACCTCGAGAGAAAAGTCTTGCGCAAGGTCAGTGATGTCTGTGCTGGGTACGTGGCGGATGCCATATCCGATGCATATAAGCGCCTTATAGCACCATCCATAGAGACTGAAATAAGGTCCGAACTGACAGAGCAGGCGGAGAGTGGGGCTATTAAGGTCTTCGGCTCCAACCTCGAGCAACTTCTGATGCAGCCTCCTCTTGCGGGGAAGACAGTGCTGGGATGGGACCCGGCGTTTAGGACGGGTTGCAAGCTTGCTGTCTGCGATGCGACAGGAAAGATACTTGCGACAGAAGTGGTTTACCCGACTGCGCCGCAAAACAAAATAGCCGAGACGGAGAAGACCCTCGAGAAGCTTTGCGATAAATATGAAATCGATATCATCTCTGTCGGAAATGGTACTGCTTCCAGAGAGTCAGAGAAGATAATTGCCGACTTTATAAAGAAATATGAGTCGAGTAGACGCGGCAGGAAGTTGCAGTATGTAATAGTAAATGAGGCAGGGGCTTCGGTGTACTCTGCGAGCAAACTCGCGAGCGAGGAGTATCCGAAGCTGAATGTCGGAGAAAGGAGCGCGGCTTCAATTGCCAGGCGCCTACAAGATCCTCTCTCGGAACTTGTAAAGATAGATCCCAAGGCTATAGGTGTCGGACAGTATCAGCACGACATGAATCAAAAAAAACTCGGCGAAGCGCTGGGCGCAGTTGTTGAGAAGTGCGTAAATATGGTGGGTGTGGATCTTAACACCGCATCTCCTTCGCTTCTCGGATACGTATCGGGCATCAGTAAGCAGCTTGCCACCAACATAGTCGCATACAGAGATGAGAATGGCAGATTTAATTCAAGAAGAGAACTCCTGAAGGTTGCAAAGCTCGGGCCTAAGGCTTACGAGCAATGCGCCGGCTTTCTCAGGATAAACGGAGGAAGCGAGGCGCTGGACGCTACGGCGGTTCATCCGGAGAGTTATGCAGCTGCAAAAGCCATTCTTAAGGAATGCGGTTATGAGGTAAAGGACATACTCGAAGGAAGGGTTAAGGGAATCGCCGGGAAATCTAATCTCGCAGACAGGCTCGGAATCGGAGAGTACACTTTTGCGGATATTGCAGGAGAGCTCGAAAAGCCGGGAAGGGACCCGAGAGATTCGGCACCTGCACCCGTCCTCAGATCGGATGTGCTCGAGCTGTCAGATCTAAAGCCGGATATGATGCTGAAAGGAACGGTCAGGAACATAGTGGATTTCGGAGCATTTGTGGACATCGGAGTGCACCAGGACGGACTTGTGCACATCTCCGAGATGGCGGATAGATTCGTTAAGCATCCGCTCGATGTAGTCAAAGTCGGGGACATAGTTGATGTAAGGGTGCTATCCGTAGACGAAAAAAGAGGGAAGATATCGCTTTCGATGAAACAAGAATAACTTATAGAGAAAAAGGAGAGATATGGCTATTACAATTCTTAACAGAGCGCTCTTGCGAGCTGATACAAGCGCAGAGGAGACTGCAAAGGTGTGGTCTGCTTTGCGTGAGGCAGGCATAGAGTATGAGGTGCTAACCAAACACAATTCCGGTGCTACTAGTATAAACAGCGGACGTCTGGGACATAGCAAAGACTTGATTAATTCTATGTGGGGCGGTCAATATTATGGCGACACCTATAGCTATGAGATATGGGTTAAGAAAAAAGATCTGGAAAGAGCGAAGGAGATTATGAATGGCGCTTTTCGATTGGAATAAGAATTATACAAATCGCAAGTTGTCGAGCTGTTTGCTGTAGAAAAGAAATGCGCAAATTCTCATTTGTAGTGAGGGAGAGAAAGTAGCATGAAAAAATTGTTGGATATTGGAAATCGCTATGCAAAAGAGAGCACATGGAAAGATTTTGCACTAGTTAAGTTCTGTCTTTTTTCAATGGGACTGGTAGCCGGGACTCAAGTAGCTGATAGACATAAAAAGAAAGTGATAGGAGTTGCGGCATGTGTGTTTGCAGCTACTTATGTCCCGCTTATGGCAAAGGTGTTCAGGATCGCATTTGAAAGGGATTAGGTACGCAAATTCAAAGTTAGAGCACAACATGGCTAATACATACTATGTTTACATACTCAGGTGTGCGGATGACACCTTATATACCGGATGGACGACGGATGTTACGAAGAGGGTTAAAACGCATAACTCCGGCAAAGGTGCGAAGTACACTAGGGCAAGATTGCCGGTAGAGCTGGTATATACAGAAGAATTCGAAGATAAAATAGAGCCGCAGAAGAGAGAGTATGCTATCAAGCAGCTCACTCGCGCAGAGAAAGAAGCATTGATTGAAAGTGAATCCGACGCGACAACATAATTTAGATTTACTGAAGGCGGTGGCAACCATAAGCATGATAATGTGCCATCCCGTTCTTCGGCTGGGCACACACCATGCGGGCTATGAAAATGACTTGGCTTATTTCTTTGGTGATGTGATTTTTGGTGAAT
>CACWIO010000090.1 GCA_902760855.1 uncultured Eubacteriales bacterium
AGTACAATTATGGTAATCCACATGACTGTAGGTTGGAATCTGTAGTGACCGAATCTGATCGCTATGTCTCCGAGGCCGCCGCCGCCGAGTGTACCGGCCATGGCGGAGTATCCGAGGATAGTTATGGTGGCTACAGCCGCTCCGTTCAGCAGTGACGGTCTGGCTTCCAGCAGCAGAACCTTTCTTATAATCTGCATATTGCTGGCCCCCATGGCCTGAGCCGCTTCGATAACGCCCGGATCTACTTCCAGCAGTGACTGCTCCACCATTCTGGCTACGAACGGCCAGGCTGCAAGTATCAGAGCTGCCGTGGTGGCTGCCGTTCCGATTCCCGTTCCGATGAGAATCCTGATATACGGCATGAATGCAATCATGAGTATCAGGAACGGCATGGATCTTATTACGTTTACTATAAAGCCCATAACCTTGTTGTATACAGGCATCGGTCTTATTCCGTTCGGGCTGCTTGTTATAAGCGACACTCCTACCGGAAGTCCGATCATATACGATACCAGCGTTCCGACCAATGTCATGATCAGCGTCTGCACCGTACCTTCTCCGAGAAGTTTAAGCAAAGTCTGTGCATCCATTATTCGCTCACCTCCCCTTCCGGCCCGTTAACGGGATAATCGTAATAGTCTGAGTCTTCAGGTATCTCCGTGAAGTTGACACCTTCTTTTATCAGATAAGCCTTCTGTTTTTCGGCTATTTCTTTGTCATCCGATAGAGCTATTACCATCTGCCCCTTCTGCTCATCCAAGAGTGCATCCATATTGGCATAAAGCATATTTACGGGTTCTCCGATTTCGAGAATCATGTTGGCAATTATCGGTTTGTATGCTGTCTGCTCATTAAATGCAAGCCTGAGTCTGTTCTTGACTGCGGTTCTCACATGCGGCATCTCTCTTTCGCCGGCGTCAGGGAAGAAGAGTTTTCTGGCCGCTTTAGTCTTAGGATTGGCGAATATCTCCTTGACCGGGCCTCGCTCGACAATCTCTCCGCCTTCTATTACGGCAACCTTGTTGCAAAGCTGTTTTATAACGCCCATCTCGTGAGTGATTACTACGAGTGTGATGCCTCTCTCCTCATTGATCTTTCTCAACAGAGTGAGGATGGAACGAGTTGTTTTCGGGTCCAGTGCCGATGTTGCCTCGTCGCAGAGTATTACCTCAGGGTCTGAGGCCAGAGCTCTGGCTATGGCTACTCTCTGCTTCTGTCCTCCCGAGAGCTGAGACGGATAAGAATGAGCTCTCTCTTCCAGGTCTACCACCTTCAGAAGCTCCTCGGCTTTGGCAACTGCCTCTGCCTTAGGAACGCCCGCTATCTCCAGCGGGAAGCAAATATTTCCGACAGCGTCTCTTTGCATCAGCAGATTGAACTGCTGGAAGATCATCGAAATCTTCCTTCTTTGGAGATTCAGCTCCTTGCTCTTAAGCCCCGTCAGAACCCTTCCGTCGAAGAGGACCTTGCCCTCAGTCGGCTCCTCCAGGAGATTTATCGTTCTTACCAGCGTGGATTTACCGGCGCCGGAGAGTCCGATGATCCCATAGGAGTCTCCTCTTTCTATATCCAGATTAATGTCCCTTAGAGCAACCACCGGCCCGCTCTTTGTCGTGAACTCTTTGGTCACCCCTTGCAGACTTATGATATTTTCTGCCATTTGTGTCCTTCCTTGCTTTATTCTTTCGGTCTCAGTGCTGCGCCCGCGACCGATAAAAACGGGACAGGTCCTAACGACCTGCCCCCGTAGTATACATGAGAAAACTCATAGTTTAGGTTTATTCGTTATGACCTTATCCTATGTTATTTGGCGCAGCACATGCACATGCCCATCATTCCCATTTCCATCATCATGTTCTTTTTAGTCATGTGAATGTACTCCTTTCATAGAATAAGTTCACGTAGAACTATAGCAATGATTATGTGCTAAGTCAACTATCCGTTTATATTTTTTTGTGATATTACACAATTTTATGTTTTTCGCTATGCTTTAGCAGTCTTCTCCTGAAGGAAGTCGTACATATCCTCCATCGCCTTCTGATTCTTAAAAGCGTGCAGAGGAAGAGGCATTATCATGATGTCACTCATCCATACATATATAGCATCCTCAGTCATATCCACCTGCTGAATGTCCGAATAAAGAAAAGACTGCTTATCATCTCCGGCTTCTGTATTCATGGAATCATCCTCAAATCTGACTATGTTTTCCACAGGATGGACTCTCTCCGGGTCGTCAGCAGTCGCATCAATTGCTGCAGCCTGCTGCTTCAGCACCAGCTTCGGAGCCACAATTGCTCCGCCGATTCCGATAACTGCCGCTGCGACATATGCCAGCTTTGTAAATGTAGGATCCACTTTGAAGACCGTAAAGAGCAGTGCAATCAGCACGCCGGATAACAGATATGTAAGTCTCTGTCTGTTAATCAGCTTCTTTCCGCCCTTGGTGAAAAGTATACGGTAGCGTCCGAATGCTTTATAATCATCATTGCTTAATTGAAACCTCAGTTCTTTATCATTTTTATTAGCCATTATGTCTTGTCCCCTGTCCGGCATCTATTTTAGCCGATGCCTCATCTTGCTTTTCAATTCTTGTCAATTCTATCACATATGTCTGCTGAGGTTTATCTTTTATCGCAAAATAAGTATAATAAATTGGTTGGGAATATAATTAACCACATCCGATCAGTCAACACTTTGCTATTAACAGCATGGAAGGAGACATAAATGAAGACAGTTGCAATTATCGGAGCCGGAAGTTTCGGAACGGCTCTTTCCACAATAGTCGCAGCCAAGGGCTGCAAGGTCAGATTCTTTGACACAGACAAAGCACATCTGGACCGCATGAGAGAAAACATGGAAAACGTAGATTATCTTCCGGGCGTAAAGCTTGAAGGCGACTACGAATTCCTCGATGATAACAAAGCTACGGTTGAAGGCGCGGACGTAATTCTTTTCGCCGTGCCGGCTCAGGTATTCAGAGTTGCCGCATCCGGCATCCTTCCGTATATCAAGGAAGACGCCTTGATGATGAACATCGCAAAGGGTATTGAGCAGAAGACTCTAAAGTGCATGTCCCAGGTTGCCGAAGAAATTGGTATCGACATGAACAGATACGCATGTATCTCCGGTCCGTCTCACGCAGAGGAAGTAGGTATCGGCGTTCCGACAGCCGTATCCATTTCGTCCAAGAGTGACGCAACCGCGCACGCACTTGCAGATCTGTTTTCTACCAACAGATTCAGAATCTACACAAATGATGACCTGCTCGGTATGGAGCTCGCCGGTTCCATCAAGAACGTTATGGCAGTGGGTTCCGGTATAATAGACGGCCTCGGCTACGGAGATAACACCAGAGCCGCCATGATCACAAGAGCCATCGCAGAAATGACGCGCCTCGGCGTAAAGATGGGTGCACAGGCAGAGACCTTCGCAGGACTCTCCGGCGTAGGTGATATGATCGTAACCTGCACCAGCATGCACTCTCGCAATTTCCGCTGCGGCCGCCTCATCGGAGAGGGCAAGGACCCTGAAGAGGCTCGCAAGGAAATCGGAATGGTAGTAGAGGGTATGTTCACCGCAGAGTCAGCACACGACCTCGCAGCTAAGTACGAGGTAGAGATGCCTATTGCCGAGGCGATCTACAATGTCATCAAAGGAAAGATCGATGTCAACGACGCCCTTGAAGAATTGATGGGCCGTCCGAGAAGATCCGAAGACGAATAATAGCTGTACTTCTTTTTATCGCATTCCGGCCGCAGTTTTGAATCTTTTTCGATATTTTTCTCGTTTTGGATTCAAAACAATGTGCGCCCGTAGCTCAATGGATAGAGTACCGCTCTCCGAAGGCGTAGATGTGGGTTCGATCCCCGCCGGGCGCACCAATAGCAACTATCTTAAAGCTCTTAGCGGGATAGTCTGCCAGTCGCTGCTTTCATAAATGCAAAAGAGATGCTTCCGTAACGGTAAGCATCTCTTCTTTGTTTGCTTTCGTAGTCTGCCAAGAGACTCTTGAAACAATCGTGTGATTATCTCTTTGAGAACTGGCTGGCTCTTCTGGCCTTCTTGAGACCCGGCTTTTTACGCTCTTTCATACGTGGGTCTCTTGTCAGGAATCCTGCTGCCTTCAGCATAGGTCTGTAAGCCTCTTCATCTATCTCGCAGAGTGCTCTGGAGATTCCGTGTCTGAGTGCTCCTGCCTGTCCTGTGAAGCCGCCGCCGTTAACTGTTGCGATAACGTCATAGCTTCCGAGAGTTCCTGTCAGTTCGAGAGGTCTCTTAACTTCGTTCTTAACGACGTCCTTCTCACCGAAGTAAGTGTCGAGGTCTCTCTTGTTGATGATGATGTTGCCTGCTCCAGGGAGAAGTCTTACTCTAGCTACGGATGACTTTCTTCTGCCTGTTGCCTGATACATAGTCTTTGTCTTAGCCATTGTCTACTCCTCCTTTCTAGAATGTCCACTCTTCAGGCTTCTGAGCTGTGTGTGGGTGCTCAGGACCTGCGTAAACTTTAAGCTTCTTGAACATCTGGCGACCGAGTTTGCCCTTAGGCATCATGCCCTTAACTGCGTGCTCGATGATCTGCTCAGGTTTCTTTGCTCTCATCTCGCCGAGTGTTGTTTCTTTCAGTCCGCCCGGATAACCGCTGTGTCTCTTGTAGATCTTATCGGTTTCCTTCTTACCTGTTACAGCCACTTTCTCTGCGTTGATGACTACTACGTAATCACCTGTGTCAATGTGTGGTGTGTAAATAGGCTTTTTCTTTCCTCTCAGGATTGAAGCTGCTTCTACAGCGAGCTTACCGAGAGTCTTGCCTTCTGCATCGATGACGTACCACTTGCGCTCTACGTCAGATGGCTTAGCGATAAATGACTTCATAAGTCTCATCCTTTCTACCTACTTGCTTCCGGGGTGCTTGGTATGAGTCCTCCAGGGGTACCCGTGCTTGGACCTCGGAAATGTTTCGGTCCGCCTACTTGGAGACTTATCCTGACGATTGACGAGCGTTAGCAGCGTCAGAGTCATGGAAAGTCCCATGTCAGAATCGCCTGTGAGAGAGAGTTGCAAGCAACGAAACTCGAACAGCTGCGATTTACGACTGGAGACTTGTCCTGACAAGTTTCTTTTTCGGCATAACTAGTAATAAATTATTAGCGCCTCTGCTACCGGCTCTGAGGCCTGCTTCGGCTTTGGCGTTGCCTTGCTGTTTTGCGGACGAATCCGCTCAGTTCCCGTAAGGCACGCGCTCAATTAGTATAATTGCCGAACCCCTTGAAGTCAAGCGATTATTTTGGTTTAATTGACGCCATGAGTGACAAAATGAAAGGCAATTTACTGCTTCTTCTAACGGCAATTTTTTGGGGAAGCGGATTCATATCTCAAAAGCTCGGAAATGAGGCTATGCCGCCGATGACTTTTAATGCCCTGCGCCAGTTAATGGCCGGTATTGTGTTGGCACCTATCGTAGCCGGCAACATGGCTAAAAGCGGCTATTTGTCTGCCGATTCCAACACCGAGGAAGAAATCAGGTTAAAGAAGAAAAGAGTAATGATTGGCGGAGTTCTTTGCGGAATCCTCCTTCTCCTC
>CACWIO010000091.1 GCA_902760855.1 uncultured Eubacteriales bacterium
ATAGGAGAGGGGTGTAATGCTAATGGATGACAATAATTGTATGAATAATAATCAGGGAAGAAAAGCTAACACTAGGATGCTCGCAGAGGCGGGTCTTTGCATAGCGATGGCAATCGTTCTGAGCTATATCAAGATTCCTATCGGAGCCGAGTTCGGAGGCTTCGGCGGATCCATCGATTTCGTAATGGTGCCTCTCGTATTCTTCGCACTCAAGTGGGGAGCCAAATGGGGCTGTATCGCAGGCCTTGTATTCGGAACACTTAAGTATTTCCTGGCAGCAGGTTTTGCGGTCAACATCGTATCGATATTCTTCGACTACTCGGTAGCCTATGCGGCAGTCGGCCTCGCAGGACTCTTCGCAAAAAAAGAAAGCACCCCGACTCTTATGACGAGCGCTGTTGCTGCCCTTGTAGGCTGCGTAGCGAGATTCGTAATTCACTTCATTAGCGGAGTCACCGTGTATGCTGAGTATATGCCTGAGGATTTCGCAAATCCTGCGGTATACTCACTCTTCTACAACGGCACATACATGCTGCCTAACACGATAATCTGCGTGCTGGTAATCGCACTCCTCGCTAAGCCACTCAAGCAGCTATATCTTTCTAAATAAAGCCCTTAAAAGACAGAGCATATGCCAAACGGCATATGCTCCTTTTTTAATAGATTAATGTCTTGTCTCCAGATGGGGATGTCCTTACTTGGTGGGCTTTGCCTTTCCTGTCCGTCAATGTCTCCGCATCGACAGGATGTTCGGTGATCATGAGCGGGATGCCGCGCGCATCGGATATGCCGGTTTCGTGGGAAGGCATGTAGAGTGCGGCTCCGAGCTCTGAAAGAGCGAGGGCGGCCTGGTTGTTATATGCATTAAGGCCGTAGTCCGCGAATACCTTTACACACGCCTCGCTGAACTGCTCTATCCAGCCGAGGTTGCCGATGAGTATGCCCGAGTCTTTTACCTTGGAGACTATGGCATCGAAATTCTCTCGGATGTACTTGTCCAAATTCCCCTTCGAGATGTTTAAGATGTATGGGATCGTATCCTTGTCATCTCCGTTCATGAAGTCTTCGAGCGGCACAGGTTTCTTTATTTTTAGCGGATAATCCGAGAGCTTTAGTGTTATCGATCCGAGCCCCTCTTCATCCTTTATCTTTGCGAGAGCGTCCTTGTCCAGTTTAGGCGCTCGGGATTTTTGAACAGACTTCGTCCTGTATTTGAGAAGCTCATCCGCGGCTTCCCTTCTCATGCGCTTTACGACGGAAAGAGGCACCATGATATCGTCGTCCATCTGCACATCTATTCCGGTCAAACCGGCAGTATACGTAGTTCCGCCTAGCTGCGAGAGGCTGTCTTCAATTCTCTCTGCGTCGGTCGCGACCTTTTGCGCAGGCTCTATCTTATGGTCTGAGATTATCTCCACGCTGTGATTGCCCGTGACATCGTTCATTACAAGCACAGGGAATTGCCCTTCCCTTGCGGTGAACTGCATGGTGACAGGGAGCTTCTTCTCAGGAACGTCAAGAGAGCTTTCATTTAGGCTGCTGTCGGTGACCTTAAATACGAGCTCTCCCGGCACTATGCCTTTATCGTAGTCGCCTACTATGAAGTAACCCTCTCCTACGTCTTTGATGAATGTCGTAACTCCGCCGATAGGATTACCGACCAGGTAGTCTTTATCGTCGGATATGAATTCGAGGCCGTCCCCACTTGAGATCCCTACTGCGGCATCTGCCATTTCGATGAAGGCCAGCACCTTTCCGCGCCTTAGAGCTCCCCTGGCTGCGGCCTTTTCATCCTTTTCGCTGACCTTATCCTCGCTATCTATTACGGCAACCACCTTGCCGAGGTATATGCCTTGGTTCTTAGGGCTTGCGCCGGAGAGTATGTCATCTCCCGGATTTCCGTGCAGATACCCTTCAGTGAAATCTCCCCTGTTGAATATCTGGCGGAGGTCCATCATATCCTGTTCCTCGACTTCGTATAGCTCGGAGGCTTTATCTCTGCCATGCTCTCTTTCCAGTCTGTCGCAGAGGTCTATGTACTTCCTGTATATCCTCGTAACCGTAGCCACGTACTCAGGGCTTTTAATTCTGCCCTCTATTTTAAGAGATGCTGCGCCCGCCTGTATTATCTCGGGCAAATTCCCGAGCTGGCATAGGTCTTTAGGGCTCAGTGCGTAGCTCGCATGTCCGGCGTCGTCCACGTAGCCTTGCCTGCAAGGCTGGGCGCAGGTTCCTCTGTTACCTGTCCTGCCGGAGCCTGCGCCGAGCACTCTGCTCATCTGGCACTGCCCCGAGTAGCACATGCAGAGTGCTCCGTGGACGAATACCTCTACATCGATCTTCGGCTCCATGCCGGCTGCCGCCTCTGCAAGTTCTCTAATTTCGTCTATACTAAGCTCCCTGGCCGGAACCACTCTGCTTATTCCCATCTTAGCTACAGAGCCCAATGCTTCTTTGTTATACAGCGTGCCCTGGGTTGAGAGATGAAGCGGCATATCCGGCAGATATTTATGAAGCAACCTTATAAGTCCGAGGTCCTGGACTATGAGGGCATCGACGCCGAGGCCGTATATGTAATTGCAATAATCAAGCGCCCTTGCGAGCTCCTCGTCTTTAACAAGCGTATTTATGGTCATATATACTTTAACGCCGTGAGCGTGAGCATACTTGATAGCATCAGGCAGCTCCTCATCGCTGAAGTTCTCTGCGAAAACTCTCGCATTAAACGACATGCCGCCCAGATATACGGCGTCCGCACCATTGTTAACAGCTGCGATCAGATGTGGTTTGCCTCCTACAGGCGCAAGTAATTCAGGCTTCATTTCTCATACCTCCTAAGCTCTATTTTTAGGATTTAAATGAATTATAGCACGATTTAGATTGTCAACATGTTGATTATACATTTGTTAACCGCTAAAATATAAACATAGGGTATGGGATTCACTAAGAAATAATTAGAGGGTTTCATTACGGAGAGGTTATGACTACAAGAGAAGCATTACTTGCTCTGTTTGAAAAAAACAGAGGATTTTTTATTTCAGGAGAAGAAATAGCACAGGCGCTCGGAGTGTCTCGCACGGCGGTTTGGAAGGTCGTAAAGAAACTCCAAAAGGAAGGCTACGACATTAAAGCTGTTACAAACAGAGGCTACTGCCTCTCACCGGACACGGATGTGCTGTCCGCAGAAGGCATCAAAGAGCATCTGAAGGAAAGATACAGCAAGAGAGCTACCATAGACGTTTTTCGCACCGTTGATTCCACTAATAATGTAGTACGCCAAAAGGCGCTTGAAGGAGCTAAAAGCGGATATATAGCCATCGCAACCTCACAGTCACAGGGGCGCGGCAGACGCGGGCGCACTTTCTACTCACCTGCCGACACAGGAGTATATGTAAGCTTCCTCCTCATGCCGCCTGAGTTCGACGATGCCGGTGTAGTTAAGGTCACTACCATAAGTGCCGTGGCCGTCTGCAAAGCAATAGAAAAGATGACAGGCAAACGCCCTCAGATAAAGTGGGTCAACGATATATTCATAGACGGGCGCAAGGTATGCGGCATATTAAGCGAAGCATCGTACAATCTAGAGGATTCCGCATTCGAATACGCAATAGTAGGAATTGGCCTCAATCTCTTCCCGCCCAAAACCGGATTTCCGGATGCCATATCCGGTATAGCCGGCTCCGTGCTCGATAAGCCGGGAGATATAAGCCGCAATAAACTCGTCGCTGAAATACTCACGAACTTCACCGAGCTTTATTTCTCAGAGAATCCTCTCGAATATGTAGAAGAATACAGGAAACGCTCATTTGTAATCGGTAAGGAAATAGACATCATATCCGGCAAATCCGTAAGCAAGGCAACGGCAATAGCCATAAACGACGATTGCAGCCTGCAGGTTCGTTATCCGGATGGCACAGAAGAAGCCCTCCAGTCCGGAGAGATTTCCATAAGAGTCCAGCATTAATAATTTTACACTTGCAATACAAAAGCGGTCACTTCACTCAGTGAAGTGGCCGCCTTTCTTTAGCTATGGAGTTGGGGTGTTCCCTCCGGAACTAGAGCCCGGGCCGCTGTCTTGGTCTCCGCCTTGATCGCCTCCCTGGTCACCGCCCTGGTCACCACCTTGATCTCCGCCTTGATCGCCTCCCTGATCACCTCCTTGGTCTCCGCCTTGATCGCCACCTTGGTCAGTGCCCTGATCAGTTCCTCCTTCATTTCCGCTACTATCTCCGGAATCTGTCGGATTTTGAGAGGCAGAATCATTATTTTGAGGCTTGCTCTCAGGTGTAGTTTCCTGTTTCTGCTCTTCCTTCTTCTCTTCCTTCTTAGTTGTATCTGTTTTCTTTTGTTCTACCTTTTTCTCTTGAGGCTTCGCTTCGGTCTGATTATCGCCATCATCGTCATCATCATCTGATCCCACTTTGTAATTGCCTGCGTTCTTTTCGGTGCCCTTGGTGTAATACTCACCATTCTGCTTGATAACATTCGAAGGCATTCCGTCATACTCACTGTTCTTGACATTTTTAACCTGCCTCATTATCTTGCTCCAAAGAGCAGCAGCCTGTGCCGAGCTTCCGTACATCTCAACATTGAAGTCTGTACCTATCCAAAGCGCCGCGGAATAATCAGGCGTAAAGCCGTCAAACCATACATCGTAAGTATCGTTGGTGGTTCCTGTCTTACCGCCAACCTCAACTCCGGATATAGCTGCACTTCCGGCAATTCCTCTTGAGACAACAGATTTGAGTATGTCTGTCATTATCCATGCTACGCCTTTATCCAGCACCTGGACCTCCTCTGAGCTTGATCTCATCAGAGCCTTGCCGTTACTGTCTTCTACAACCGTGTAACAAATAGGTGTATTCAGCACGCCGCCATTTGGAAATACCGCATAAGCCGCTGCCATCTCGAGAGGTGTGACTCCGTAAGTCATCGCTCCGAGCGCAAGAGCCGCTGGGTTTATGTCGTTAGCCTGCTCATTTTCGTCAGTTACCAGAGTGCTGAGTCCGTATTTTTTGAGCATATCTATTGAGTAATCAAGTCCGACCTGCCATACGATTTTAACCGCGCAGGTGTTAATGGATTGTTGCAGTGCCGAGCGCAGCGAATTACCGCCTGAATAGCTTCTTGAGAAATTCTGCGGCCATTCCTCCCCATTAATCTTTAGAGGCTCATCTATAACGCCTGAGCTCGCTGTGATGTAGTCTCCCCAATACTTGGTGCCTTGTTTATCAAAGCCGTAATCTGTAAGCGGGAATTTCTGATTCTTAGCAGCATATTCAAAGCTCTTTTGGAGAGCCGCTCCGTATACCGCAAGTGGCTTAATAGAAGATCCAGGCTGCCTTGGGCTCACAGCTCTGTTGAACAGTTTGGAACCTTCTGTATCGCGGCCGCCGACCATAGCAGATATATTACCTGTTCCGACCTCCGTTACGACCATCGCGGCCTGCACCTTGCTGTCATCTGCAGCTCTCGGAAAATTGCCGTCATTCTGGAATTCCTCGTAAATCTTGTTTTGGATATCGCTGTTTAAA
>CACWIO010000092.1 GCA_902760855.1 uncultured Eubacteriales bacterium
CGGTTACTGGAACCTCTTCAGATACAACCCTGCACTCAAGGCAGAGGGCAAGAACCCGTTCACTCTCGACAGCAAGGTACCTGCAGGCGGATATCAGGAGTTCCTGATGAACGAAGCAAGATACAACAGACTTACAAGAGAGCATCCTGAAAGAGCAGAGAAACTCTTCAAGGAGAACGAAGAAGCTGCAATGGCACGTTACGAGAAACTCGTAAGATTCGTAGACTTCTACGCACCTGCTGAGTAAATCAGCGCACGGGCCGTTGCTGAGTAAATCTGAGTACGGGCTATCAATAGCAAAACAAAGAGGGACCGCGAACGCGGTTCCTCTTCTTTTCGGTTGAAATTTGGGCACTTTTCAAGTATAATCGCAATGTATGTGAGGAGATAATCATATCACTGAAAGGGACAATTAAGGAGGTATAAAATGCCACTAGTAACAACAACTGAAATGTTCAAAAAAGCTTATGATGGCGGATATGCTGTAGGCGCATTCAATGTTAACAACATGGAAATCGTACAGGGTATCACAGAGGCAGCAGGAGAGCTCAAGAGCCCTGTTATCCTCCAGGTATCCAAAGGCGCAAGAGCCTATGCCAACCACACATATCTTGTTAAGATGGTAGAGGCTGCCGTAGCTGAGAATCCTGAGATTCCTATCGCACTCCATCTCGATCACGGTGATTCATTCGAGCTTTGCAAGAGCTGCATCGACGGAGGATTCACATCAGTAATGATCGATATGTCATCGAAGCCATTTGAAGAGAATATCGCAATTACCAAACAGGTAGTTGAGTATGCGCATGATCACGGCGCAGTAGTAGAGGCTGAGCTCGGAACTCTCGCAGGAGTAGAGGACGAGGTAGTCGTAGAGGCAGGTAACGAAAGCTACACAAAGCCTGAGGAAGTAGAAGAGTTCGTAAGCAGAACAGGCTGCGACTCACTCGCTATCGCAATCGGTACATCACATGGTGCTTACAAGTTCACACCGGAGCAGTGCACAAGAAACGAAGAGGGCATTCTCGTACCTCCTCCACTGAGATTCGACGTACTCGACGAAGTAGTTAAGAAACTTCCGGGATTCCCAATCGTACTTCACGGTTCATCATCCGTACCACAGGAGTTCGTAAAGATGGTTAACCAGTATGGCGGCAACATGCCTGACGCTATCGGTATCCCTGAGGAGCAGCTCAGAAAAGCAGCACAGTCCGCAGTATGCAAGATCAACATCGATTCGGATATCAGACTTGCCATGACAGCTGTAATCAGACAGTACATGACAGAGCATCCGGATCACTTCGACCCAAGACAGTATCTCAAACCTGCTCGTCAGGCAGTTAAGGATATGGTATCCCGCAAGATCGTCAACGTACTCGGCAGTGATAACAAGATCTAAAACAATCATTGTAGGAGCACATAATTGTCACACACAATAGAGCTTAGAAAAGTATCGAAATACTATGCCGGCGAAGACACCGTCAGCATGGGATTTTCACGAATCGATCTCAACCTCGACATAGGTGAGTTCGTAGCGATAACAGGAGAGAGTGGATCCGGTAAATCCACTCTCCTTAATGTTATCAGCGGACTCGACACTTATGAAGAGGGTGAGATGTTTGTGTGCGGAGAAGACACCACCGCATACGGTACTGAGGACTATGAGAACTATCGTAAGACATATATAGGAAACATCTTCCAGGATTTCAATCTGATAAACAGTTACAGCGTCTATCAAAACATAGAGGCTGTAATGCTGTTATCAGGGCGCAAAAAACGCCAGTGCAAACAGAGAATTCTGGAATTACTTGAGCTGGTCGGACTATCGGAATACAGAAGGACCAAAGTCTCCAGACTGTCCGGAGGACAGAAACAGCGAGTGGCAATTGCCAGGGCTCTGGCTAAGGACGCGCCTATTATCGTGGCGGACGAGCCGACAGGTAATTTGGACAGCGCATCCGCAGAGAGCGTAATGGAGACTCTAAGCAAGATATCCGACGACAAGCTCGTAATCATAGTTACGCATAACTATGAACAGGCGGAGCCTTATGTGACTCGTAAACTTACCATGAACGACGGTAAGATTATCGAGGATAAATACATTAAAAAGACAGAGGAAGAAGAGGACATCTACGCTGAGGAGCCGACATACGAAGAGACTGTTGCGTCGGAGAGAGTCGGCAGAGCGGAGAGAAATAATCCTTCTAAAAAGGGCAACCGCATAGTAAGGACGCAGACTCAGGCACCTCGCAAAATGCGCAAGATGTCGGAGCTTAGGCTGGGCCTTCGAAACACGTTTAATTTGCCAGCGAAATTTATATTGCTGTTTATAGTCTATTTCTTCGTATCAACCGCTGTGCTGAGCCAATATGCGACTACGGTCAATAGCCTGCATCAGGCGGAGCTGCTCGGATACAGCGAGTATTTCACCAACTCGAGCTCGGACCGTATCATAGTCAAGAAGGCAGACGAGAGCAGGTTTAGCGAAGAGGACTTCAACACGATACTGAGCACGAATAATATAAAGGGCATAGTCAAGAATGACCTGGCTTTGGACAGCGGAGTCAGCTTCACGCTCGGAGAATACTACGTAGACGGACCGGTTATGCCGGTAGAACAGGCAGATGAGAGCCTGCTCATGTACGGCCGCATGCCTGAGAACGACTACGAGCTTCTTATCAAATGCGACTCGAGCAGCGATTTACTCTACAGCATATCTGACGACGGAAGCGAGTTCCTCAATAAGAATGTCGTGCTGCAGGATATGAATCAGATTCAAAAGTATGAATTTGATAAACCTCTTACGGTAGTCGGCATAATAGTGGAAGAGAATACGAATGAGAATTCTTACTATTCGATGTTCGGCTATTCGACGGTATATGCAAGCGAGAGAATCTGCAACGATCTCCTGGTCTCGATGATGGCGAATTCATCCAAGACCGAGCTTAACTTCGGCGGCACCAGAGTCAGCGGCGAGTACGAAAGATCCGTATACTCCAACTCGAAGGTTCCGTCAGGGAAGGTATATATACTGGAAGACCAGGCCTACTACTATAAAGACGGAAAAGCAAAAGACAAGGATTTCAGCCTTAAGGTCAGCAACAGATTCTTCGAGTCCAATGCGGACTTCAAGATAGCAGAGATTGTTACCTACGATAATATAAACAAACTGCTCGACTTGCCGCGCGAGGAGTTTGAGATGCTCTATAATTGCGTATTCATAAACGACAAGGATTTCAACAATCTCTTTGACAAGGGATATTTCCAGATAAGTGCATATATGGAGGAGGAGACTGACTCCGAGGCGACTCTTCAGGCCCTGAACGACCAAGGCTATACTACATTGGCCGTCAAGGACTCGCTCAGCGACGTGATGGGAGACAGCAGCGTGGTTGTACAGCTCATCGCTTACGGCAGACTGATAATCGAATTTATCATTCTGTTCTTCATCGCATATGCGGTTATCAGGCTGATCATGAGATCCAGGAACCAATACTACTCAACTTTGAGAATACTCGGTGCCACAAAAAAGAACACAGACAACATCCTGCGAGTGGAGCTCATACTGATGATGTTCCTCGCGTATGCTTTGGATATCGTATTCGTAGTTCTGGTTAAAAAAGGCATCGTAAATATACCGGCAGTAACAGAGCTGCTGTATTTCATCAAACCGGTAGAGTATGGCGCATTGGCAGTATTGCTGCTGCTGATGTCATTGCTTATCGCCAACAGATACTCCAGGAGTATCTTCACCAGAAGTGCCATGAAGGCCTTCAGAGAGGGGGCGTAAGGCATGATTACTCTGGATAAAGTCAACAAATATTTCAATAAAGGCAAATCCAATCAGATCCACGTCATAGACAACACCACTATGACGCTGCCTGACAGAGGCATAGTGTGTCTGCTCGGTCCTTCGGGCTGCGGTAAGACGACGCTGCTCAACGCAATCGGCGGACTCGACAGAGTCGATTCAGGTAAGATCAGGATAGACAATCAGCTGATTACCAGGCGCTCGAGCTCCAAAATCGACACCATCAGAAATGCCAGGATAGGTTATATATTCCAGAACTTCAACCTACTGGATGATAAAACCGTCTTTGATAATGTCGCTATAGCTCTGCGCATGATAGGCATCAAAGACAGCAAGGTCATCAATGACAGAGTCAGGTATTGCCTCGAAAAGGTCGGAATTGACCAATACAGAAATCGTCACGCAGGCGCCCTGTCCGGAGGACAGAGACAGAGAGTGGCCATAGCGAGAGCCATAGTTAAGAACCCTCGCATTATCATCGCGGACGAGCCTACGGGTAACTTAGACAGCGCGAACACCCTCGAGATAATGAATATTATCAAGACCATATCGCGCGACAGACTGGTCATACTCGTTACTCACGAAAGACATATAGCCGAATTCTACTCAGACCACGTCGCTGAGATGAAGGACGGTAAGATTGTTAAGGCATATAACAACGACTCATCGCGCTATCTCGACTACCAGCTTGAGAACAAGATTTACCTCAAGGACATGGCGGTTAAGAAGGACTTCAGCAAGGACGATGTGTCCGTCAAGGTCTACAGTGACGAGGAGCGCCAGGCCGATATCAAGGTAGTAATCAGAGGGAACAACCTCTATATAGATACGGGCGGTAAATTAAACGTAGTCGATGAGACATCGAATATAGAGATGCTCGATGAGCACTATACTGCGATGGATGAGACATTCTTCGAGGAGAATTCATTCGATTACGGAGCTTATTTGCCATCGAAATATAAAGCCAGATATACGTCTATCTATAAGCTGACCAATATGATCAGCAACGGATGGAAGACGGTCAGCAATTTCAAGAAAGTAAGGAAGTTCCTGATGGTGGGATTTGTATTCGCCGCCATGTTTACATTCCTTGCGGTGAGCAATGTGCTCGGCATACTCGAGGTTAAGCCTGAGGACTACAGGACGACTAACGGCAACTACGTCACTGTCTCCAATCCGGATAAGACAAAGGCTCTTATGAATGCCGTGAGCGATCTCGGATCTGTAGATTATGTGCTGCCGGGAGATACGAAGAAGGGCATCACAATGCCGATGGACGATTACCTGCAGACCAGCTATGCGCAGGCCAGCCTCGCGGTGTCGATTGCCCTGACCAAAGTGCTGACGCCTGATCAGATAGTCGAAGGTAATATGCCGCAGAATCCTCATGAGGTCGTGCTTGATAAAGCCGTCATCGATAAGTTCCTCAGAGAGGGCAGAGGTAAATCCGTCGGTCTTGATACACAATCAGAGTTCATAGGCCGCAAGCTCAAGGTCACCAATTTGGATGACTACAAGATTTGCGGAATTTCCAATACTCAATCTCCGTCGCTTTACGTGGATGAGAGCCAGGCTATGTACCTGCTGATTAATGCAGGCGCTCAGCAGGAGG
>CACWIO010000093.1 GCA_902760855.1 uncultured Eubacteriales bacterium
TTAGTCCCCCAAAGTTAGCCCCCAAACTTACTGTACGAAAATGGCATCCCCCAAACTTTATTTCATTTTTTCACTGCCCCCAATTGTTTTTGGATACCCTCATTGTCTATAAGGTGATTAAGATATAAACTGTGCAATAGAAGAGACCGCCGAAGCGGTCTCTTTTAATGGTTTGTTTAGTCAGATCTTTAGTTTATACAAGACCCTGTGCCATCATAGCCTCAGCAACTCTTTCGAATCCTGCGATGTTAGCGCCAGGAACGAGAGCGTTCTTGTTGCCGTAGTACTTCTCACCTGCGCCAGCGCAAGCATTGTAGATGTTAACCATGATCTGGTGCAGCTGATCATAAACAGCCTGGTGCTGGAATGCAGTGTGGCCTGCGTT
The DNA here is from genome assembly GCA_902760855.1 of uncultured Eubacteriales bacterium. Classification (GTDB taxonomy): domain Bacteria; phylum Bacillota; class Clostridia; order Peptostreptococcales; family Anaerovoracaceae; genus Crickella. The sequence goes on from CACWIO010000093.1 coordinate 386, forward strand.
CTGACCCATCTCGATGCAGGAGCAAGCAACTCCGCCGGCATTAGCAGCCTTAGCTGGTCCTACAGCTGTCATGTTCTCGATGAGATACTCGAGAGCATCGTTTGTTGTAGGCATGTTAGCTCCTTCGCAGTAGAACTTGCAGCCGCCCTCTACGATCTGCTTAGCATGCTCCATGTGAACGTCGTTCTGCATAGCGCATGGGATGAACATATCGATCTTGCAGCCTGTGTCCTGAGTAACGCCCCAAGGTTTCTTTCCTTCGAAGAACTGAGCGTTAGGGAATTTCTCTGCATAAGGTGCGCAGATATTCTTTCCGGAGTTTCTGAGCTCGAGGAGGTAGTCTACCTTCTCCTGAGTTGTGATGCCGTCAGGATCATATACATATCCGTCCGGTCCGGAGATTGTTACGCACTTAGCGCCGAGCTCCCAGAGCTTCCAAGCTGTACCCCAAGCTACGTTACCGAAGCCGGAGATAGCAACGTTCTTACCCTTGAAGTCCTCGCCGTTAGCCTTGAGCATTTCCTCTGCGTACCATACGATACCGAATCCTGTAGCCTCTGCTCTTCCGAGGAGTCCGCCGTAAGGGATGCCCTTACCTGTGAGAACGCCTTCATACTTGTCTACGATTCTCTTGTACTGACCGAACATGTATCCGATCTCTCTTGCGCCTACGCCGAGGTCTCCGGCAGGAACGTCGGTGTTAGGTCCGATGTGTCTGTAGAGCTCTGTCATGAATGCCTGGCAGAATCTCATAACTTCAGCATCGCTCTTTCCGTTAGGATCGAAATCGGAGCCGCCCTTGCCGCCGCCGATAGGAAGTCCTGTCAGGGAGTTCTTGAAGATCTGCTCGAATCCGAGGAACTTGATGATTCCCGGATATACATTAGGAGCGAATCTCAGACCGCCCTTGTAAGGTCCGATTGCACTGTTGAACTGATATCTGTAGCCTTTGTTGACCTGAACTTTACCGTTGTCGTCTACCCAGACTACTCTGAAAGTAACGCCTCTTTCAGGCTCTACAAGTCTCTCAAGGAGTGCGTTTGCTTCATACTCAGGGTGTTTTTCAACTACCGGTTTGAGGGAAACTAATACTTCCTCTACGGTCTGATGAAATTCAACCTCTCCAGGGTTGTTAGCTTTGCACTGCTCGATGACTCTTTCTACGTAATTTGCCATTGGTATCACTCTCCTTACAAGTAAATAATAAAGCTTTATTACAGACGCGGACGCGACTTACGCCCGCACATAAATTGTAACATCTGCATAGTAAAAGTCAACAATTTAACAACCTTAAAAACTTATTAATACATAAGGGAGAGGAATACTATATTCCTCTCCTATAGGGGAATGTGATGTGCTAAAATATTTACGTTATGATTAATTTAAACAGTGAACAGACAAAAGCCGTAAGGCAGATAAACGGGCCGGTCCTAATCCTTGCGGGAGCAGGCTCAGGGAAGACCGCCACAATGACGCACAGGATAGCGTATATGGTGGAGCAGGGCGTCGATCCGCACTCCATACTCGCCGTCACATTCACCAACAAGGCGGCAAACGAAATGAGAAGCCGTATCGAAAGACTCGTAGGCGAGACTCGCGGCATGTGGGTTATGACCTTCCACGCGATGTGCCTCAGGATACTCAGATATTCATGCGAGGCTCTCGGGTATAAGGCAGGCTTTACCGTATATGATGAGACGGATAAGAAGACCTTGATCAAGAGGGTTATCAAGGAACTTGAGATAGACGATAAGACTACATCCGCAGCTCTTCTCACTGCTGTCATCAGCAAGTGCAAGGAAAGGGAGGAGACTCCTGATGATTTCCTCTCGTACAGTGCGGGGCTTCCGAGGGACAAGGCCATCTACCATGTGTATAAGAAGTATCAGGCGGAGCTTATGAAGAACAACGCCATGGACTTCGATGACCTGCTTTGGAATGCGGTTAAATTACTCGAGCAGGAAAAGAGCATTCTGAGCTACTACTCGAATCGTTTCAAATACATCATGGTGGACGAGTATCAGGATACCAACCATCTGCAGTATAAACTCGTGAGCATGCTCGCATCCGGACACGGCAACCTCTGCGTAGTAGGTGACGACGATCAGTGCATCTACGAGTGGCGCGGCGCTGACATACGCAACATCCTCGATTTCGAGAACGATTTCGGCAACGCATTCACGGTCAGGCTCGAGCAGAACTACCGCTCCGACGGGAACATCCTAAAGCTTGCCAACTCCGTTATTAAGAATAATAAGGAGAGGAAGCAGAAGGCTCTTTGGACGGATAGAGCGGACGGAGAGAAGATTACGTATAAGCGCTTCGATGATGAGAAGCAGGAGGCTTACTGGATTGGCTCTGAGATCGAGAGGCTCAGAGATGAGGAAGGCTACGACTACAAGGACTTCGCGGTGCTGTACAGGAAGAATGCGCAGTCGAGAAGTTTCGAGGAGAAATTCTCATTTAGGGGATTGCCGTACAGAGTGCTCGCGGGGCTCAGATATTACGACAGGAAGGAAATCAAAGATGTGATGGCATATCTCAGGCTCATCGAAAATCCTGATGATAATGTCTCGATGCCGAGGGTCATCAACGAACCTAAGAGAGGCATAGGCGGCAAGACTCTTGGAGCTATCGAGGAGTATGCCAATGCATATAATGAGAGCATATACGAGGCCCTATGTGAGGATGAGCTTATATCGGGATTCGGTCCTAAGGTAAAGCAGGCGATTTCTGATTTCACCGGCATGATTCAGGATGTGCGAGGGGAGCAGGAGAACCTCACGCTCTCGGATATCTATGATAATGTGCTTAACCGCTCGGGATATCTCAAAGCGCTCGAGGATTCGGGCACGGTCGAGAACGAAGCTCGCATAGAAAACATAATGGAGTTTAAGTCTGTAATTGCTGAGTTCGAAAAGGGCCTGGGAGACGGAAGCGTAGCCGCCTTGCAGGAGGAGATGCAGGCCGAGAGACTCGCCCTGATGGGAGAGGGCCTTGCGGCTGAGGAGATGAGTCCGCTGGCGGCATTCCTCGAACAGATAACTCTTATGGCGGATATAGATAATCACGACGAGAACGAGGATGCTGTGGTGCTCATGACGCTGCACTCAGCGAAGGGCCTCGAGTTTCCGGTGGTATTCATGCCCGGCATGGAGAACGGGGTATTCCCGGGTATCAGCGCATTTGATGAGGACCACAATATGGAAGAGGAGCGCAGGCTCTGTTATGTGGGAATCACAAGAGCTATGAAGAAACTTTACCTGACCGGTGCCAGGACTCGCATGCTCTATGGTAAGACAGATTACCAGACGGAGTCGGAGTTCCTCGATGAGATGGACAGGAGCTGCATGGACGGAGACGAGACCGTAAACGAGAAGGTCGTGATCGGAACCGGCCTTCGCGGTGAGGGATCTTATACGGGTGATTATTTCTTTGGAGGCCGTGCACATGGCACTATTGACGGCTATGCGGGATCGCCCGCTGCCAAGCCTTTCGACAGCCTTAGGGCATCGAAGAGGGAGACCAAGGGTAAGGAAAAGATTGTGCAGGAGTTCGAGACCGGAGATATGCTGCGCCATCCGAAGTTTGGCGTCGGCATGTTGATAGAGCAGGATGAGAAGACCATGACGGTTATGTTCGATGAGGTCGGACAGAAGAAACTCGGTAAGGGCTTCGTAAAGATGGAGAAAGTCGATGGATGATCTGAAAAAGAAGAGGATAGATGAACTGGTCGAAAAACTAAATGAAGCATCCAAGGCTTACTATACCGACGGAGCTGAGATCATCAGCAATTACGAGTATGACGAGCTATACGATGAGCTGCTCACGCTCGAGGATGAGACCGGGTACATAAGGGATGACAGTCCTTCGATTAATGTCGGATATGAGACTGCGGCGGGGCTTCCTAAAGTCGTGCATGAGACAAGGATGCTGTCTTTGAACAAGACCAAGGACAGAGATGAGCTACGCGCTTGGCTCGGAGATCAGAAGGGACTGCTCTCTTGGAAACTGGATGGCCTGACTGTGGCATTGACCTATGAGAACGGCAGACTGGTTCAGGGCGTGACCCGAGGCAACGGCGCAGAGGGTGAGCTTATCACTGCGAATGTGCTCGCCTGCAAGAATGTCCCAAGGAGCATAAGCCATAAGGGCAGGACAGTGATACGCGGCGAGGCGGTTATAAAATATTCTGACTTTGAGAAGATAAATGCCGCAATCGAGGATGCGGATGCGAAGTATAAGAATCCTAGAAATCTATGCAGCGGCAGCATAAGGCAGCTGGATCCCAAGGTCACTGCCGAGAGGAATGTAAACATATACACATTCTCACTATACAGAGCGGACGGCATGGACTTTAAGACGAGATCCGAGGGTATGGAGTGGCTTAGGACTCAGGGCTTTGATGTCGTAGACTATGAAGTGGTGGATTCAGACAGCCTTATCGATGCCATAGATAAATATGAGGCGTCGATACCGAGCTTCGATATCCCATCAGATGGCCTTGTGCTCGGATATGACAATCTTGAGTACTCGGTATCACTTGGAGAGACCGCAAAGTTCCCGAGGGATTCTATAGCCTTTAAATGGAGGGATCAGCAGGCTGAGACAGTGCTCCGGGAGATAGAGTGGAGCCCGTCGAGGACGGGGCTACTAAATCCGGTCGCCATTTTCGATCCTGTGGAGCTCGAGGGCACCACGGTGAGCAGGGCTTCCGTGCATAATATAAATATAATGGAAGATCTCGATCTCGGAATTGGGGATACAATTAAGGTCTACAAGGCCAATATGATAATTCCGCAAATCAGCGATAATCTTACGAGGAGCGGCAGACTCGACATACCGGAAGTCTGTCCTGTGTGCGGAGGAGAGGCCAGGATTAAGGATGAAGAGGGAACCAGAACTCTGCATTGCGTGAATCCGGATTGCCCTGCGAAACAAGTTAAGAGATTCGAGCATTTCGTATCCAGAGATGCTCTAAATATAGAGGGGCTTTCGGAGTCGGGGCTG
>CACWIO010000094.1 GCA_902760855.1 uncultured Eubacteriales bacterium
TTTGCGCATTAAAACATTGTAGCTCCATTGCATGTAGATTCCGTAGCATGCAGCTACAACCAAGATTAGCTCGCTGAGGATTATCAGACGAAGCCGTCTTCTTCTTATTTTTCTGAGTTCTTCCTTGTTTGAATGTTTAATTCGTATGCACCTCTTTGAGTATAATCAGAGACATACTATGATGAAGTATCATACATTAGCTGCGAAGTGCTTGGAACAAATATGAACAGACTGTAATGTTATGATCTACGGTGGAACTATATGCTTTTGAATTTTGTTTCAATTTACAAACAATTTTGAATATTACTGTCAAAAAAACATAAAGATTTTCAGAATCGCTTGAAATACCAATGGAGTTGTTATACTCTCTGACGAGGAAAATACAAAACAATACATTGTTTTTTATTGAGAACAATAACGCACTACGTTATAATATTCACGATTTAAATCAAAACGACAATGTAATGCTTTGTGGTTGTTAAGGAGGAAATCAAATGCAAGATTATCTGTTATCACATCTGTACTGGATAAGCTTAATCGCTTCAATTGTCGCATTGGTCTTTGCTTATATGCAGGCGAAGATCGTTCTTAACTCTGACGAGGGTACGGACAGGATGAAGCAAATCTCACAGTTCGTACGTACAGGAGCCAGCGCGTTCCTCAAACGTCAGTATCGTACAGTAGTAATATTCTTTATAGTTATGTTCGCAGTTCTCTGCATCATGGCTGCAACTAATAAGCTGACATGGTACGTTCCGTTTGCTTTCATTACCGGTGGATTCTTCTCCGGTATGTCAGGATATATCGGAATGAGCATAGCTACCAGAGCCAACAACAGAACTGCCTGCGCTGCTCAGCAGAGCCTGAACAAAGGACTCAGAGTTGCGTTCTCGGCAGGATCCGTTATGGGATTCACTGTTGTAGGTCTCGGACTTCTCGATATTTCGCTTTGGTATGCAATACTCGACCTCGTATTCCACGAGAGCCTCGAGAACATCACAGCTGCGATGGTAACCTTCGGAATGGGAGCATCATCCATGGCGCTCTTCGCACGTGTAGGCGGCGGTATCTTCACAAAGGCTGCTGACGTCGGTGCTGACCTCGTAGGTAAGGTAGAGGCCGGAATCCCAGAGGATGACCCTCGTAACCCTGCTGTAATCGCTGACAACGTAGGAGATAACGTAGGTGACGTAGCGGGCATGGGAGCTGACCTTTATGAGTCATATGTAGGATCTATGGTTTCCACATGCGCACTCGGAGCTATCGCATTCTTCTCATCCGGACTCGGAGTTAAATCCGTAGCTTTGCCTCTTCTGATGGCAGCTGTTGGAGTTGTATTCTCCGTAATCGGTTCATATTTTGTACAGACTAAGGAAGGTGCCAGCCAGAAGAACCTTCTCGCTGCTCTCAGACGCGGAACGAACTTCTCGGCTATAGCCACTGCAGTATTCTCATTTGCGCTTGTATGGTGGCTGTTCGGCATCGAATTCTACGGACTATATCTTGCAATAATCGCAGGACTTCTCGCAGGCGTTCTTATCGGACTCTGCACGGAGTACTACACTTCGGATACATATAAACCGACTCAGAAAATCGCTGAGTCTTCACAGACAGGTACTGCAACGCTCATCATCAGTGGTCTCGGCACAGGCATGATGTCAACGACTCTGCCTATACTCATCGTAGGAGCTGCTATCGTAATCGCTTACTACTGCTCCGGACTTTGCCCTGTTGATGTATCTCAGGCCAGCATCGGACTTTACGGCATCTCACTTGCAGCTGTAGGAATGCTTTCGACTCTCGGAATCACTCTTGCAACGGATGCTTACGGCCCTGTAGCAGATAACGCCGGCGGAATTGCCGAGATGGCAGGACTTCCTCCGGAAGTAAGAGAGCGCACCGACGCACTCGATTCACTTGGTAATACAACAGCTGCGACAGGTAAGGGATTTGCCATCGGCTCAGCCGGAATGACAGCTCTTGCTCTTATCGCTAACTTCAAAGAGAAACTTCTCGTATACATGCCGCAAGGTGAGGAGCTCAAGCTCGACCTTCTCGATCCTAGAGTTTTGGTAGGACTTTTCATCGGTGCCTGCCTGCCGTTCCTCTTCTCAGCTCTTACAATGGGCGCTGTTAACAGAGCGGCTCAGAGCGTTGTGCTCGAGGTTAGACGTCAGTTCAAGGAGATTCCGGGACTTATGGAAGGTAAGGCTGAGGCTGATTACGCTCGTTGCGTAGACCTCTGCTCCAAGGCTTCACTCAAGGAGATGATACTCCCTGCTATGGTAGGTATCCTCGCTCCTATTGCTACAGGACTCATCCTCGGCGGACTCGGAGTTGTAGGAATGCTCTGCGGAGCTACCGTATCCGGATTCATCATGGCTATCTTCATGGCTAACTCCGGCGGTGCTTGGGACAATGCCAAGAAGTACATCGAGGCTGATCACTTCGGCGGAAAGGGCAGCGACAATCACAAGGCTGCCGTTGTCGGAGACACAATCGGTGACCCGTTCAAGGACACATCCGGCCCATCAATCAACATTCTGATCAAGCTGGTATCCATGGTATCCATCGTATTCGCAGGACTTATCGCTTCGGTATCAATACTGTAAGCATTAACTGCTAATAGAGACAACTATAAAATGCCCGCAAGACACGAATCTTGCGGGCATTTTTGTTATTCAACTATTACTTGAGTTCCATACTTAAGGTGGCACTGCCATTGTCAAATGTAAAGTGGCCGATGGCGCCATTGATCAGTGTAAATGACGGCTTGGTGTGTCCGACGTCAGCGTTCCAGATGAGGGGGACGCCGGAATCAGCGAGGACGCGCCCGATTTGATTCAGGTAGTCTTCGTCTGTGGCTTCTCCGGGGATAAGGGTGCGTCCGATGATGATGGCGCGCGCGTTATCGAAAAGGCCTTTGAGCTGCATCTTCCTGAGCGCATATTGAACCTGCAGGGGATCCAGCGCGAAGTTATCGAAGAACCAAATGAGGCCGTCGTCTGCATAGCGCGCGCAGAAGCCCGCCAGGTCTTCGTACGGCGTCCCGATAAGGCAGTCGATAACATCTATACAGCCACCTATAAGGCGACCGGAAACCTTCAAGCTGGAAGATGGAAGAAGGCCGGGTACATCTGAATCTCCAGAGCTTGATGTAGTAGGGGTATAAAGCTCCCACTTGACCGCAGCATCCATCTCGTATGTTAAGGTCTCATCATCAAATCCCTTTGAAGAATAGAATTCATATGAGTGCTGCTCCGGGATCTCACCACGAAGAACAGCCAGACCGTTATGCTGGAATTCATGGAGAGGCCTCCAGTCCCAGCCTCCGGCATTAAATCCATAGATGGTTGCGATATCCAGTTTGGAAGTCAGCAGCATTTCTATTGCCGTAGGATCCGAGTATCCGCAAAACCATTTAGGTTTGGAGGCGACAAGCTCTTGATTAATATAAGGAAGAGCCTCTATGCAGTAGTCTCCTCCGGATGCACAAAGCACCATGGATACATTATCGTTATCGAACATGCTGTTGAACTCAGCGCCGCGAACATCTGCGGGTGCAGAAGGGTAGGCATCATTTCTGACACTCTTTGTCTCTGTAAGTTTAAAGCCTGAGTCGGCTATAGTTTCTAATGACAAGTTGAATGATTCGAGTTTGGCGCCTACGCCGGCACTTGGTGCGCAAATGCCCAGTGTATCGCCTGCAGAAGGGAATTTCGGATATATCATAATTAACTCCTCGTTTTTATCTTAAATACCGATTTCAGTATAGCACATATATGAAACCAAAAAATATTTTAGTTATACTATGTTTTTTTGGGTGCACATTAGGGAATAGGACAAATTTTTAACGTGTTTATAATTGCTCGTAACTTGGTAGATTTGATAGAATATTAACATCTATGGGGAAGACCCCCGAGTAGTTTTTGTAGATATAGTTATTTTAAGGAGGCACGATCTGATGAAAGTATCAAACGTTCCTTTCAAGGGAACTAAAGATCAGGAAGCCAAACTGCTTGAGGTCATTGCAAAGTACAAAGACCAAAAGGGCGCGCTGATGCCTATCATGCAGGAAGCTCAAGAGATTTATGGTTATCTGCCATATCAGGTTCAGAAAATCATATCCGACGAGACCGGTATTCCTATCGAAAAGATTTATGGTGTAGCTACTTTCTATGCACAGTTTTCTATGTCACCAAAAGGCAAATACGTCGTATCCGTATGCCTTGGTACAGCTTGCTATGTTAAGGGCGCAGGCGCTCTTCTCGAGGAAGTCGAGAAGCAGCTCGGTATCGGTGATGGCGAATGCACACCGGACGGCAAATTCTCAATCGATGTTTGCCGCTGCGTAGGAGCTTGCGGACTTGCACCTGTTATGATCGTTGGCGGAGATGTATACGGCAAACTCACACCGGACATGGTTGAGGGAATACTTGCCAAGTACGAGTAACGCATAATAGGAGGTAAGGCATGAAAACACTGCAAGATTTAAAAGACATCAAGGCAGCGAAGCACGGACAGATTGATATCAGATTCAACCCTGATACAGCCGAGGCTGCTGTTAAGACCTACGTCCTCGTATGCGGAGGTACAGGTTGTAAGTCTAACCACGCTTCTGAGATTATCGAGGAACTGACAAAGTGCATCGAAGGCTCAGGAAAGAAAGACGAAATCCAGATCATCCAGACAGGTTGCCAGCAGTTCGCTCTGGGTGCCCACCTTGTGGTTGCCCAGGTATCGGACGATATCGGTCTTGGCCGATCCGGAAAGCTTCTGGAAGGATTTGTCCGCCACCGCGGCCACCACCGCTTCGGTTCCCAGCGCGGCATCGGCCTCGGCGAGCACCGCGTTGCGATAGGCCCGGTTGGCATCGGTCATGGCAGATTTGAGCAATTTTTCCGCTTTCTTTGCGGGCAGGGCGTGCAGGAGCAGGCCGGCTGCCGCCGTACGGATATGGTCGCTCCCCTTCAACAGCGGGCGGGCGTTCTTCGCCACCGCCTCGGCATCACCTTCCTCCAGCCAGCCGGACAGGAGGTTGATATAGTCTTCCGGGGAATTGTCTTTCAGGAAGTTGGCGGTTTCCGCACTGGAACCGATGCGGCCCAGGGCGGCGGTGGCGGCCGCCTTGACGGCGGCATCGTCCGTATTCATCGCCCAATTCAACACGGTGGGTTCGGCTGCAAAGAGGCCTTTGGCCGCGACCGCCGCACAAAGCTGTGCGCGATCGGCCTTT
>CACWIO010000095.1 GCA_902760855.1 uncultured Eubacteriales bacterium
AGAGGATAAATACCTCGAAGTGCTTCAGGAAGTTCCTCGCGTAAGAGAGGACCTCGGTACACCTCCGCTGGTAACTCCTTCGTCACAGATTGTAGGTACACAGGCGGTGCTCAACGTACTGATGGGAGAGAGATATAAGGTTCTGTCAAAGGAAACCCAGGAAATACTAAAGGGCAAATACGGTCAGACACCTATGCCTATGAATCCTGATGTACAGGCCAAGATCGATAAGAGTGAGATCATCACTTGCCGTCCGGCCGACCTTCTCGAACCTGAGATGGATAAACTCAGAGAGGAGACTAAGGACTTCGCTGAGAGTGATGAAGATGTGCTCACATACGCACTCTTCCCACAGGTTGCAGTAGACTTCTTCAAGAGAAGAGCTGCAAAGAAGGACAAGATCGATCCTGACGCAATTGATACAAAGAATAAGTCATATCCTGCATAAACCTACAGGAGGTAATAAAGTGGGCTTTGTAAAAGTAAATGACAGGACAATCCCTAAAGAAGATAAGGTCTTCGCAGTAAGCGGCAGAGCCAAAGCTGCAATTGCTGAAAAGGGAAAGGACGCAGTAGTTGATGCTACAATCGGAGCGCTTCTTGACGACAACGGCGATCTCGTCGTAATGACATCGGTTATGGAGGCAATAGGAATGCTGAAGCCTGCAGACTATGCAGCTTATGCACCGATTGCCGGTGTTCCTGAATTCAAAGAGGCTGTTCAAAAAGCTCTCTTTGCGGACTATGCTCCGAAAGGACATGTGGCAGTATGCGCTACACCGGGCGGAACCGGAGGCCTTACTCATGCAATTTCCAACTATTCCAATATAGGAGATGAAGTGCTCACACATGACTGGTGCTGGGCCAATTACAAGGGAATTGCCGATGAACACGGACGCAGCATCAAGACTTTCAGATTCTTTGATGAAGACGGAAAGTTTGACTCTGCAGACCTTAAGGTAAAACTCGATGAGCTTGCAGCCAAACAGGATCAGGTACTGCTTCTGATTAATACCCCGGCTCATAACCCGACGGGATATTCCCTGACGGATGAGGACTGGGACAACGTAATTAATATTGTAAACGCAGCTTCATGTAAGGTTGTTCTCTTCGTTGATATCGCATATATCGATTTTGCAGGAGAACCTGATGAAGTAAGATCCTTCATCCCTAAGCTGGAAGGACTCGGAGATCACGTGCTCGTTCTTTTCGGATACAGTGCATCAAAGACTCTTACCGCTTACGGAATGAGATGCGGAGCTACGGTATGCCTCGCTAAGACGGCCGCGGAAGCTGAAGAATTCACAAAAGCAGTAGGATATACATCGCGTTCTACATGGTCCAACTGCAATCGCTCGGCCCAGGTAGTTATGGGTAAGATCTACTCAGATGCTGCACTTTGCGCCAAGGTAGACGAAGAGAGAAAGATGTATAGAGATATGCTTCTGGAAAGAGGAAAAGTTTTCGAGAAGACTCTCAGAGAAAACGGCACCAAGAGTGTACCGTTTACTGCAGGTTTCTTCATCACAATACCGAGTGATAAACCTGATGAGGTTTGCAAGAAACTCGAAGAGCAGGACATCTTCTGTCTCGCTCTTGCTAAGGGAATCAGAGTTTCCATCGCATCCATCTCGAAAGAGAAGTGCGTGAAATGCGCTAAAGCTATTGCTGAGTTGATGAAATAGTTAGCACAAGCGATTTGATGAAAGGGAGCAGTATATTGCACAAGACCATTGGCATTCTCGGCGGAATGGGGCCAGCCGCGACATCAGACCTGATGATGAAAATCATAGATATGACAGCCGCAGATACGGACCAAGATCACATTCCTATGTTGATCGATTCAAACACGAGGATTTCGGATCGCACTGCAGCAATCGAGGGCAAAGGGGAGAGTCCCGTGCCTGAGATGTTGGCAAGCGCGAGAAAACTGGAAATGGCCGGAGCGGACTTCATAATAATCCCATGCAATACTGCTCACTTTTTCTTACCGGAAATAGAGGGTGAGATAAACATCCCGTTTCTGAGTATGCCGTTAGAAACAGCACGTCTACTAAAGCAATCAGGAGTTAAATCTGCTGCCGTACTGGCCACGAGAGGAACTTATCTGAGCGGTCTGTATGACAAGATTCTTGACAGCATGGGTATTCAAACATTGAATCCTGATGCAGAGCAACAGAAAACGATAATGTCCTTGATATATGACTATATAAAAAAGGGCGTTACGGAGCCTGCCAAGCTGCCTCGTGATGAGATTATTGAGATTACCGAGGATCTTAAATCTCGCGGCGCAGAAGCATTGCTCCTTGCATGCACTGAGCTCCCGCTTGCTTTTGAGATTATGGACCTCTTTGATGAGAGCTGCGTGGATCCGACTGCCGTTTTGGCAGCTGCAGCAATCAGAGAAGCCGGTGCAGAACTAAGACAAGCTGTAGCTATATAAACGTTAGTGTTTTAAAGAAGTTAGTGTATTTTATTGAAAAGAGAGGAATCGAAAATGAAAAAATTATCACTTCCGGTTCAGATATTCATAGCACTTGCTCTGGGTATCGTAGCAGGCCTGATACTGCTCAACATGGGTGAAGGCGGAGTAGCTTTCGCAGTTGAGTACATCAAGCCAATAGGAACTATCTTCCTTAACTTACTTAAGTTTATCGTAGTGCCTATAGTTCTTACATCCATCATCCAGGGTGTAATCTCCCTGTCTGATGTTAAGAAAGTAGGAACCATCGGACTTACGACCATCGTCTATTACTTCCTTACCACAGCATTCGCAATTACAATCGGATTGATCTTTGCTAATCTGTTCAAGGGCACTTACAAGGTTCTTCAGACTTCAGGACTTGAATATGAAGCAGCTGAGCCTACAAAGTTCATGGACACTATAGTAAATATCTTCCCGGCCAACTTCTTCCAGCCTATGCTGGAATCCACAATGCTGCAGGTAATCGTAATCGCTCTCTTCCTCGGTTTCGGTATCATGATTGCCGGTGAGAAAGGCAAGATGGTAGGAGAGTTGATTGACAGCCTGTACGAAGTATTCATGGTAATCATGAGAGGCATTATCAAGCTGACACCTTATGCCGTATTCTGCCTGATTACTCCGGTAGTTGCAGAGAACGGACCGGAGGTCCTCGGATCACTCGCTATGGTACTCCTGACAGCATACCTCGCTTACTTCACACACGCACTGATTACATACGGAACTACAGTAAGTGTACTTGGTAAGATGAACCCTGTTCAGTTCTTCAAAGGCGCACTTCCTGCATTCCTGTTCGCATTCTCCAGTACATCCTCAATCGGAACACTTCCGGTTACCATGGAGTGCGCTGAGACACTCGGTGCAAGAAAAGACGTAGCAAGCTTTACACTTCCACTCGGTGCTACCATCAACATGGACGGTACTGCTATCTATCAGGGTGTATGTGCTATCTTTATCGCAGCATGCTATGGCATAAATCTGACATTCGGTCAGATGATCACAATCGTACTGACAGCTACACTCGCATCAATCGGTACTGCAGGCACACCTGGTGCAGGAGCAATCATGCTGACTATGGTACTCCAGTCCGTAGGACTTCCTGTTGAGGGTGTTATGCTCGTTTTAGGCGTTGACCGTATCTTCGATATGGGACGTACAGGCGTAAACGTAGTAGGAGACCTCTCCGCTGCCGTAATCGTCAGCAGACAGGAAGAAGCCAGAGACGCAAAAGCAAGTGCATAAAAGCTAAGACTTCAACCATAAATAGCTTTTTAAAAGTCGGGGAGAAATCCCCGACTTTTATGGTGGGCTTTGAAGCGATTGATTATTTATCTTGAAAGTGTCGGATAAAGTCGTTTATACTGCTTAATATGGATATAGGTTTACAGACATATTTGATAGTTTGTCCGCTGGTATTTTTGAGCGGATTTGTGGATGCGGTAGCCGGAGGGGGCGGACTTATTTCCGTGCCGGCATATATGATTGCAGGCCTTCCTGCGCATACTTCGATTGCAACTAATAAACTCTCGGCCGCTATGGGCACGAGCCTTGCGACCTTTAAGCTTTGGAAAGCGGGTAATATTCCGTGGAAGAAAGCCATAGTCTGCATAATAGCGGCTATATTCGGAGGATCGCTCGGCGCTAAGCTGGCGCTGATGGTATCCGCAGATCTATTTATGAAGCTGATGCTTGTAATAATTCCGCTGACAGCGATATACATCATGCGCACCAAGAGCATGGATAGACCTGCTGATGAAGAGGACGCAGAGGATGCAGGCAGCGCCAAATATATGGTGCTTGCAGCTGCCATAGCGTTTGTCATTGGAGCTTACGATGGCTTTTACGGACCGGGAACAGGAACCTTCCTGATACTCCTGCTATCGGGGCTTGCGAAGTTCAAACTCGGCGAGGCAAACGGAGTAGCTAAGGCTATTAACCTTACGACCAATCTCTCGTCCCTTGCGGTATATCTCATGAATGCTAAGGTGTTAATCCCTCTCGGACTTGCAGCGGGGCTCTTCGCCTTAGCAGGTAACTACATCGGTGTAAATCTCTTTATGGAGAAGGGATCAAAGATTGTAAAACCTCTGATGATAACAGTCATGGTGATATTCTTTATCAGGATAATAAGCGAGATGATTTGATGATTCCAAGGCGAGGTTGTACAGCCTCGTTTTTTCTTGAATAAAAAGGCTAAAATCTAAAAAATTTTGTTGACACTAAATAATTTTGTTTGATAGAATTTTAGCGGTAATTAAAGCAATAAATCGCAGATGAGCGACATTAATTTTTTCACTTTTAACGGAGGTATATAATGCTTGATCTCACCATTAACAAACAAGGTTTGAAGAACAACATCGAGCGTGCCAAAGAGCAGAATATCATTCTGCCTACAATCGAGCAGCAGATGCATCCTGAGAAGATTCCTCAGAAGATTCTCGACAAGCTGACCAAGGTTGGTCTTTGGGATTTCGATCCTGTTAACCTCTTCCGTATCACATGGAAGAATGAGCAGAAGGAATCCGGCGGACTCTTCCACGGCCCTAACTACATCGTACTCCCACCGGAGCTGACAGGCGTTAAGTGCCGCATCATCTGCATGATCGGTAAGTGGTTCCCAACAGGTTGCCACAAGGTAGGAGCTTCCTATGGATGCCTCGTACCAGAGCTCGTAACAGGACAGTTCGACTCCGCATATCACAAGGCAGTATGGCCTTCAACAGGTAACT
>CACWIO010000096.1 GCA_902760855.1 uncultured Eubacteriales bacterium
GGATGCTCCCTGTGCAAGAGCCTTTGCTCCGTCATCGGCATCTGACGCTCCCTGTGCAAGAGCCTTTGCTCCGTTGTCGAGGTCGGCAGCTCCTGTCTGTACGCCGATAATTCCTTCTTTGAGTGCCGGGAGCTTGGATCCGAGCTGATCAAGACCTACCGATACCTGCTGCTCTCCCGCATAAGCTCTGTCAACGCCGTCTACGTATCCTTTTACAGCTTCAGTATAATCATTCGGCATCGGCAGCTTACGTCTGAGTTCCTCGAGCTCGGCTTTGGTTGTTTCGTCCGTCACAGCCTCTATCATCTCATCCATTGCGGCTGCATATTCCTTCATCCCTTCCTGATAATCATTGCTTGCTTCTACGATTTCGCTGCCTTTGGAGCTCAGGGACTTAAGGCCTGCATCCAGGTTTGTCATTCCGGCTTGAATCTGGCCGTATCCTTCCTCAAGAGCTGCAGCTCCTTCCGCCAGGGCATCCGTGCCGGCTTTCAGCTGTCCGCTTCCCTCGGCGAGATTTGCGCTGCCTTCTTTTAGAGCACCCGTGCCCTCGGAAAGTGATGCGCTTCCGTCTTTAAGCTGAGAAGTTCCGGTTGAAAGGGCCGCGCTTCCTTCCTTAAGCTGCGAAGTTCCGTCAGCAAGGTCGTAACTCCCGCTCTTAAGAGCTCCCGTTCCGTCCTTCAGGCTCTTTGTTCCGTCAAGAGCCTTTTGGGTTCCCTGCGCAAGCTGCACCGATCCGTCCGAAAGAGACTTTGCTCCGCTGCTCAGCTCTGCACTTCCGCTGCTGAGGCTTCCGGCCCCGGCCTTAAGCTCCCCTGCTTTGCTGTCAAGCGTGGCGGCTCCGTCCGCAAGTTCCGATGCTCCGCTTACCAGCTGATTTGATGCGCTGCTGAGCTGATTCATGGCTCCTTTGAGCTCGCTCACTTTATCCTGCAAAGATCCCGTATCCGAGAGATCCATGTCTGCGAACATTCCGCTGAGAGCAACTGTATATGTTCCGTCGATTTCGAATTTATCCGTATATGCTTTAATGCTGACGCTCTCCGGTATGTCGAGAGCGGATATATCTGTGTTGAGATTGCTCTTCAGGTTAGGAAAAGCTATTCCGAGGCAAACACATTTGCTGCCGTCGTCTATCACTTTTCCGCCTTCCACTTCGATGTCCGTGAAGTGTTCATCATCCAGAAGCACTCCGCTCGCCATGGTAAAAGGCGTCTTGAATGTGTATCCGCCAGACTCGACACTGTCATTGACCTTGTAGCTGAATCTTATCTCTACATGGCCTTTCTGCCCCGCTATCTCGGATGCGCTCATCTTCTGACCGTCCAGATAGTATGAGACGTTCACCTTTACGGGAAGCTCTTTGTCCGTATTTCCCTTGTACTTGATGTCCGAGCCGCCTGCGTCCCATACGAGCTTGTTTCCGTCCTGTGTGAACGATTTGTCGTTTGCGGTATTCTCTATGTCCTTGAGGCTTGAGACATCATTTATCTTATCCTGGGATTTGCCGTTTCTGAGCCACTCTGCGACGGATGCTTTGGTGACGTTTCCGTCCGCGTCCATGACCACATATGCGGTCTCTTCCTTGAACATCTCTCCTTCCGAATCGGAAGATGCCAGCAGGTTCGGATATTCTTTTTCAATCGCTTCCTGAGTCTCCGTTCTGGTCTCGGGCTCGTTCTCGGCAAACGATTCCATCACGTTCAGTCCCCACAGCGCCGTACCGGAAAGCATGGCAACCGCAAGGCATATCGACATGTATCTGCCGGTCCTTTTTATCTTTGCGGACTTCTTTGTTTTCTTTTCCTTTCTTAATAACATTTCCTTTCCTCCTCGATGTACCAATACATCATTTCATCTCCGTTATCTTGCGTCCCTAAGCCCTATAGTCGTCTTGCAAATAAGTTTATCCAGCGCCATCAGAAGCGACGGAAGCAGCAATATTACAGTGAACATACTGATCAGCGCACCTCTGGCCATAAGCGTGCAGAAAGTGCTGATTATCGCTATGTTGGAATATATTGATACGCCTATCGTGGCTGTGAAAAATCCCAGCGCACTGACTATAATCGACGGTATCGACGCGCTCGTAGCCGTCTCAACAGCCTCTCTCCTGTCCTTTCCTCCCAGCCTCTCTTCCTTGTACCTGGTCGAAAGAAGTATCGCGTAGTCCACGGTCGATCCGAGCTGTATGGTGCTGATGCAGACCGGCACTATGAACGGCAGCTCAAGCCCCGTAAAGCCCGATATGCCGAGGTTCACTATGATGGCAAACTCTATGGCCGCCACAAGTATGAACGGAAGCGAGACGGATTTGAGCACGAATAATATGATCACGAAAACCATTGCTATGGATATCGCGCTGACCACCTGGAAATCCTTATTCGTGATTTCGATGAGGTCCTTGGTGGCTGGGCCTTCTCCTATCAGGGTCGCGCCCTCGTCATATTCGTTTATTATTTCGTTGATCTTGTCTATCTGTTCGTTGCACTCATCCGTGGAAACTTTGTAGGAAGAGTTAACGAGTATCATCTGGTGTTTGTCTCCGAGCAGCGCGCCTCCAAGCTCATCAGGCAGCATCTCCTTCGGAATCGAGGTGCCCATGATAGCATCGAGGCCCAGCACGCTCTTGACTCCGTCCAGCTTTTCGATTTTCTCGCACATGGCACGTCCGTCCTTGGCCTTAAGGTCCGCATCCGCGATTATGATGTGCGAAGTTCCTATGTCGAAGTCCTCCTGGAGTTTGTTGTTGGCTATAAGAAAGCCTATGTCCTCTTCATCCATATTCTCCGCGTTGCTGGCAAACATTTTGGCAAAGTCATATACGACATTTTGTTTGTTGTAGAAATGCACTGCCGGCGCGATCAGGATGACGAAGATCAGAATGTATATCATGTAGCGGCTCGTAAGATGTCTCGCAAGTCCGCTCATGTTCGGTATCAGTGATCTGTGTCGCGTCCTTCTGAGCAGCTTCGTGAATCTAAGTATCATGACAGGCAGCACCGTTACGCTTGCCACGACGCCGAAGACGACTCCCTTGGCCATTACTATGCCTAGGTCTTTACCCATTGTGTAGGTCATAAAACAGAGCGCAAGAAAGCCCGCGATGGTCGTGATAGAGCTTCCCGTGACTGAAGTCAGAGTATCGTTTATGGCGTGTGCCATGGCTTCATTTTCGAACTCTCTCTCCTGCTCCTCGTCTTTTAATTCCCCGCGGGCATCGAGCCTTTCGGTATATCTGTGCCAGAGGAATATCGAATAATCCATCGTGACGGCAAGCTGCAGCACTGCGGCTATAGCCATGGTGATGAAGGAAATCTCCCCGAAGATTATGTTGCTTCCCATGTTGTAGAGTATGGCCATTCCTATGCTCAGCAGGAAAAGCACCGGTGCGGCATATGAGTCGAGCAGCACCATCATCGCAACGAGCGAGAGCACTACAGCCACGCCCACGTATTTGACCTCTTCCCTCTCGCACAATTTTTTGAGGTCCAGCACTAGAGAGCTCATGCCGGATATGTACGCATCTTTGGTCAATATGCCTCGTATGGTCTCCACGGCGTTGAGCGTCTCCTCCGATGAAGTCGAAGAATCAAAAAACACCACCAGCATGGATGCATCCGGATTGCTTATGCTCTGATGCACCACATCCGGGAGCATCTCCTCGGGTACCGATGGGTCTATCAATTGTTCCAGATTTATTACCGTGTCTACGTTGTCTACGGCCTCTATGTCCTTTGCAAGCGCCGACACCTCGTCCGTTTTCATATTCTCCACTATAACCATGGAGAATCCGCCTTTGCCGAATTCATCGAGCAGGACGTTCTGTCCCTGCACGGTCTCGATATCGTCAGGCAGATAATAAAGCATATCGTAATTGATCCTCGTCGCTATCATGCCTATAATCGACGGAATCAACAGAATAAGCGATGCCAAAAAAATCGCTTTTCTGTGCTTCACGACTATAGAACCGAAATCCATTTTTTATCCCTTTCTCCTCAGTTTTCAACCATAGGTATGTTAAGCCTAAGCGCAGCAGACTTGAATGGACAGTTTGAAAAGCCTGTCGCATTTTTGGGCAAATCCGCAAAATTGTCTGACTTTCGCATGCAAATGGGGTAGAATTGCCTGAGGAGGATTAGTTATGTCGAACAGTAAGATTACAGAGCGCGCCATACAGGATGCCTTTCTCGCGGAGCTGAACGATAGGCCGCTTTCGAAGATCAGTGTTAAGGATATTTCGGACAGATGCGGCATCAACCGCAACACCTTTTATTATCATTATGATGATGTGCCCGATTTGCTTGAGAAAATATGTCAGGGCGAATTTGATAACATCGTGGCTCAGTATCCGAGTTTCAGCTCTGTCGAAGAGTGCCTCGGAGCCGCCATGCGGCTTGCCAGCGAACATAAGAAAGCCATCCATCATATCTACTACTCCGCAAGCCGCGAGACTTATATTTCTTCACTTTGGAGAATCTGCGATTATGTAATCTCCAAATATGCCGATACCGCATTTCCCGACATCCCGATTTCGGACAAGGACAGGGAGCTCTTTATCAGATATCACAAATGCGCATGCTTCGGTCTCATAGTGGACTGGATAGCTTCGGGCATGGATGATTCGTATGCGGAAGGAATCTCCAGAATATTTGAACTAAAAAAAGGAAGCGAGGAGCTCATAATCAAGAACGCCATCGCTTCCTATTGATCATCTGCCTATTTCATGGTGATTTTCATGTATTTTTTCTTGCCTTTTTGGAGGACGAGTTCGCCGTTTTCGAAGTCGGCCTCGGTGAACGCATATCTCTTGTCGGTGATCTGAGTGCCGTTGATGCGGGCACCACCGCCCTGGATGGTGCGGTAGGCGTCGCTCGTCGAAGGCTCGAGGCCGGCTTCCTTCATGAGGGCAGCGAGTCCCTACTGTCACGAAGGGCGCAAACAGATAATCTGAAAAACTGTAGAGTTCTACGCTTTTTCGTTGGCTTTACACTATTGTTTGCTACAATTTATGTAGTATTTGAACCGGCCGAAAGGCCTGGGTTCAACCTAATCGGCGTGGGAAACTCCCCGCCATTTTTTCGCGACGAGGAGACTATTACGACAGTCTATAAGCAATTCTCAGCTCTGAAAG
>CACWIO010000097.1 GCA_902760855.1 uncultured Eubacteriales bacterium
TATGCGTAGTCTTCGTCGCGGTGTTTATCGCGGCATCTTTAACATCGCATGCAGTATCCGTTCCTGATGCAAAGGGACAGATAAATGCAAGCGGTGGAGCATATCTCCGAGCAAGCAGCTCTACTACTTCGAAACAACTTGCTCTTTTACCGGATAATACAGCTCTTACTATTCATAATGAAGTGTTTAAAACCAAGTCAAGTACAGCAGCAACTAATCGCTGGTATTACGTAACTGCGAAAGGAAAGAAAGGTTACGTACGAGCAGATTTGGTAGATAATTTAGTGCAGGGTAGTATCACAGCAAAAGTGAATTACGGAATATATATCAGGAAAGGCGCAGGTACCGGAATGGCGGCAGCAGGCACGTTAAAGAAGAATGCCAGTGTTACCGTTCTTTTGAAGGCAAGCCCGATTGCATCTGCTCAGGGAAGCAATGCCGTATGGTATAAAGTTAAATCAGGATCAAAAGTTGCCTATCTTTGCTCAAGTGGCGTTAAACTGACAGGTCCGGCTAAGCCGGCACAGAATGCAGCAAACTCCAAGACAAGCACTTCGAATTTAGCCGATGCTAAATTCGAAGAACATATGAAAAAGCAAGGATTTCCGGAATCATATAAACCTGCTCTGAGAGCTCTGCACAAGGCGCATCCGAAGTGGGTATTTACGGCATATAAGACCAATGTGACGTGGAGCGCTGCTCTTAATAAACAATCGAGAAACGGAGCAGCCTTAATACACAAATCGCTTCCTACCAAATACAGGAAGAGCGGCAGCAAGCAGGTTGAACCGGGATGGTATAACGCAGACAGCAGAGTTGTTGCATATTATATGGATCCACGCAACTTCCTGAATGAAAACAATGTTTATATGTTTGAGAATCTTTCATATAAACCTGCATATCAAACAGCGGGCGTTGTGTCTAACATACTGCAGCCGTCGAAGCTTCCGGCTTATGGCTTTAATGCTAAGATTTTCGTTAACGCAGGAAAGAAGAGCAATGTAAGCCCTGTGTTCCTCGCGGCAAGAGCAAGGCAGGAGACAGGAAACGGCAGCGAAGCTATCAGAGGCAAGAGCAAGCTGGGCAAGGTATATAATCCATTCAATATCGGCGCATTCGGCGGCACCAATCCTCTGTATAACGGTTTGATATATGCGAGAGCCAAAGGATGGACGACACCGACGAAGGCCGTCGAGGGAGGAGCTGCTGAGATTGCCAAGAATTACATAAATAAAGGGCAGTATACTCTGTATTATCAGAGGTTCAATGTAAGAAACGGAGCTGCCAAAGTCGGCACGCATCAGTATATGACCAATATCATGGCATCATACAGCGAGTCGATTTCAACCAAGAATTCATATACGAAATACGGCGTAAACAAACAGGCTCTTGTGTTCGAAATACCTATCTACAACTCAATGCCGAATTCAACGAAATTGCCGTAAGAGAAAAAGCCTCATCGGAGATAATCCGCTGAGGCTATTTTGATTTCGCTCCCTGATGGGTACCCCGCAGGGATAATTCTCTGTTTATTGCATTTAGGATGCTGCGCTTACGGTAGCTCCACTCGGGTGAGACAAGTATCTTGCGAGGGACATCACCGGTAAGACGGTGAATTGTGATATCAGGTGGTATAAGCTCTAGGCAAGTGACCACGAAATCCACATATTCATCCATAGATGCAAAAGGAATGTAATCGGGCATCGCTTCATAAAGGGGCGATGTCTTTACTATATTCATCAGGTGAAGCTTGAGGCCGAATGGCCTGATGCCTGAATTGCAGACATAGTTCAGAGACTCAATCATCATATCCTCGGTCTCCCCGGGAAGTCCTAGAATAAGATGGGTGACGAACTTTATACCGAGAGCGGAGAGAGCGGCAGATGCTTTATCATAATCAGCAGTCGTATAGCATAAGTTCATAGCGCTCTGAGTATCCGGATGAATGCTTTGGAGACCGAGCTCCACCCATAGAAAATGCTCCTTATTAATCTCTTCTAAGAGGGCCAGAACGTCAGGCGGAAGGCAATCAGGTCTGGTGCCTATGGCAATACCGCTGATGCGAGGATCCGACAGCGCGGCGTAGTAGACCTCTCGCAGACGCTGAACAGGAGCGTATGTGTTGGTAAAGGATTGAAAGTATGCGATATATGCGGCATCCGGCCACTTCTCGGAGAGTCTGTCGATTTGCTCGGTAATAGAATCCGATATAGAAGGGGTGTGAGCAGCAAGTTCTCCCGAGCCGCCTTCTGAACAGAATGCGCATCCTCCGTAGCCTTTGCTTCCGTCACGATTAGGGCAAGTAAAGCCGGCATCCAGACTTAGCTTGACTGTTTTGCGTCCGAATGCTGATTTCAAATAATCGTTAATGGAATTGTATCTTTCACCGCCCTGCATATGTAACAATCCTTGTTCTTGTGGTACAATTAGAAAGTTATTTATAGACCTCAAAAGTGCGAATTATCGCATCTTGAAACGGAAAGAATCAGGACTATGCCGGATAAAAAAGAGGGTGCAAGCTGCATCACATTTACATCTAACGAGATAGCAAAGCTCACGGCTGCTGAGATGCAGGGAACTGTGCTCAGCCCACAGAAACCGAGCGTGCTTTTGCATGCATGCTGCGGCCCATGTGCCACTGCTTGCGTCGAGAGGCTTGTCCCGGATTACTCCGTTACGGTTTATTATTATAATCCAAACATCACAGACAGGGAAGAATACTATCTCAGGCGAGACAGCCTTATACAGTTCATAGATGCATTTAACAGAGAGCATAAGGCTCTATATACGGTGAGCTTCCTCGAAGGGGCTTATGAGCCTGACAGATTTATCGAAAAAGCATCACCTCTGGCGGATGAACCCGAGGGAGGCAAACGCTGCGACATATGTTTCTCCATGAGATTAGCCGAGACTGCGAGAATGGCCGCCAAGCTCGAGATGGACTATTTCAGCACCACCATGTCGGTAAGCCCTCACAAGAATTATGACAAGATAAAGAGCCTCGCCAGCATATTTGAAGCAGATATAAGTCCGAATTTCCTGGATATGGATTTTAAAAAACAGAACGGATTCGGCAGAAGCGTGGAAATGTCAAAACAATACGGACTCTACAGACAGAATTTCTGTGGCTGTGTGTACGCAAGAAAGGATATATAGAACATGAGCAAATTAATAGTACCAAAGAATTACAAGCCTATACTCGATCCCACCGAGACACAAAAGGCTATTAAGAGAATTAAGGACTTCTTCCAAAAGGAGATAGCACACGATCTGAATCTGGCTCGTGTAAGTGCGCCTTTATTTGTATTTCCTGAGACAGGTCTTAACGACAACCTGACAGGAACCGAGAGAAGAGTTGAGTTCACAATAAAGGACATAGATGAGAAAAAAGTGGAGGTTGTACAATCACTCGCCAAGTGGAAGAGAAATGCTCTCGGCAGATACGGCATGCAGCCGGGGCAAGGCCTCTACACGGACATGGACGCTATAAGACGTGACGAAGAGCTCGATAATATCCATTCCATCTATGTGGATCAGTGGGACTGGGAGAGAGTAATCACCGCCGAACAGAGAAATACCAAGTATCTCGAGCATACGGTCAAGATCATTTACAGATGCATGCTCGAACTGGGAGACTATGTCAACGATTTCTATCCTGAGCTTGAGATAGATATGCCTGACAGAATTAAGTTCATTGATTCTCAGGAACTCGAGGACGCATATCCGGGCAAGACTTCAAAAGAACGTGAGAGACTTGCCGCCGAGGACTATGGTGCGATCTTTATCAAAAGGATAGGCTGCGAACTTAACTCCGGCCAGCCGCATGATTTGAGGTCGCCTGACTACGACGACTGGGAGCTCAACGGAGACATCATAATCTGGAACCCTGTGCTCAACGATCAGCTTGAGCTTAGCTCAATGGGCATAAGAGTAGACGCTGAGGCCATGGACAGACAGCTTAGAATCTCAGGTAAAGAAGACAGGAGAGGTCTGACATTCCATCAGGCGGTGCTCAACAATGAATTGCCGCTTACAATAGGCGGAGGAATCGGACAGAGCAGGCTCTGTATGTACTTCCTTAAAAAAGCGCATATAGGGGAAGTGCAAGTAGGAGTATGGCCTGAAGAAATGATTAAAGAGTGCGCGGATAATAATATATTCCTGCTGTAATGCGCGAGCAGCGTTATACCGGGCTTAATGCAATATATAGACGTTGTAATCGAGAATAAGAGCCAAAATACAGATAACTTCTACACTTACTCAGCGCCGGATGAAGTCTTGGTGGGAGGACGGGTAGAAGTTCCGTTTGCCACGAGGAAAAAACCGGTGCCGGGATATTGCGTCAGGACAGACGTAACACCGAAATTCGATAAATCGAAGATAAAGGAAATATCCGATTACATCCCTGAGCGTTCGCTTAACGAGGAGATGGTAGATACCGCCCTATGGATGAGAAGGCGCTACGGCGTGAAATACATAGATGCGCTCAAGATGTTTGAGACTCCGGGCAAACGCCCTGCTAAGGAGAAACCACTTGATAATGAGGCGCACGACCCGGCTTACGCTTTGAGCGATGAGCAGGAAGCGGCATCCGCCAGAATATGCCAAGCGGTAAGAGACGCTAAATTCAAGGCATTTCTAATTAAAGGCGTCACCAACAGCGGTAAGACCGAAGTATACATGAAAGCGACGCAGGAGGCTCTCTCTAAAGGCAAGACCGCAATTATATTGCTGCCGGAAATAGCATTATCTGAGCAAGTAGCGGAGAGATTCAAAGAGAGATTCGGAGCCTCAAAAATCGCAACGCTTCACAGCCGCCTTAAAGGATCCGAGAGGCTCAGAGAATGGCTCAGGATCAGATCCGGAGAGGCCTGCATAGTAATAGGCGCCAGGACTTCTGTATTCGCGCCGCTTGACAATATAGGACTTATCGTAATAGATGAGGAGCATGAATCCACTTATAAATCAGATCACAACCCCAAATACGATACAGTTGATGTGGCTTATAAGAGAGCAAGCTATTCAGGCGCGACTTTGGTGCTGGGAAGTGCAACTCCAAGCGTC
>CACWIO010000098.1 GCA_902760855.1 uncultured Eubacteriales bacterium
CTTCAGGCTTTTGAGGACTATGATGAATTCCTCAACGCCATAAAAGAGGCGCTTTAGCAATTTCCTACTAAAGAAATAGGAGTTATCTTGCAATTAGCCGTCTGCGGTTGTAGTATTGTTAAGCAAACATTTTTAGAAATATAAGGAGAAAAATAATGATTACTAAAGATATGATTATCGGAGAAGTTATTACCGCTCATCCTGAGCTCGTTCGCACTTTCTTTGCAAACGGTATGATGTGCATCGGATGCCCTGCATCACAGGGAGAGTCTATCGCTGAGGCCGCTACTGTTCATGGTCTTGATGCAGATCAGCTGGTAAGTGCACTGAACGAAGCTCTTGAGGCGTAATATGTATTTTGAAATAAGCCAAGAGGTTTTCGATAAACTTCCGAATTTCGTGTGCGGCGTAGTGGCTGTCCGCGGAATTGACAATACCAAGGATGTGCCGGGTATAAAAAAGATGCTGCAAGAAAGCGCTGATGAGTGCAAGGCATATTTTGATGCGAGCGGAAACAAAGCCAAGAACGACCCTTGCGTAGAGCCTTATCGTGATGCATTCAGAGAGATAGGTATCAATCCGAACAGATACGCATGTGCCATAGAGGCTTTGATGGACAGAATCGCAAAAGGAAAGGGCATGCCTTCCATCAATCCTGCGGTGGATCTCGGGAATGCCATCTCGCTTAAGCACAGGATTCCTATCGGCGCACATGATATGAATACCTTCCATGAGGGTATCAGTGTCAGAGCAGCAACTTCGAACGATCACTTCAGACCTTTCGGTGCGCCGGAAGGCGAGTATGACGATCCCGAAGAGGGAGAAATAGTTTATGTTTCCGGAAATGAAGTCAGGACTCGCCGCTGGACTTGGCGCCAGAGCGAGGTCGGAAAGATGACGGATGAAACAACTGCCGTTTTCTATCCTATAGATGGATTTACAGGATTCAACGATGGAGAAGTTAAGGAGGTTATGGAGGAATTCAAAACCCTCCTGACTGAATACTTCGGAGATTCAGATGGTTTTTCAGTTGAGACTGCTGTAGTGGATAAGGATAATCCGAGAACAGATATCTAATGAAGACAAGTTACACCAGCATATTTGACATACTCGGACCTATAATGGTGGGACCTTCAAGTTCCCACACTTCGGGTGCCGCTAAAATGGCTTGGATGGCCAGACAGATTTTCAAGCACAAACCCGACAAGGTCACATTTACGCTTTACGGGTCGTTTGCCGAGACATATAAAGGACACGGCTCAGACAGAGCCCTCATAGGCGGAATTCTCGGGTTCAGAGAATACGATCTTCGTATCAAGAATGCCTATGAAGAGGCGGCGAAAGAAGGCGTAGAGATTGAATTTAGGGAAGATCACGAGACCAATATGCTTCATCCGAACACAATTGACATTGTGCAGGAGGATAAGAACGGGAACAAACTCTTTATAAGAGGCGAGTCCATCGGAGGCGGCAGAGTCAGAATCACTAAGATTAACGACATCAAAGTTGACTTCAACGGCGATTACAGCACCATGATAATTGCCCACAGGGACAAGCCGGGAACAATTGCATATATCACAAACTGCCTGGCGCGTTACGAGATAAACATCGCATACATGAAGATGTTCAGAGAAGAGCGCGGGGAGAAGGCGGTTGTCGTTATAGAGACGGATAATTTCATTCCGGACGCACTTAAGGTTGAAATACTGGCTTACGAAACAGTATCCAGGGTTGAGCTGATAGAGCTATAGGAGGGCAGCCATGAAAGAGTACAGATTTGTAACTGCAAAAGAGCTGCTCGGCCTATGCGAAAAGTATGACGCGGATATTTCCGAGATAATGCTCAGGAAGGAAGTGGAATACGGTGAACGCTCGCGTCAGAGAGTCTTGGATAAGCTGGATGAGAGCATAAGGGTGATGGACGTTGCCACCAAGGTTTCAGCAATGGAACCTACAAAGTCTATGGGAGGACTTATCGGGGGCGAGTCAAAGAAAGTCAATGAGCTGCCTGAGACCAAGGCTATATGCGGTAAGACCATGCATAAGGCCATAATGTATGCGCTTTCGGTATCCGAAGTAAATGCCAGCATGGGAGTCATAGTGGCGGCTCCGACGGCGGGTGCTGCCGGCGTGCTGCCTGCTGCACTGTTCTCGGTTTTTGAGGACTTCGATGTGGATATGGACACTCTCAGGAAAGCCTTTATAAACGCGAGCGCCATAGGATATTTGATCGTAAAGAGGGGCTCTGTCTCCGGCGCTGAGGCGGGATGTCAGGCAGAGGTGGGATCCGCTTCGGCCATGACTGCAAGTGCTCTCACGGAGATGATGGGCGGAACGCCCGAGCAATGCTGCCACGCGGCATCTATAGCATTGTCCAATTTACTGGGCCTTGTCTGTGACCCTATCAGAGGACTTGTGGAAGTGCCGTGTCAGACCAGAAACGTGATAGGAACTACCGGAGCGATGGCGGCTGCGGAGATGGCTCTTTCCGGCATCACATCGCCTGTACCTCTTGATGAGATGATCACTATAATGAGAGATGTGGGACGCTCGATGCCGGCTTCGCTAAGAGAAACGGGCCTTGGCGGATGCGCTGCAGCACCTTCGGTATGTGAAAACTGCCAAAAGGGCAGAGGTGATAAAGATGAGTAAAATAGTTATTGATGAAAAAATGAAGAGGACGCTTATTGAAAAGGCGATAGAAGTATTGCCTAATTCATTCGCTCCGTATTCGAAATACAACGTGGCCGCCGCCGCGCTCTTCGACTCCGGAAATATATATACGGGAGTCAATGTCGAGAGCGCTTCCCTCGGCGCCACCATATGCGCAGAGAGAAACGCCATCTTCCATGCAGTCGCCGAGGGTGACCGCAAACTCCTGGCCATTGCGGTCGTCGGCGGCCGAGACGGAGACATCGACGACGTTTACTGCGCGCCATGCGGCATATGCCGTCAAGTAATGAGGGACTTTGCAGATAAGGATGAAATGCTGGTTATCAGCGCCAAATCTCCTGATGACTACATTGAACACACACTCGAAGAAATGCTTCCGATGAGCTTTGGCCCGGAGGCTTTATAGGACAAATTCAATTGAAGTTATTCCTAATAGAAAAAGGAGGAAAAGGTATGGCCGTTAAAGGAAACATCATTATCGGACAGTCGGGCGGACCGACCGCTGTAATCAATTCAAGTCTTGCAGGTGCAATCTCCGCATCCAAGGCGGCAGGCGTAAAGAAGATTTACGGAATGCACTACGGCATCGAAGGCCTTCTTGATGAGAATATTGTAGACCTGAGAGAAGCTGTTAAGGATGAGAAGGACATTTCTCTTTTGATGAGAACACCTTCCGCATTCCTCGGATCCTGCAGATACAAACTTCCGAAGATCGAGGGAAACGAAAAAGTATATGAAAAGATTTTCGCAATCCTCGACAAATACGACATCCAGTATTTCCTTTATAACGGCGGAAACGATTCCATGGACACGGTAAAGATGCTTTCGGATTATGCGGCAGAGCACGGGAAGAGCCAGAAGTTCATGGGAATTCCTAAGACCATAGACAATGACCTCCCTATAACAGACCACTGCCCAGGCTTCGGCTCTGCAGTCAAGTACATCGCTACATCTCTTAAAGAAATCATCGCTGATGCATGCTGCTACGGCCCATACAGATCGGCAGTTCTCATCGTAGAGATTATGGGTCGTCACGCAGGCTGGCTGACCGCAGCTGCGGCCCTTGCAGATAAGGTGGATATGATCTATCTTCCTGAAGTTGCCTTCGACCCTGACGACTTCATTAAGAAAGTAAAGGAGCTTTCGAAGAAGCAGAACTCTGTTGTAGTCGCTGTTTCGGAAGGTGTTAAACTTGCGGACGGACGCTTCGTATGCGAGCTACAGACCGGAGATGCTAAGAAAGACGCATTCGGGCACACTCAGCTTTCCGGCGTAGGCGCATACCTCGCAGCCATGGCCAGCGAGAAAGCGGGTGTTAAAGCCAGATCCATCGAATTCTCAACTATTCAGAGATGTGCATCTCATCTGGCTTCAAGAACCGATGCCGAGGAAGCCTTCAACGTAGGATATCTCGCAGCAAAGAGTGCATTTGAGGGAAGCACCGGAGAGATGGTTATCATCAAAGTTGACTCCAGAGCACCTTATGTATCAAGCTACAGCAAATTCGATATCCACGAAGTTGCCAACGTAGAGAGAACGGTTCCGGAAGAGTGGATCATAAACGACGGCACATATGTCAGTCAGGAGTGCATTGACTATCTCAAGCCTCTTATCCAGGGTGAAGTCGACGCGTACTTCTCCGACGGAGTGCCGGTACACATCTCACTGGAAGACTAGTTTCAAATCTCATCTTAAAGGGACTTTTCACAAAAAAGTTACATATAAGGACCCATACAAGTCCTATATGTAACTTTTTTTATTGCGAGAAGAATATAAGTAGACAATAAAATGAATAACTTCATTTATTGTAAATTGATTTTTTGCTAAATATAGTTTTTAACCGAGAAATGTTACATATATGGAGGCAAACAGCTTAAAAATGTAACATTTGAAAGAAAAGTCCGATTGTGATTTGAACTTGTGCCGACTGACAGACCAAGAGCCGGGCGGATTATCCGGAGCCGGCAGGTATTTCTATGTATTATGCATCGGCAGATCCACCTGCGCAGCTATTATGGCTGCGAATATGATGGCGGCGCCGATCAGTTCTCTGGCGCTCATTGCTTCGCGAAGTATGATTGATCCGAAGATGGCAGCGAATATAGCTTCCGTGCTCATAAGAAGCGCCGCCGTAGTGGACTCAGCATACTTCTGTCCTACCATCTGGAGAGTGTATCCTCCCGCAGTCGGTACCAAGGTCTGGTAAATCAGAGGGCCCGCTCCTGCAACTACTGCAGCGAGTGCAGGCTGCTCTGTTATGAGTGCTATTACAAGACCGATAATTCCGCAGGACAGGAATTGCATCTGTGCGAGTTTAAGAGCGTTGCCCTCATCAACATACA
>CACWIO010000099.1:0-2797 GCA_902760855.1 uncultured Eubacteriales bacterium
CCGTAGACATAAATATAATGTATGAATAATTAAATCGCCGGCTCTTTGCCGGCGACATTTATTTTATCCTAGTATCCTATCTTTACATCCGCGAGATTGATGAGCTGCTCGCCCCTCACATATCGCTTTATGTTCTCGCAGAAGAATTCGACTGTCTTATTCACCGTATATTTCAGAGTCATATTGCCCGATATATGCGGAGTTATAATACAATTCTTCGCATCCCAGAGCGGATGGTCCTTAGGCAGTGGCTCCGGCGTCATTACATCAAGCGCGGCCCCCGCTATCTGCTCACTGTTCAGCGCCTCTATCAGAGCCTCCTGATCGACGGACACTCCCCTTCCTACATTTATTACATAGGTCCTTTCAGAAAGCATAGCTATCCTCTCGCGGCTCAGAAGCCCCTTGGTCTCGGAAGTTCCCGGCACGCAGAGCACCAGTATATCCACGCTGTCTGCAAATGCCTTATCTGCATAAATCGTGTCAAACTCATCCAATTTGTGCACTTCATCAAATTCAGCTACATCCATGCCGCTTCTGTTAAATCCGATTACAGTCTCGGCACCCATAGCTTTGAACTTCCTTGCAGTGGTCTCACCAATGTTACCGGTTCCTATAATTACCACTTTGCTGCCGGCAATCGACCGGCTCTTCAAATCATCGACCCAATCGCGTTTGTATATGATCTTGTTGTAATCCGGCATGCGACGCAGCAGCATCAGCGATACCATTATTATATGCTCACTTATGGTCAGGCCGTAAGCTCCCGATCCGTTAGTCAGGATTATCTTACCGTCGTCGAAGAGCCCCGATGCCGCATAAGCATCTATACCGGCAAACGCCGAATGAACCCACTTCACATTCGGCACGTGATTCATTATCGAAGAATCTCCTCCGCTGTAGATTATCTCAGCATCCGAGACCTTCCCTGCCGCATCTTCTACGCTCTCATAAAAACTCAGCTCAAATCCATTTGATTCGGCAGTAGACGAAATCTCAGCCTTATTCTCATCCGACAGGAAGTCCGCAACTACATAAGCTTTTCTCAATGCCCTTTCCTCCTTACTTCATACTAGGTTAATAATAACATCTTTGACATCTGCAAAGATAGTCGGAAATGAAGAACCGAAGCCCAATCTGAGCTCCGGTCCTTCTATCAGCACCATTATGGATAAATGGATTTCTTATGATGCCTGCTTCTGGGATTTTCTGTATGGCTTGTTGTCCATGTCCTTCAGTGTGAGGCCGAGGAATGCAAATATGATAGTTGCAATCGGCATCATCCAGTTGAAGAATGCAAATGGCAGATAAGCTGCTACAGTGATATCCAGAGTGTCCTTGATGAATACACCGCAGGTGTTCCATGGAATAAGAGCAGATGTAACTGTTCCTGCACCCTCGAGTGAGGCTGAGAGAACTGATGGATGGAGTCCCATCTTCTTATACTCTTCTGAATACATACGTCCAGGAACTACGATGGAGATGTACTGCTCAGGCATTGTAGCATTGGATACTATGCAGGTAGCCTCTGTAAGTGTAACAAGGCCTGCAGGTCCCTTCGCGAGCTTTTTGAGCTCGTTTACGATTACCTCGAGCTGATGTGTGTATTCCATGATACCACCGAACATCATAGCGATGATGGTCATGGATACGGAGAACATCATTCCCATAATACCGCCGCTCTCGAGCAGTCTGGTCATCGTGTACTGAGTCTCCTCAGAGCATGTGTTTGCGAGTACTTCCAGGAGCTCATCTGAGAAGCTGTATCCGTCGATACCGAACTGGAAGATTGATCCCAGTGTGCAGTCAGGCTGGAAGATAAGTCCGAGCACTGCACCCGCTACGATTCCGAGAGTAATACCCGGGATAGCAGGTATCTTCATAGCTACCGCTACGATTACGATGAGTGGTGGCAGCAGCAGAAGCGGATTGATGTGGAATACGCCGCCGTTGGCTGCATTAAGAGCATTCGAGAACTCCTCTACTCTTGTCAGGTCTGCATCTCCGCCATGGTACTGAGTAGCACCGAGAATACCGAAGAGCACCAGGGTGATTCCATATACTGTGAATGTAGGCAGCATCATAGCCTTAACGTGAGTCATAACGTCTGTTCCTGCCATAGCCGGAGCCAGGTTTGTAGTGTCAGACAGCGGGCTCATCTTGTCTCCGAAATAAGCACCGGAGATGATGGCGCCTGCAGTCATTGCAGGATTCATTCCGAGTCCGAAACCGATTCCCATGAAAGCTACACCCATGGTTCCCATAGTTCCCCATGAAGTACCTGTAGCCAGCGATGTAATGGAGCAGATAAGAACTACTGCTATAAAGAAAATTTGAGGTTTCAGAATCTTGAGTCCGTAATATACCATGGAAGGTACAACACCGGCATCGATCCAGACACCGATCAGTATACCTACGATGATGAGTATCATTACAGACTGCAGAGCCTTATAGATACCATCCATCATGGATTTCTCAACCTCGTCCCATTTGTAGCCGAGATGCAGAGCCATAACAGCTGCTGCGATAACGCCTACGAACATCGGCACGTGCGGATCAACACCAAAGTGCATAATTCCTACAGCCAGTGCAAGAACCAGTACACCAAGCGTAATCAGCGCTTCCCATAGTTTAGGAATACGACCGGTGGTTGCTTTGTTTTCTTCGTTCATACAAATCCTCCTTACTTGTTTTGAACGACGCACCCTTTTCATGTCATCATTCAGCTAACACTTATAACAATAACGAATTTCCATAACTCAGGAATAACTATAACACGTTTTGTATAAAAATACAA
>CACWIO010000099.1:2823-7818 GCA_902760855.1 uncultured Eubacteriales bacterium
ATTTTACCATCCAAGTTTCGTCATAGCCGCGTCGATAGCGTTGATAACCGTATCCACCTCTTCCTTTGTGGCAATCAGCGGAGGCACCAGCCTCAGTACATTGCTGTCTGTATTGTTGATAAGAACGTTGCTGTCCTCGAAGCAAAGATCCACAACAGGCTGTCCGCTCTCTTTGTTGAGCTCGATACCGTTGATCAGGCCGAGTCCTCTGATCTCCTTTACAAGTCCCGGATGATTCTTCTCGATTACATCGTGTGCCTGCTGGCGGAGATACTCTCCTACCTCGGCGCAGCTCTCGAGCAGTCCGTCATTGAGCATAACATCAAGAGTGGTCATGGCAAGTGCGCAGGCAAGCGGTCCGCCGGCAAATGTCGAACCATGTGTGCCCGGCACCAAGGTCTTCGTGGCCTCTCCGCGTGCACAAAGTGCAGCGATAGGAACTCCCGAGCCGAGAGCCTTAGCCATTGAGCATGTATCCGGCTCTACGCCGTAGTGCTGATGCGCGAAGAGTTTGCCTGTACGTCCCGATCCGACCTGTACTTCGTCGAACATCAGAAGTATATCTCTTTCGTCGCAGATTTCTCTGAGGCCCTGCAGGAACTCCTTGGTAGCAGGTCTTACGCCGCCTTCTCCCTGCACAGGCTCTGTGAGAATCGCGCATGTATACTCATCTACCAGCGCCTTTACGCTGTCGAGGTCGTTGAATGTAGCATAGCGGAAGCCATCAGGCAGTGGCTCGAAATATCTGTGAATTCCATACTGACCTGTAGCTGTGCAAGTAGCCAAAGTACGACCATGGAATGAATTCTTCATGGTAATTACCACGAAGCGTTCAGGATGTCCGTGATCCTTCGCATACTTACGAGCGAGCTTGATCTGGCCTTCGTTGGCCTCAGCACCTGAATTGGCATACAGCACCTTCTCGAAGCAACTGTTTTCAACAATCAGCTTAGCTGTCTGTACAGCAGGCTCATTATAGAAATAGTTGGAGCAGTGAAGTATGCTCTTTGCGCGCTCGTTGAGGCATTCCTGAATGCGCGGATGGTTGTGGCCGAGTCCGTTAACGGCTATACCGCCTATGAAATCCAGATATTTGTTTCCGTCTTTATCGAAAACCCATGAACCTTCTCCGCCTTCGAGAGCCAGCGGCATGCGCACGTGATTTCCGTATAAATACTTATCACCGTTTTCTATAACTTCTGCGTTAGTTTTAAAAGCTGTAATCATATTGACTCCTCCCGGGCATAAGCCCGTCCATGATTATTTAATACCGACACTTGCTTTTTCGGTTCCGATAGTTGTACCTGTATCGGTTCCGTCGATAAGAGATAGCAGAATATGCGGAACTCTTCCATCGATTATGTGCACACTCTTGACTCCGCTGTTGATAGCCTCCACGCAGCCTTCTATCTTAGGAAGCATACCTCCGGCTATAACGCCCTTGTCCTTGAGATAAGGCACGTCTTCGATGTTGAGATATGATATGACATCACGCTCCTCAATGCTGTTGCAAAGACCCTCGATGTCTGTCAGGAGCACGAGCTTATCCGCTTTGAGAGCTGCGGCAAGCATACTCCCTGCGGTGTCTCCGTTAATATTGTACACCT
Organism: uncultured Eubacteriales bacterium; assembly: GCA_902760855.1. Classification (GTDB taxonomy): domain Bacteria; phylum Bacillota; class Clostridia; order Peptostreptococcales; family Anaerovoracaceae; genus Crickella. The sequence goes on from CACWIO010000099.1 coordinate 4,431, forward strand.
GCCCATTATCGTCAACTCCCAGAGGAGCTACGACAGGAATTATACCTGCTGCAATCAGTGCGTCAATTACGGAAGTATCCACATGATCGATATCACCTACGAGGCCGTATTTTTCGTCCTTGGCCTTGCTGTGATAAAGTCCTCCTGCAACTCCGGAAACCGCAGCGGCTTTACCTCCCTTCTTGAGGAGAAGCGCCGCCAGCTCCGTGCCGACCTGCCCCGCCAGAACCGCCTCTGCTACTTTAAGAGTATGCTCATCTGTGTAGCGCAGGCCGTCCACGAATCTGGATTCCAGTCCCATTTTTTCCTGCATTTCCTTGATGCCCGGGCCGCCTCCGTGCGACAGAACAGGCATATAGCCTTTCTCTCTGAGCGCCACGATGTCGTCCATAACGGCGTCCTTGAGCTCCTCATTTATCATGGCGTTTCCGCCATACTTAATTACTATGATTTTGTCCATCATGTTCTGTAATCTCCGTTGATCTTGACATAATCGTAAGTCAGGTCGCAGCCCCAGGCCTTAGCCTCGCCATCGCCCTGATAGAAACGAACGATTACGGTTATGTCATGCTCAGTCAGAATCTTCAAAGCCAGGTCCTCATCGAAATCGAGACCGAATCCCGCTTCCATTACCTGGATAGTGCCTGCATCAGACTTCAGATAGCAATCCGCATTGGTCGGGTCTACATCAGCACCGGAGTAACCTGCGGCAGCCATGATACGTCCCCAGTTGGCATCGCGTCCGAATACCGCTGCTTTAAAGAGCGACGATCCGGCAATCGACTTAGCTACAAGTCTGGCATCATGCTCTGTCGGAAGGCCGTATGCCTCTACCTCTATGAGATGCGTAGCGCCCTCACCGTCGGATGCCATGCGACGTGTCATATCTATGCAGATGGCCTCTACGAGCTCTGCAAATGCTTCCTTGTCCTCTTCTGTCTTAAGCTCTACACCGGAAGCTCCGTTTGCGAGCAGGAAGATTGAGTCGTTTGTGGAAGTATCCCCATCGACTGTCATCATGTTGAAGCTCTTATCTACGGCTGCACTCAGCATAGGCTGGAGCACAGATGCGTCAGTCTTAACATCCGTAGTTACATATGCGAGCATAGTAGCCATATTAGGATGAATCATTCCGCTTCCCTTGGCCATAGCGCCTATGCGAACCGTTCCGCCGGAGAGCTCGAGTTCATACGAAGCCTCTTTCTTAACGGTATCCGTGGTCATGATTGCCCAGGCCGCATCCGTACCCTGCTCTTTATTAAGAGTCGGAACTATGCGCTCTACACCGCTTATAACTCTCTCATAAGGAAGGCGCTTTCCTATAACACCTGTCGAGCAGACGAATACGTCATTATCACCGAGTCCGAGCAGCTTCTCAGCGGCTTCTTCGATGGCCTTAGCATCCTTGATGCCCTGCTCACCTGTAGCGGCATTGGCATTTCCTGAGTTGATGACTATAGCCTGCGCAGTGCCTGTCTTGAGGACCTCACGTCCGAGGAGCACAGGGGCCGCACAGAATTTATTCTTTGTGAAGCAAGCTGCGCTAGCGCATGGAGTCTCGGAGTAGATAATTGCTACGTCCGGTTTCTCACTCTTTGCATTCGGATCCTTAATGCCCGCATATACCGCGCCGGCCAGGAATCCCTGAGGAGCCGTTACGCCTCCTTTAATCTCTGTATATTTCATAAAAGCCTCCTTTTTATGGATACATACCAGGGAATAAAAGTCCTGTGGTCTCAGGCATGCCGAACATGAGGTTCATATTTTGGATGGCCTGTCCTGCAGCGCCTTTTCCGATGTTATCTATTACTGATGAAACGATGAGACGCTTGGTACGTGCGTCATAGGTAGGTGTCATCATACAGAAGTTGGTCCCGTAGGCCCACTTGGTATTAACCGGTGTATCTCCCGGATATACCTTTACGAAAGGTTCGTCTTTATAGCATTCGCTATAAATCTTGTAGAGCTCATCATTTGTATAAGCTTTATTCAGAGTTGCGTATACGGTGACTTCGATTCCGCGCACCGTAGGAAGTAGATGTGGTTGGAAGTTGATGTACTGCCATGTGTCAGGCTGCATCAGATCTTTACCTGTTATATATGCGATGTTCTGCTCTATTTCAGGTGTATGCCTGTGGCTTCCGCCGAGAGCATAAGCGTTGAAGTTGTTCTCCGCTTCCGTAATCAATTTGTTGGTTGCAGGTCTTCTGCCCGCGCCCGTAAATCCGCTCTTAGCATCAATTACGATGGTGTTTTCAACTATAGCGCCTTCTTTAAGCATAGGATTAAGCGCCAGAGTCGATGCGGTCGGATAACAGCCCGGATTAGCCAGGACAGGATTATCCTTTACCTGGTCCCTCATTATCTCGGGGATGCAGTATACTGCATTGTGCGTCAGCTCAGGATTCGGATGGGTGTCGCCATACCATTTCTCCCAAACCTTCGGATCGCGGAATCTTATATCCGCTCCGATGTCGATAAGTTTTTTACCCTCTTCGAGAATTATCTTAGCCCACTTGGCTACGTCGCCGGACGGGACCTGGATAAAGACAACATCGCTCGCCTTGGCGGCAGCTCTTACGTTCTCTTCCGTAAGATCCTCTATCTTTTGATCATAAAAGCCTTTTAGGTGGGGGAAGTGTTCCCAGACAGGAAGGTCTATGCCGTATGAATCGAGAAGACTCACCAGCTCAGACTCGGGATGAGCTACCATCATTCGCAGCATTTCACCGCAAACATAGCCCACAGAACCGATAACGGAATACTTGACCATATAAATAGTCCTCCTTACATATTAACCATAGAAACACAGAGAGTTTGTTCTCTGATTTTGATTATAGTTTAAAATATTGTATTCTTTCCAATACAAATTTTAGAGAAAACGATAGACATATTCTATCATATCATCGCATTATTAAATCACTAATAATTTGCCTATTGCGTTTCGCTCTGTTATCATCTTGTATTATGAAAGGGACAAAAGAGATAATTGAAAACGGAGGCGTGACCTCAGCTGCAGGTTTTACCGCAGGAGCCATCTATGTCGGAGTTAAAAGTCGCAAGAAAGAAAAACCCGATGTAGCCTTGCTCATTTCCGATAGGCCTGCATCTTGTGCTGCGCTGTTTACAACCAACCGCTTCTGCGCCGCTCCGGTAATTCTCGGACGCAAGGTAGCTGCGCTTGGTACAACTCGCGGAGTAGTATTAAACAGCGGCAACGCTAACGCCGGTACAGGCAAGGCAGGACTCGACGCTGCGCTCTCCGTGCAGAGATATGCCGAGGACGCCCTTGGTCTTGCAGAAGACTCGCTCTTCGTAAGCTCAACAGGAGTTATAGGCGAGCAGCTTCCTGTAGATAAGATAAAGAATGCAATAAGGCAGATCATCC
>CACWIO010000100.1 GCA_902760855.1 uncultured Eubacteriales bacterium
ATCCATACTCGCATTCGGATTCGGACAGATTTGGATAGGAATTGGTCTTGCGCTTGGAACAGCAGCTAACTGGATACTTTGTGCCAGAAGGCTCAGAGTATTCTCCGAAAAGGCCGACGATTCCATAACGATTCCGCAGTTCCTCGCAAACAGATTCGACGCAGACACCAAGACACTTCAGGTCATATGCGCATTCATCTTCTTGTTTGCCTATACTATTTATGTAGCATCTGCTTTTGTCGCAGGAACGACAGTCTTCAGCACTCTGTTCCCGAACATATCGACCACTGTGGCTATGATCATATTTGCGCTTTTGATTGTATTTTACACACTCTTTGGCGGTTTCACGGCTGTATGCTGGACTGACTTCTTCCAGGGCATGCTGATGATGATAGCCCTTATGGCAGTTCCAATCGTCGTAATTCTCAGCAACCAAGAGCTCGACACAAGCCTGCTCTCACAGATTTACGAATACACAGACGCAAACGGGAGTGTAGTTTCATGCGACTTCGGTGGCGGACTCTTCAATGCAAGCCTGCCAGAGATTCTTACGGGACTTGCCTGGGGACTCGGCTACTTCGGAATGCCGCATATCATCATAAGATTTATGTCGATTGAAAAACCATCGGATATCAAGAAGGCTTCTACAATCGCGATTGTATGGGTAATCATCTCACTGGGATGCGCCTGCCTCATCGCATACATGGGCAGGATGATAGTTGCAGAGGAACTGCTTCCGGCCGGCATGCAGAAAATCGTGTTCATCACAATGGCGAGGAAATTCTTCCCGTCGGCAATCTCAGGACTTCTGCTTGCGGCGATTATCGCTGCGTCGGTATCCACTGCTGACTCGCAGCTGCTCGTAGCATCGAGCTCGTTTACTGCAGATCTTTATACGAATTTCAAAAAGGATGTAAGCGAGAAGGAAGCTGTACTTGTAGGTCGTATAGTAGTTGTTGTAATCGCGATTATCGCATATCTGATTGCATCATCTAAGGGAGCGGGCGCTCAGGCCATAATGAATCTCGTAGAGAATGCATGGGGTGCATTCGGCGCTTCGTTCGGACCTGTAATCATACTTTCACTCTTCTGGAGAGAGTTCAACTACAAAGGTGCAGTAGCAGGCATCGTTGCGGGATTTGCCGTAGATCTCATCTGGCTCTTCGCCGGATTCTCAGCATCGACAGGAATCTATGAGCTTCTGCCGGGATTCATAGCTGGTGGCCTTGTAGGCTTTATCGTAGCGAAGGCGACCCCGACCCTAGATAAGGAAGTGGCTGTTTACGATAAGGCGCGCGCCGCAGACGCAACTGCAAACTAAGATATTAAGCACTTTGGAGAGCCTGTTAAAGGCTCTCTTTTTTTAGTTTAAGAAATGTTCAGAAAGCTTTAATTAGAGTCAGCGGAAGCGTATTCTGTATACTACAAAAGATCGTTACAGATAGTTAATGCAAAAGGTTGAACAAAGGGTTATGAAAAAAAGATTATTAGCAATTTTCATAATTGCTTCGATGATGATTTGCGCCTTTCCTGTCGGGACATTTGCGGCATCCGGCACTATTAACAAGGATGACAAGGCGGTGCTCTACACACCGGCAAGCGACTACAGGAGCGGAGACTGCATACTTTCATCGAGCAAGACGATGATCAGACGAGCGGCCATTATGAGAGGCTCCAAGCTCTGGTCAAATACTACGAATGCAGCCATCAGGAAGGATGCAACTGTTGTTGGGCTTCTGCTACACAATTTCACTCACAGCACGGACGGATTGGCGTATACGGTCAGATCCGAGAAATTCAAGGGTAAGACCGAGAAAGAGCGAATCAAAGAATTTGAGCAACTCATCAAAGAACATCCGGAAGGCGTAGTAGTGTGGGGACAGAAGTCCTCGATATTCGGAGAGCACGGAATACTGCTGACCGGAGTTAAGAACGGCGTGGTATACGCAGCGGATTCCTTCTACAACAAGGGAACTCGCAGCGTGGGCATACAGAAGTGGCAGGACACATCGATGTACAGTCCGCTGAGATGCACGAGATATTGGTATATCAAGTCAATAACGATTGCCAAGGGGGCCAAGGCTCCTGCAAAAGGAAAGCCTCTTACGGCTGCATCTGCAGCTTCTGCAAATGTCGCGTCAACTCTCAAGATAACAGACGCTACAAAGCCTACAAGCATCAATAAAGGAAAAGGCTTCCCTGTGGCAGGAGTTGTTCAATCCAATTACAGACTCAGCAATGTCACTGTCAGGATTACGAACAGCAAAGGCAAGGCGGTAATAACGCAAAGCTTAAATCCTAACACCTGGATATATGATCTTGCGGGAGTGGATGCAAAGATAAAATTCGGATCTCTCGCTGCGGGCAAATACACGTACACTGTGACCGCAAAGGACGAAAAGAAATCGGCAACTTTGGTGAAAAGCGAATTCACAGTAAAAGCGCCGCCGAAATCCACACTCAGAATTAGCTCGTATAATGCACCAACCAGAAACAGGAAGGGTTACTCATACTCAATTAAAGGAAAGATTACCTCAAACAAGAAGATTACAAGTGTAACGGTGCAGGTACTGGATTCGAAAGGAAAGGTGAAGCTGGGGGCAAGCGCAAAACCGAATGCGACTTCGTATGATATTAAGAAACTCGATAAAAAGATCAAGTTCGGAAGTCTGGCGATAGGTAGTTATAAATACAGAATTGTAGCTACCGACGCAACACAGAGCAAGACTTTGGTTAACAAAGCTTTCACCGTTGTAAAGAAGTAAATCATTTTCTCAAAACTCACATATTCGGGAAACCGGTCAAAAGGCCTGCCGTAATGGCAGGCCCTTTGATTATTATCTTTATTATTGAGCTTATTACTTAGCGATGTAACGGCTCTCGATGTAGTATCTCTTTTCGTTAGCCTCTCCCATGGAGAATGTCTTACGTGGGAGTGCGCCGTCTGCTGCTACTGCAGGGAAGAGCATGAATTTATCCATTGCAGGAAGCAGGAAACCGGCGTTGCCGTCCTGAGCTGAGAGTCTTTCAACTACGTCAGCTCCGTGGATATAGTCGATTTCGCAATCTTTATCCTCTTTAACCATGATGTCGAGCACGTGCTGGAGGCAACCAACTTCGAGCTTGTTCTCTGGTCCTTCAACTACGATCTTAGCCTTGGATCCGCCTGCCATGCAAGGAATCTCGAATGCTCCTGCAGGAACCTGAGCGTCAGCGTCAGCGAGGTAAGCCTTGGCGTTGAACTTATCGAGAAGAGCAACTGTCTTGTCGATGAGATCAGCTCCGGACTGGCCTTTGCTGGCGAAGATGACTCTGTGAATAGGCTCGAATACTATGCCGTCATCGTGGATGTTTTCAATCTCGCAAAGAGCGAATCTTGCAGGGTGAGTCTCAATTTCCTCAGGAGAGAGAGTCTTCTTAATGTTCTCCCATGCGGTCTTAGCAGTAGCGAGGGAGTGATTGCCGTCACCCATGGCCTGGAAGATAACGCTGCCTGCGCCGTATTTCTCCTCGGCCTTGTCATAGAGTGCGGAGAGGGCGTCCTTCATGCCTGCGAGATCAGCCTCTTTGATGAATTTGCCTATGACATGGCCACCCTTCATCATGAGGTCTGTATCGTAGATAGTCTCTCCCGGCTGGTTAACGAGCGGCTCGATTACTGTCTTGTCAGGATCGTCGATGAGTATGAGTATGTGAGGCATCTCGATAGGAGCATCTCCTCTGATCCTCAGGCGAGGCGGTATACGTTCAACTACAGTGCCCTCAGTAGCTCTTGTGAGAGATGTTGAACCTTTATTGAAATCATAAGCCTCGAGGTCTGTAGCGATTACAAGACCGAGTCTCGTGCGACCCTCAGCTGTTCTCTTAACGAGCATGCAGCCCGGCTCCATAGTGCGGAGAGTGCCGTCAGCCAGATACTTATCCATAGTGGCTCTGACGTCTTTGATTCTCTCGGCTTCTCCCGGTTTCTCAAGGTAAAGCTCAGGGAGCATAAGTCTGAGAGTTGATGGCGCATCACCTACGATGCCTTCTACTTCGTCCCAATACTCAGGCTCTGATGTGAACTGATCGCAGGCTACGACAGACCATTTGTAGTAGTCAGTTCCTTCCTTTGGCAGCATAATCTTAGGGATATGCAGGCCGAATTTACTCCAATCATAAGTTGCCATTTAATTTCCTCCGTTACATAAAAAATATGAATAGAACATGTATATCATGCAATACAATTATCGGATAAAAAACGAGATAATGCAAGATTGAAGTGGTACAATTAATGCAGGAAAAGTGATAAATCTGAAGTAATTGACAAGTTAGTATATAGGAGGAAATGCCTATGATATCAAAATCCATGCAGCCTTTTATTGAAGGTGGTTCTGCAATCAGGATGATGTTCGAAGAGGGTAAGAAAATGGCTAAGCAGTACGGTGCTGAGAACGTATATGATTTCAGCATAGGCAACCCCGGGCTTAAGCCTCCTCAGGAAGTATTCGACGCGATAGATGATATCAATCACAATCTCGATCCTATATATGTCCATGGATATCCGTCCAATGCGGGATACGAATCCGTCAGAAAGGCTGTTGCGGATGACTTAAACGAAAGAGCCAAGGGCGATTTTTTCGATGAAGACCACATCATCATGACTTCGGGCGCGGCCTATGCCATTAACCTCATTCTCAAATGCATTACAGATCCGGGTGATAAGCTTGCGGTATTTGCTCCTTACTTTGTAGAGTACGATAACTGGGCTCGCAACTGGGGAGTTGATACATTGATAATACCGGCTAATGTAGAGCTCCACTTCGATCCGGATGCGGACGCTCTTGAGAGGATGCTGGTACCTGAAGTTAAGGCTGTTATGCTCAGCAATCCTAATAACCCTACCGGAAGGATTTATTCCCTTGAGGCTCTAAACGCTATTGGAGATGTTCTGAGAAGAGCGGAGGAGAAATTCGGTCATACCATATATCTCA
>CACWIO010000101.1:0-2943 GCA_902760855.1 uncultured Eubacteriales bacterium
ACCTGCTCATGCTCCTTGCTTTAACATCTTTGGACCAGTTCCTGAGTACGCGCTCCGTAAAGTATACGGCAATTGTGCCCATGATAGCACCCTCGTAGAAACCGACGCCGAGTGCCAGACCTATGCATGCAGAAGCCCAAAGGCCTGCAGCCGTAGTGAGACCTTGAATCTTATTCTGCCTCGTAACTATGATCGATCCTGCTCCGAGAAAACCGATGCCTGAGACTACCTGGGCTCCAATTCTGGTTATATCAGCATTCCCAAACACAAGTCCGGCATACTGACCGGTGCTCATGGCTATCATAGATCCCAGGCAAACTAACATGTGAGTCCTCATGCCTGCAGGCGCGCCGTGTGTATTACGGTCGTAACCGATAAGTCCTGATGCCAGGAAGGCTAAAGCGACTCGCACGACTATTGCTATTATATTAGGCTCTCTTAATATCGGTATTAAATCAGAAATATACATAAACTCCTCCAACTTTTACATTTGCAATTTCATTATAGCACAATAGGGAAGAAGTATCTTTCAAAGTAAGAGCCCGACTGATATGCCGGGCTCGATCTAGCTTAGATGAAATTCTATATCTTCTAGAAGAAGTCTGTAACCTGAGCTACAACTATGAGAGCCATAGCGATAGGTCCAACCCACTTAATGCAGAAGTTAAAGAATCCCTTGCTCTTGAATGCGCCGGTTGACTCAACCTCATCATCAATATAGTGAGGAACGACCCAGCCGAGAAGTATAGCCATGATAAGACCGGAAAGTGGCATCAGGATTCCTTCACCAAGAGCATCCCATACATCAAGTACTGATGGCTGTCCGAGAATGTGGAACCATGCGAATGGGGAATCAGCTCCTGTCTCACCAAGTGAATCAAGGCATGTCATCAGGTTACCAATAAGTGCCCAAGCACCCATGATAAGCGTAATAGTTACTCTGTTGGCACTCTTACCGGCTTTGATCCTGCTATCCATGATAGCTGAGATTCCGCCCTCCATCATACCGATTGATGATGAGAGACATGCGAAGAAGAAGAGAAGCCAGAAGAGCATTGCGAAGAAAGCTCCGCCTGCCATGCTGTTAAATACTGTAGGCATAGCGATGAATGCGAGACCTGCACTGCTGGCATAAGGGATGCCGAATGAAGCGCAAGCAGGCATGATAGCGAGACCTGCGAGAAGGGCTGCGAGTGTATCACCGATAGTGATAATAACAGCGTCCTTTTCGAGGCTTTCTTTTTTATCTAAATATGATCCGTATGCAATCAGACAGCCTGATGCGAGTGAAAGCGAGAAGAACATCTGAGTACCGGCTAGTTTCAGTACGTTGAAGAAACCATATGCTACTGTCTTACCGCTTTCCGAATCTACGTATGTACCATACAGTGAAAGATTACCATTAGGGTCTCTCATTGCATCAAGATTAGGTTTGAACAGGAAGGCAAATCCGTCACCGGCATTTGGAAGAGTGCAAGATCTTATTACCATGATAACCAGAATTGCAAAGAGAGCAGGCATAGCAATCTTACAGAATCTTTCAATTCCGCCGGATACTCCGCCAAGAACAATTACTATGGTAAGTGCAAGGAAAATGAGTACCCAAATTACTGTAGACTTATTAAGCAGTGTAGCTCCGAAAGTCTCTCCCGGCTCAAATGTCTGTCCTGTGAACATCTTGAGCGAAATGAAAAAGTATTTCATTACAAATCCACCGAATGTGCAATAGAATGCAATCAGGAAGAATGGTACGGCGGTCTGAAGTATGCCGTTAAATTTAAAGGCCGGGTTTATCTCGTTATATGCCTCGATAGCAGCCTTTTGTGATTTGCGTCCTATGGCAATTTCGGAAAGAACCAGCGGATAACCAACTACAACAAGCAGAATTGCGTAGATAAAGAGGAAAGTAAATCCTCCGCCTGTTCCCATCTTATACGGGAAGCCCCATAGGTTACCCAGTCCGACTGCTGATCCGAGAGCAGCCATCAGAAATCCGAAATTGGATTTGAATTGGCCCTTATTTTGTTGATCCATAACAATACCTCCAATAAAATTTATAAATTATACCAAAAGATTATACTTCTATTACTTTGTGATGTCAATATGAAATCGGGTTCACAATTTCTTCACAATAGTTAATTATTTCTTAAATTTCAAGCTCTTCAGAGACTGATCTAACAGAAGAGGCAGCCGCCCAAGCAGCTGCCTCAGATTAATTGAGATTTGGAATAGGGGAGTTGTTAGTCTGTAAATGTCTCACCGTCAAACGTATAACTGAAATCACCATCGCGCCATCCAGGTTCATATTCATCTTTATACACGGCAGGTATTTTTACCGGTGTGTATTTCCTGCAGATATATTTACCGGTCCTATTGCCACTGCTGTCTACTATTTCTTTAACATCATAGCCAGCAGCCTTTTTCTCAAGAGCGCTTTTCAAGTTATCAACTGTTATTTCTTCTGATACCTGATTCACGGTTTTTTCTTTTTCAACCAGAACTTTCTTCTTGTGATTTTCTCTCTCTGATAACCACTTCTTATATGCAGCATCACGAGCTTTCTTCTTCTCTGCAGCATAGCTCCAGGAGGAGAGTCCGACTTCGGTGCCTGAAGTATAGTAATCTCCCCATTTTTCTACTACGTTTGAAGGTCTTTCAGGATACGATCCTTCCTTGGCTCTAGGAATTTGGTTCATTATATTACCCCATAGTCTGGCAGCAGGTCCGGACATCTCGCTCATCTCAATGTTTTGGTCAGTACCTATCCAAAGAGCAGCAGCGTAGGAAGGAGTAAAACCATCAAACCAAATATCGTATTGGTCATTTGTGGTTCCTGTCTTTCCTCCGACGTTAACATCGTCGATAGAAGCTGCCCAGGCAATACCTTTGCTGACAACGCTCTTGAGTACATCTGTCATAATCCAAGCTACACCCTCATTAAGG
>CACWIO010000101.1:2952-7827 GCA_902760855.1 uncultured Eubacteriales bacterium
TAACATATAGGAGTATTTACTTTACCGCCGGCAGGGAAGGATGCATATGCAAGAGCCATCTCAAGAGGCTCTACACCTTCTGTCATAGCTCCGAGAGCCATGGCAGCAGGATTCACATCGTTGGTCTTTTCATTTTGTTCTTCATCTATAGTGGTAGTAATACCGAATTTCTTTACCTGAGCAAGAGCGTATTCCGGAGTAACCTGTCTCAAAAGCTTAACTGCGCAGGTGTTGATGGAAGCTTGAATAGCCGTCCTGAAATTGTTAGTTCCGCTGTATCCGCCGCCGGCGTTCTTAGGCCAGTATTTACCGTTAATTTTAAGGCGCTCATCCTCGATAGATGAGTGTACTGTAACATAATCACCCCAACCCTTGGTGCCTTGCTTATCCATCTTAAAGTCTACATATTGCCATTTCTTACCCTCTGATGCGAGTTCATAACTCTTCTGAAGGGCGGCACCATATACAGCAAGAGGCTTGATGGAAGATCCGGGCTGACGGCTGTTAACTGCTCTGTTAAGGAGCTTCTGTCCTTTGAATTGACGTCCACCCACCATGGCTTTAACTTCACCTGTTCCGACCTGAACTATTACCATAGCAGCCTGAGGCTGACGTACCTGTTGACCGAGAGAGTAACCGGTATCTGCGATTATTAAATTATTGCCATCTTTCTTAAATGCATTCTTGTATTGATCATCATTGAAGAAATCTGCAGAGATTTTGACGTTTCCGTTGCCGTCACCGCTCTTGTATGCTGCAGGAATATTTACGAAACCGCCTTGCATGGAGTAGAGTATTCCGTCATTGATAACGTAATAGTTCTTGAACTCAATGCTGTAATCTGTCTGTCCTTCAACTTCTGTTTCGTAAATATTTAAATTATGGCCGCTATTAATTGTAGCGGAACCATCGCTATGGAATACGATGTCTTCATTATCTCCGCTGAGAGTGAAGTTGTCCTCTTCATCGAAATAATCTTCGTAATCATAGAGAGCGATTTTTCCATCATTATTAAGGATGTTACCGGCGCCGTCTTGTCTCCATATAGCTGAAATGCCAGGGAAGTTGGAGTCATCTCTGAATTCATCGGCAATAATCTGCTGTGCTTGCATGTCAATTGTCGAATAAATCTGAAGGCCTCCCGTATAGACCACGCGCTCTGCGGCCTCTCTTGACAAATCTTTTTGTTCCATGAGGTCAGAGATAATGGTATCAATCAGGTAATCATGGAAATAGGTGATTATGCTGGTAGGAGACTGGATGTTAGGATTAATAAAGTCATTGAGGGCTTTATTATAACTAGCATTATATTCATCCTGTGAAATAAGTTCTTGCTCGAGCATAAGGTCGAGAGTGAGATTGCGCCTGTCCTTGGATATATCGTTTGTAACAACCTTTTGAGGCGATTTTGCTACAACGATAGAATCTTCGCTGACATCACCTTCATCAGAAGCGTTCTTGAGAAGGGCATAGTTATGCGGAGCTTGAGGCAGGGCTGCTAGGGCAGCACACTCAAGCACGCTGAGGTCCTTAACATCCTTGGAGAAATATGTGGAAGCGGCGGAGTTTACTCCGTAGCATCCGTATCCAAGATAAATGGTGTTGAGATATGCTTCGATAATCTGCTCTTTACTCAAGGCATGCTCAAGCCTGGCAGCGTAGTACATCTCAAGAAATTTACGTTTAATAGTACGTTCACTCTTCTCCTCAGGTAGGTAGATATTACGTGAAAGCTGCTGAGTAATCGTACTTGTACCGCTGATCTGACCGTGACCTGTAATAGATGAATATACCGCACCTATCATTCTTATCCAGTTGAAACCATGGTGTTTCCAGAATGTCTTATCCTCTATGGCAACGAAGGCTTCGATTAAGCTTTCGGGCATATCTTCATATTTAACGATACGACGGTTTTCTGTGTAATAAATATTGTCGATTTGTTTGCCCTGGTCATCATATACGACAGACGCTGTGGCAACCGTAGCATATACGTCGTTGTAATCATATACGGTGGCTTCTTTTATGACCTTATAGCCTACGCCAACGGCAGCCATAAGCATAAGAAGTCCAATTACAACGAAGTCACGGAAGAGCTTAAGGAAACTGAATTTGTATGGCTTATTCTTTATAGTCTTACCATCAAGCTCATAAGTAGCGCCTTCTTCCGGCCTGTATTTCTTATTCTTCCTGCAGAACAGGAACTGTCCGAGATTTCTTCTCGGGTAATTGTCTTTTCTGAGTTTCTTTTCTTTCTTTGCACCAAAGAGGGCAAGTCCCGACTTCTTAGCTGTGGATACAGTAGGAAGATCTTTGAACTCTATGCGTTTGCGTTTGCCGAGGGAGACTTTGCGGTATTCTCCGGTCTCCGGGTCTTTGATGTAATCTGTATTAATAGGAGACTTTTCGCTCTTCTGATTATTGAGAAGAGAGAAAGCGGCTATAGCGGCTGTTTCTGCCTCCGAAGCTTTCTCTTCTTCCGCTTCGGGTTCGGTTTCCGCTTCAGCTTCGACTATAGCTTCAACTTCAGCATCAGTTTCAGTTTCAGCTTCAGCTCCTGTTGCTATTACTTCTTCAGAATCGCTTTCCGGCTTAGATTCTGATTCACTCTCAGCTACCACTACTTCTTCTTCAGCAGTGATTTCGGTTTCGCTTACAGATTCTGAATCTGACGCTGCTTCTGCTTCTGATTCTGATTCTGGCTTTGATTCAGCATTATCATCTGAAGACTCTATGCCGAAAAGACTTTCTAGCTCTTTGGTTTTATCGAGCTCTTCTTTAGCCTCTTCATTAACATCTTCTTTACTATCTTCAACTTCAACAGGTTTATCTTCCTTTTTGGCAAGGAAAGAGAAGAGGCCTTTGAACTTATGACTATGATCCGGCTCAGCCTCCGCTGTGTCTGTTGCACTAGCTGCAATGAGCTCATCATCAGCCTTAGGCTCCGAATCTTCTGCCTTTTCGGAATCGGAGAACATAGCATCAAGTTCCTCGGCAGGATCAACGGAATCACCAAAGGACTGGTGCAAGATATCCTCAGCAGAAGCAGCGATCTTGGCTTCCTCTTCTTCTTTTTTCTTGAGTCTGGCCTGTGCCTTAGCTATTGCTTTCTTTTTCTTTCGTCCGACCTTCTTTGGTTTCGAACTTACGGTATTTCGTTCTTCTCTAGGAGCATCTGCCTTCTCAGGCTCTACTGCGTCGGGTTTATTGCTATCCGGCTCGATGATATTCTCTACAGGATATGTGTGAACATTATCGGAATCGTCTTTGTTTCTTTCAACTTTAATAGAAGACGGAGCAGGGTCTTTGGTTATCTTTCGCTCTGCTTTGTCGTTCTTGTGTTTCTTATTAGCAGACTTGACCGGTTCTACTTCTTTCCACTTGAAATTCTGCTTAGATGAGGAAGATTCATTGTCTTCATCAAGATAGTTGTTGAATGCTTCAGATTCCGTATCTGATGCGTCATCGAATTTCGACAGAAAATCGTCTATTTCACGATTCGGATCAGTTTTCTTATTCTTGTCTGATCTCATGCGTGCCTCCTAAAGAATAATTTGCTGTGTAAATCCTTACACAATCGTATTATTTTAGCATAATAAACAGATTCTATAAAGGTAATAAATGTCATAATAGTATTTAATTGTAAAAATTGAAGAATTAACCCTTGCAATCGTTTGACAAGCTGTGATAATATAGCGGGGCGCGTGGAATCGGGCAAATATAACGAAACTACAAAGGAGGTGCGGAAAATGTCCAGAAAATGTGAAGTATGCGGCAAAGGCCAGACATCAGGTAACGCAGTTTCTCACTCCAACATTCATACAAAGAGAAAATGGAATGCCAACATCCAGACCGTAAGGATCAACGATAACGGCAGAGTCAGAAAAGCGAATGTCTGCACCAGCTGCCTCAGATCGGGCAAGGTCAACCGTGCCGTCTGATGAGCATAGACACATCGAGTCTTGGGATTGCCCAAGGCTTTTTGTTTTACTTAAAATGATATAGAATTATTGCGGTTAATAATTGAGAGTTTGAGAGTGCGAGATGTCGATAATAGACAGAAATAAATACGGTGCTGTAGGTGTCAACAAAACGGTAATAGAGAAGATGATTATAGAAGAGCTGATAGGCATGTCGGACTCTATTATTCTGTGCAATAAAAAAGGAAAACCCATTAAAGACAAACCGACGCCGTGGATAGACCCCGACCAGTACGACGCCATAGATGTCACAGATAAAAGAGGGGAAGTTAACGTAAAGATTAATATAATCCTCAAACAAGGACATACAATTTCGCAGCTCTCGGACGACATGTTCGAGTCAATAGAGAAAGTATTTACGATACTGAGATTAGATAAGCCCAAGAGTATTAATATCAAGGTGAGGGGTGTCATGTCGGACACACTCGTCAAGAGGAATATTGAGGTAGTAAGAAAGAATGCCTAATCTACTGCAGCTGAGCAGTGATGTGACTCAGTTAAAGGGAATAGGGGGTAAGAAAAAAGAGCAACTCGAATCGGCAGGCATATATACCGTGGGAGATTTGCTCGATTATTATCCCGTAAAATATAAAGACAGAAGGAATATAGTGAGGGCTATAGATGCCCCGACTGAGAAAGACAGCCTAGTCTCAGGGACCTTAGTAAAAATCGGATTCAGACCGATTTCGAACGGGCGCACTATGGTGGAGTGCACGCTTAAAGACGAGAGCTGCTATTTTAATGCCGTCTTTTTCAATATGCCATATCTGAGAAAATCTCTGGTAGTCGGCAGCGAGTACGTGCTGTTTGGCAGGATGAGGCTTCGAAACGGCGCCAAGGTATGGACGAATCCGGAGATGAGTAAACTCGGCGGAGATAGAGATAATAGAGGGATTTT
>CACWIO010000102.1:0-4863 GCA_902760855.1 uncultured Eubacteriales bacterium
TTGCTCGCGTCGGTATCTAGTGGCATCAAGACCAGGATTAACTGCGTGCCGCAAAAGCATCTCAACGAAGACGAGATCAGAGACTTTGCTAAATTGGCATTTGAGCTCGGCATCGACGTCAGGTTCATAGAGATGATGCCTGTAGGAATTGCAAGTTCCGATGAGGGTGTGTCGAATGAGCAGATATTGGCAACTCTAAAGGAGACATATCCCGCGCTCGCACCTGATGAGAGAGTCCACGGATACGGCCCTGCTGTTTATTATCACATCGAGGGTGAGAAGGGCGGCATAGGATTCATAAGTGCGATTCACGGCAAATTCTGCGATAAATGCAATCGCCTCAGACTGACTTCGCAGGGGCTTATCAAACCTTGCCTCAGCTATGAGGATGCCGTGGATGTGAGGCCGGCCTTAAGCGGAAGCATAGAGGATATAGCGGCGCTGATCAGACAGGCCATTTTGAATAAACCTAAAGAGCATTGCTTTGATAGCCAAAACGATAATATAGAGAGACGCCCGATGTCTGAAATCGGAGGATGATATAACTGATGAACAATTACGTACTCTTTGAGAATGTAAGGAAGGTCTATCATGTCGGCGAGGTAGATATAGAAGCCCTCGCTGATGCGAGTTTTAGTGTGAACAAAGGGGAGCTTGCCGTCGTAGTCGGAGAGTCCGGCGCGGGCAAGACCACACTCCTTAACATTCTCGGAGGTATGGACACTCTGACCAGCGGGCACGCCTGGCTGGACGGAAGAGAGATAAGCGGCATGAGCGCGAGAGAGCTCACCGCATACAGAAGATATGACATAGGATTTGTATTTCAATTCTATAATTTGGTGCAGAATTTAACTGCCCTTGAGAACGTATCGCTTGCGACTCAGATATGCAAGGACCCGCTGGATCCTGCTGAGACTCTGCGCGCGGTCGGCCTCGGGGACAGGATGGATAATTTCCCCGGGCAACTCTCCGGCGGAGAGCAGCAGAGAGTTGCCATCGCAAGAGCATTAGCCAAAAATCCAAAGCTGCTGCTCTGCGATGAGCCGACCGGCGCGCTTGACTACAATACCGGTAAATCCATACTCCAGCTACTGCAGGATCAAGCCAGGAATTCAGGGAGCACGGTCATTATCATCACTCATAACAAAGCCATAACGCCTATGGCAGACAGGGTTATCAGCGTCAGGAGCGGAAGGGTGCAGGACGTAAAGATCAATCCGAAACCTATGCCCATATCTCAAATCGAATGGTAGTCACAAAAGCGGGAATGCAGCATAAATGATCAAAAAATCTACGTTCAGAGAAATAAAGACATCGCTCGCCAGATATCTGGCGATATTCTCGATTGTCGCGCTCGGCGTAGGTTTTTTTAGTGGACTAAAAGATTGCAGAGCATCCATGCTCTCCACTATAAGAACGTATCTCGGAGAGCATAATTTCTATGACTATCAGCTGGCGACCTCGTACGGCCTGGATGACGACAGCGTGAGATTGGCGAGGCAAGATGCCCATGTGACGGCTGCCGAGGGATCTGTTCAGATAGATGTAATGGCGGGCACCGGTGATGCGGATGCTGAGCCTATGAAAGCCATAAGCATGCCTTCAAAAATAAATACTCTCAGAGTGGCGGAGGGGAGACTCCCCGAGGAGCCGGATGAATGCGTAGTGGATAATTACAGCATCAGCGACGCGGGCTTTACTATTGGCGACAGCATCATACTAAGCGATGACAACGATAAAGACACTCTCAAGAAGTTCAAGGAGAAGAAGTTCAAAATAGTAGGCAAGGTCAACACGCCTATATATCTCGATTACCAAAGAGGCTCTACCAGCATAGGAAACGGCAGCCTCGACAGCTTCTTTTGCATACCCGAAGAAGCCTTCGATGTCGACTATTATACGAATCTCTATCTTACGCTTGATAGCGAGGGAGAAGACTTCTCCGAGGAGCTCGAGGACGCCCTCAAAGAGCGCGAGGACGACATGAAGGCCCTGGCTGAGAGCATCAACGACGAGAGGAGAGAGTCCGTAAGAAAAGAAGCCCAGGATGAGCTCGATGAAAAGATTAAAGAGTACGAGGACGGCCTTGCGGAATACGAAAGCGAAAGAGCGGACGCCCTCGCTAAAATAGAAGATGCCAGAGCGGAAGTAAGAAGTGCCGAGAAGGAATTGGACGATAAAGAAGATGAGCTCGACTCCGCCATCACTCAATTAAATGACGGCATCCAAAAGGCGGACGACGGCCTCTCCAAGATAAATGCAGGAATAAGCGAGGCGGGTAAAGCAAAGACTGAGCTGAATAAAAAGAAAGAGGAGGCTGAGACCGGGCTCGCTACTGCTACGCAAAAGAAGACGGAGCTCGAGCAGGCTTATGCCGCCGGCATGATAGACGAGCAGACTTATCAGGCGTCCATGCAGGAAATCGAGAAGGTGATTGCCGAGACTCCGATTGGTATAGCCCAAATTGATGGGGGCATCAAACAAGCTGACGAGACCATCAAAAAACTCGAGCCGCAAAAGGAAAGCACCGAGCAGACGCTTGCCGATCTTAAGAGCAAACTCTCCGAAGCGGAGGACGGTAAGAAGAGGATAAGCTCCGCGAGGTCTGACATCGCAGCGGCAAGGGCCGAGATCAACGATCAGGAGGCGACGGCCTACGAGGAGTTCGCTGAGGCTGAGAAGGATCTCGCAGAGGCCAAAGAGAAGATAGATGACGCGCAGAAGGAAATCGACGAGATGGAGACCGGAAGCTCTTATGCGTTCTCTCGTATGGAGAACACCGGCTACTCCTCTTTTAACAGCAACTCCGGAATCGTAGATAATATCGCCAAGATATTCCCGGTATTTTTCTTCCTGATAGCCGCCCTCGTATGCATGACCACGATGACACGCATGATAGATGAGCAGAGGGGCCAGATAGGCATATTCAAGGCGCTCGGATACAGCAATGCGGCAATCGCCGGAAAGTACCTCTTCTACTCCGGAAGTGCGGCATTCCTGGGCGCAGTCGTAGGATTCTTCGTGGGCTGCAAGGTCTTCCCTGCCGTAATCTGGGATGCGTACACGATGATGTATGATTTCAGCGACAGCGTCGACTATGTCATAAGCCCGGCGCTCGGACTTATCTCGCTGGCTGTTGCCATGCTCTGCTCCATGGGAGCCACATGGATATCCATACGCCAGGATTTCAAAGTGGCCTCGTCCGAACTTATAAGGCCTAAGACCCTGCCGCCCGGCAAGAGGATACTCCTAGAGCGCATCAAACCTCTATGGAGCCGCATAAGCTTCCTCTACAAAGTCTCATTCAGGAACATATTCAGAGACAAGAAACGCTTCCTCATGATGGTGATAGGAGTCAGCGGCTGCACAGCCCTTTTGATCGCGGGATTCGGAATCAGAACCACCATAGCGAGGATTGCCGACTACCAGTTCGGGGACATCTCTTTATACGACTTCGTCACCGTATTCGGAAAGGAAATGAAAGAGGACAGGCAGGAGGAATTCCGTGAGCACATGGCGGAGATCGGAGTTACGGATGATGAAATCATATTCCTCCACCAAGCAGAAGTAACGGCAATCATGAAGGGCGGACAGGAGGAGCTGACCTGCACAGCGGCAGATCCTGAGAACTTCAGCAAATTCGTCAGGCTTCAGAGGCAAGGCGAGGAGATAGAATTCCCGGGCCCGGGAGAGGCCGTTGTGGTCAGAAAGCTCCAACACGATTACGGAGCCGAGCCGGGAGATGAAATCACGCTCAGAGAGGGCTTTCGCGAGATGAAGGTAAAGGTATCCGCCGTCTGCGATAACTATGTGCACGACTTTATATATATAAGTCTGGATACATATGAGAAAGGCTTCGGAGTCGAACCGGAAATTAAGACTGCAATGGTAGAGCTCGAAGAAGGAGCAAGCGAAAGTAAGATAAGAGAAGCATCGGCTCATGCCGCGTCGTATGAGCACGCTGCAGCCATATCCGTCACAATGGACGCAAAGGAAAGCATCGCCAAGATGATGACCAGCCTCGATGCAGTGGTCTATGTGGTGCTGCTCTCTGCGGCTCTGCTCGCATTCATAGTGCTCTACAACCTTACCAACATAAACATTACAGAGCGCATCAGGGAGATTGCCACGATCAAAGTGCTGGGATTTTATCGCATGGAGACTTCGCTATACGTCTTCCGCGAGAATGTCTTCCTGACGGCGATTGCCGCCCTCGTCGGCATACCGCTAGGCAAATGGCTGCTCAGATTCGTAATAGATAATATCGTCGTGAAGATGGTATTCTTCGAGCCAAAACTTACGAATATAGACATAGCGCTATCTGTGGTGCTTACCTTTGTATTTGCGTTTATGGTCAACCTCGCCATGCAGAGGAGGCTCGGCTCAGTGTCTATGACGGAGTCGCTCAAATCCGTGGAGTAGTTGCGGATGAGCCTGCTTGGTGGTACAATAATCTGTGTTTTTGAGAAGATAAAAGAAGCTAAGGAGGCTAATTATGGGAACTGAGAGACTGGTAGGAACTGTATCTCGCGGCATCAGATGTCCGATTTTCAGAGAGGGAGACGATCTCGCTGAACTCGTTGTGAATAGCGTGCTCGCTGCGGCTGAGTCGGATGGATTCGGAGTGAGAGACAAGGACATAGTCTGCATTACGGAGTCGGTAGTCGCAAGATGTCAGGGCAATTACGCATCTGTACAGGATATCGCTGAGGATGTAAAGAACAAATTCGGCGGCGGCACTATAGGCATCGTGTGGCCTATCCTATCCAGGAACAGATTCTCCATCTGCCTTAAGGCAATGGCAATGGCCGCAGACAAGGTGGTCGTGATGCTCAGCTATCCGTCGGACGAAGTCGGAAATGC
>CACWIO010000102.1:4899-8940 GCA_902760855.1 uncultured Eubacteriales bacterium
GCTAAATACAGAGAGCTCTTCGGATATACCAAGCATCAGTTCACGGGTGTTGACTATGTGGAATTCTACAGAGAGCTGATCGAGGAAGCCGGCGCAGAGGCGGAGATAATATTCGCCAACAGCGCAGATGCCATACTCGATTACACGGATAAGGTAATCAACTGCGACATCCACACCAGATTCAGAACCAGAAAGGCACTCAAGGATAAGGGCGCCACAGTATACGGAATGGACGAGATCCTGACTGCACCTGTAAACGGCAGCGGATATAACGATAAATACGGACTTCTCGGAACCAATAAAGCGACCGAGGACACCGTAAAGCTCTTCCCGAGAGACGGACAGCCACTGGTAGATGCTATACAGAGCAAGATGAAGGATAAGACAGGCAGGCACGTAGAAGTCATGATCTACGGCGACGGAGCATTCAAAGATCCTGTAGGAAAGATTTGGGAGCTCGCAGACCCTGTTGTATCTCCGGCTTATACCTCAGGTCTCGAAGGAACACCTAACGAGCTCAAGCTCAAATATCTCGCAGACAACGATTATTCAAATCTAAAAGGAGATGAGCTGAAAGACGCTATCTCAAAGGCCATAGAGGCTAAGACAGGAGAGAGCCTGGTAGGTAACATGGCCTCGGAGGGTACGACTCCAAGGCAGCTCACAGACCTGATCGGATCGCTATGCGACCTGACATCAGGCTCGGGAGACAAGGGAACACCTGTCGTATACATCCAAGGATATTTCGACAATTACACCACTGGTAAATAAAAAACGATTAAAGAAAGAAGACGCTCCAACTTAACGGAGACGTCTTCTTTCCATTTATAGCAAGATTAAGCTATTTCTAATTTTGGGTTTCTGCGGACTCGCCCTCGGCGCCTTCCTCCGCAGGGGCTTCCTTGACAGGCATCTCGATGGTGTAGTCACCAGGCGTGATGCTTACGGATCCGCCGTTGTTGCTGGATATCCAGCCTATCCAGGTCTTGCCTTTGTTAAGACGTTGAACTACGTATTTCTCAGGCTCGTACTCAGCGTCTTCTTCTACCTCACCGGCTTCCTTGGCTGCCTCGAACTTAGCCATAGCCTCTTCGAGCTCCTCTTCCTTAAGAGGAATATCGGCAACTACTACGTCCATAGTCTCGAGCGCTTCTCGTGTAGCTTTTTTGATGCTCTTCTTAGGATCTGCCTCCATAATTTCGGCAACTTTGGCATTGACATCGTCCATAGTTACATCAGGATCAATGAGCATAAGCTTACCAGCTTTCCTCTGCCAGAGTAGTTCCTTAACGGAGCCCTTGGTGAAGAGTTGGGCTCTTCCGCCCTTAAAGAGATAGTCACAGTATGTGACTCCCGCACCTGTGCCGTGGTAGTTCTCCTTGGTAATATACTCGGTCTCGTCGTATAGTACTAGGAGATTGTCTCTCTTGAAATCGTTCTCAAAGGCGGATGTATGATACATCTGATCCTCTTCGTTATATGTCCAGTCCGTGGTCTCCCAGTCCGCCTGCTTAGAGTAATTGACGCTAATCTCGGCAGCAGTCTCAGTGCTTACAGGCTGACTCTCCTGGAAGAAGTAGAGTTTGGAGTACTCAACCGGTTCGCTTCTGAAACCTTCATTCTTAAATGTGGCCTCCAGTTTCTCAGGATAGATGATTCCCGTATGCTCAGACGAAACATTACGGCTGTGGTCTCTGTCGTAGAGTCCTTCTTTATCGTCTAAGGTCATTTGGTTGACGTGATCGACATCATACCACTGGAATATCTTATTGGCTCCTACGTAGTCTCCCTTGGAATAGCTCATGCCCCAATGTATGAATGTGGAGTCGAAGAGCTGAGAGAATAATATGAACGGAGGACGCGCGCTTCTCATAGGACCTATGAATTCAGGCATCTTCTTATAGTCTGCGTACATCCATAGAGTTCTGGTGATACCACCCTCGACTTCTCCCTGAAGCAGTATGTCAGGTGAGTAGTTCTCATCGTCCATTCCCCACTGAGGTCTGGCATCCGGCGCATTCTCGACAACGAATGAAGCAATACGTCTGTTGAGTGCGCTTTCGTCGAAGCCGTCTTCGACGAGCTCTCCTGTCAGAGGGTTTGATGGAGGCGGAGGTGGAATGACTTCCTCTTCTTCAACTTCCTCAGCTTTGCAGCCTGCGAGAACCGCGGATATGCAGAGTATGAATATAAGAGCGATAACGGATAGTTTCTTTCTAGTGTCTTTCATCATAAATATTACCTTTGCTGCTAGGTGGCGAGCCACCAGTAATTGTAAACTACATCTAGTATAATACAACTTTATGTGGTAATGAAGATGATAATTGTATAAAATATGTGAGGTAACTTAAGAAAGGGGATTTTTAATACATGAAAAGGATACTTACCATTCAGGACATTTCTTGCCTTGGCAAATGTTCCATCACAATTGCGCTGCCTGTTATTTCGGCACTTGGAACAGAGACCGTAATACTGCCCACAGCGGTGCTTTCCAATCACACACTCTTCAAAAGCTTTACGGTTAAAGATCTGGCAGATCAGATCGAGCCTATATGCGAGAAGTGGGTGGAAGAGAATATTGAGTTCGACGCTATCTACACAGGTTATCTCGGCACCATCGAGCAGATCGATATGATGAAGGAGCTCTTCAAGACCTTCAAGCGCGGAGATGACACTATCGTATTCGTAGATCCTGTTATGGCAGATAACGGCAAACTCTACCCTGCATTCGATATGGATTATGCGATGAAGAACGCAGAGCTCTGCGCCGGTGCTGACATCATAGTGCCTAATATCACAGAGGCTTCAATCATGACAGGCATGGAATACAAGGAAGAGTACGACGAAAGCTATATCAAAGAGATGCTGGAGCGCCTGACCAAACTCGGCGCACAGATAAGCGTGCTTACAGGAGTATCCCTCAGCGAGGGCAAGACCGGCGTTATGGGATATGATAAAAAGAATGACGAGCTCTATTGCTATCAGAATGATAAAGTCGGAGCTATGTTCCACGGAACGGGAGACCTCTTCTCCAGCACGGTAATCGGAGAGATTATGAGAGGAAAATCCTGGAAAGATGCCATGAGGATAGCTGCGGATTATACCGCGCATACCATCGAAGTCACCATGAAGAATCCTAAGAAGCCATGGTACGGCGTGGACTTCGAGGCCACTATTCCTAGCTTGCTTGCAATGGACTGATAGCTCTATGAAAAAAGAGATTGCAGAATTACAAAAGAGAATGTATGAGGAAGGGATGGACATGTACTACATCCCTTCTTCTGACTTCCACGGATCGGAATATATGCATCCGCATTTTAAATGCAGGGAATTTCTCAGCGGATTCGACGGCTCTGACGGAGATATGCTCGTAAGCAGAGAAGAGGCGCTGCTATGGGCGGACAGTAGATATTATCTGCAGGCAGAGGATCAGCTTAGGGGAAGCGGCATTAAATTGATGAAGTCTCAGGACGAGGGCGTGCCTTCCGTAATCGAATATATCAAGGAGGTTGCCGGAGACTTCCTGAGAACTCACGAGGACAGATTCGTAATCGGATTCGACGGAAGGGTGACTCCCGCTGCCTTTGCGCTTGAACTCGAAGATGCTTTCTCCGAGATCATGGAATCTGATGATGCGCAGCCGGACGAGGAATACGGCAGGCTTCAAATAAAGAGCGATGAGGATCTTGTAGGCAGTATATGGCCTGACAAACCTGAACTCTCTCAACATGAGATTTTTGAATTGCCGATAACATCCGCCGGAGTCAGCTTCGAAGAGAAGCTAGCTCAGGTGAGATATGCCATAACGGAGAAGGACGCCGATTATCTTCTTTTGAGCGATCTGATGGAGATTGCCTGGCTCTTTAACTTAAGAGGTTCGGATATAGATTTTACTCCGGTGTTCTATGCTTATGCCCTAATAAGCAGGGATGCGGCCGATCTCTACCTGATAAGAAAGAACGCTCTTAAGAACGTAAAGAGCGGAGTCGGAATCAGAGATTACGATAGCATCTATGAGGATTTGGCGAAGATTCCTGACGG
>CACWIO010000103.1 GCA_902760855.1 uncultured Eubacteriales bacterium
GATAGTTCTGCCTGTTGCGGGGGCATCTGTTCTATCCAGAGATACCAAGGAATTCGACAGGAGTTCGCTTCGAAGCAAGAACGAGCCGAAGACAGGATTGCAAGACTAAAAATGTCTTTTTAAAAAGTCAAAATAATAACGCAATAGCAACACAAAACGCCTGGGTCTTATGCTATACTATATAGGACTCTTCAGGCGTTTTTTTGCGCTTGACAGCACGCTAAGAGAAAGGAAACTAAAGCATGATTATTCTCGTAGTCAACACAGGTAGTTCGTCTCTAAAATACCAACTCGTCGACATGAAGGACGAGAAGGTTCTGGCCAAGGGCCTCTGCGAGAGGATTGGCATCGACGGACATATGAATTACAAAACCGATGAAGGTACAGTATTTGACAAGGATACCGCTCTGCCTGATCACGGTGTAGCACTGCAGCTTGTTATCGAGGCTCTTACAGATAAAGAGCACGGAGTCATCTCAAGCATGGATGAAATCGGCGCAGTAGGACACAGGATCGTGCACGGCGGATATCTTTTTAATGAGTCCGTGCTCATTACCGATGAGGTTGTGGCCGGCATCGAGGAGCTCTGCACACTCGCACCTCTTCACAATCCACCGGCACTCGTAGGTATCAGAGCTTGCCAGGAAGTACTCCCGAACACACCGAGCGTAGGAGTATTCGATACATCCTTCCACACAAGCATGCCGGATGAATGTAAATATTACGCAATTCCATGGGAAGTATCGGAGAAGTATCACATCCAGAGATACGGATTCCACGGCACAAGCCACCGCTTCGTATCCGAGAGATGCGCAGAGCTCATGGGCGGAGATGCATCCAAGATTAATATCATCACATGCCACCTCGGAAACGGATCATCACTTTCCGCAGTAAAAGGCGGCAAATGCTACGACACATCGATGGGACTTACTCCACTCGAAGGACTCGTAATGGGCACACGCTCCGGATCAATCGACCCGGCCATCGTAGGATTCCTCTGCGAGCAGGGCGGCATGACAGTTGAGGACGTAAATGCAATGCTCAACAAAAAGTCGGGACTCCTCGGAGTATCCGGAATATCCGCAGACTGCAGAGACATCTGCGAAGCAGACGCCAAGGGAGATCACAGAGCACATGTAGCAAGAGAGATGCTGCTCAAATCCGTTAAGCGTTACGCAGGAGCATATGCAGCAGAGCTCGGCAGCGTAGACGCAATCGTATTCACAGCCGGAATCGGCGAGAACGACATCGAGCTCAGAGAGAAAGTCTGCGACAGCCTCGGATTCATGGGCGTTAAGATCGACAAGGCTAAGAACGATTGCCGCGGCAAGGAAGTCGAAATCACAGCCGACGGCTCCGCAGTACGCGTATTTATCATACCGACCAACGAGGAGCTGATGATTGCCAAGGACACAAAGGCAATCGTCGAGGCTTTATAACAAAGGGAATAATTATTTCACCATATATTTATTCTAAAAAGTACTTTTTACGTATTTCTAACATCTAAAATCTTTTTGTAAAGGGAGATGAAAACATGAAGAGACAATTCAAAACTATGGACGGCAATAACGCTGCTGCTCATGTCTCCTATGCGTTCACGGATGTATCGGGCATTTACCCAATCACACCGTCATCGCCTATGGCTGACTATGTAGACCAGTGGGCTGCCGCCGGACGTAAGAACATCTTCGGATCGACTGTACAGGTAGTCGAGATGGAGTCTGAAGCAGGTGCTGCAGGTGCAGTACACGGTTCCCTCGGAGCAGGCGCTCTGACAACCACATACACAGCTTCACAGGGACTCCTCCTGATGATTCCTAACATGTACAAGATCGCAGGAGAGCTTCTTCCGGCTGTATTCCATGTATCAGCTCGTACAGTTTCGACACACGCGCTGAACATCTTCGGAGACCACTCCGACGTTTATGCTTGCCGTCAGACAGGATTCGCAATGCTCGCAGAGGGCAATGTACAGGAAGTTATGGACCTCGGTCCTGTAGCTCACCTGGCAGCCATCGAGGGCAGAGTTCCTTTCCTGAACTTCTTCGACGGATTCAGAACATCTCACGAGATTCAGAAAGTTGCCGTATGGGACTATGAAGACCTCAAAGAGATGACAAATATGGAAGCTGTTAAAGAGTTCCGTGATAAGTCACTCAACCCAGAGCATCCTCATCTGAGAGGATCCCACGAAAACGGAGACATCTTCTTCCAGCACAGAGAAGCTTGCAACAAGTACTATGATGCTATCCCTGAGGTAGTTGAGAAGTACATGAAGATGATCAACGACAAGATCGGTACAGATTATCAGCTCTTCAACTATTACGGTGCTGATGATGCTGACAGAGTTATCATCGCAATGGGCTCCTTCTGCGACGTTGCAGAGGAAGTTATCGATTACATGCTCGCACAGGGAGAGAAAGTCGGCCTGATCAAGGTAAGACTTTACAGACCTTTCAGAGCAGACAAGCTGATTGCAGCTCTTCCTAAGACCTGCAAGAAGGTCGCAGTTCTCGACAGAACAAAAGAGCCTGGCGCTCTTGGCGACCCACTCTTCCTCGACGTAGTTACTGCATTTGCTGAGGCAGGCATGAACGACGTTAAGGTAATCGGCGGACGTTACGGACTCGGTTCAAAGGATACTCCTCCTTCATCCGTATTCGCAGTATATGATGAGCTCGCTAAGGCTGATCCTAAGAAGAGATTCACTATCGGTATCGTAGATGACGTTACAAATCTCTCACTCGAGGAGAAACCTGCACCGCTCACAGCTGCTAAGGGAACAATCGAGTGCAAGTTCTGGGGACTCGGCGGTGACGGAACTGTCGGAGCCAACAAGAACTCCATCAAGATCATCGGAGACCACACTGACAAGTATGTACAGGCTTACTTCCAGTATGACTCCAAGAAGACAGGCGGAGTTACAATCTCCCACCTGAGATTCGGCGACAGCCCAATCAAATCTTCTTACTACATCAACAAGGCTGACTTCGTAGCTTGCCACAATCCTTCATACATCGAGAAGGGATTCAAGATCGTACAGGACGTTAAGCCGGGCGGAATCTTCCTGATTAACTGCCAGTGGGGCGCTGATGAAGTTGGCAAGCACCTCGATGCTGCATCCAAGAAGTACATCGCTGAGAACGACATCCAGCTGTACATCATCGATGCTATCGATCTCTGCGCTAAGATCGGAATGGGCAAGAGAACTAATACAACTCTCCAGTCCGCATTCTTCGCACTCGCAGAAGTACTGCCAAAGGCTGACGCTATCCAGTACATGAAGGACGCTGCTACTAAGTCCTACTCCAAGAAGGGTCAGGACATCGTAGACATGAACCACAAGGCTATCGACGCAGGTGCTGAGGCACTCGTTAAGGTAGACGTTCCTGCAGATTGGAAGAACCCTGAGGCTGACGCTCCTAAGGCTAAGCTCGAAGGACCTGAAGCACTCGTTACTCAGGTTGAGAACATCCTCTTCCCTGTTGGAAACATGGACGGAGACAGCCTCCCTGTATCCGCATTCATGCCACACGTTGACGGTGAGTGGGAGCTCGGTGCATCCGCTTACGAGAAGAGAGGCGTTGCGGTTAACGTTCCTGAGTGGGATCAGACAAAGTGCATCCAGTGTAACCAGTGCGCTTATGTATGCCCACATGCTACAATCAGACCTTACATGCTCAATGACGAAGAGGCTAAGAACGCACCTGAAGGATTCAAGATGGCTGACGTTAAGGCCGGCAAGGGCAAAGGCGAGTATAAATTCGGTCTCGCTGTATCCCCACTCGATTGTATGGGATGCGGCGTCTGCGTAACTATCTGTCCTGTACAGGCTCTCGAGATGAAGCCACAGGAAAGCCAGCACGCAGAGCAGGCTAACTTCGACTATGCGGTTAAGAACATCTCCGTTAAGGAAGAGACTACAGACAACACTCTGAAGGGCTCACAGTTCAAGACACCGCTGCTCGAGTTCTCGGGTTCATGCGCAGGATGTGCTGAGACTTCATACGCAAGACTCGTCACACAGCTTTGCGGAGATCATACATACATCTCCAACGCTACAGGATGCTCCTCCATTTGGGGAGGCCCTGGCGCTACAGCTCCTTACACAACAGATGCTAACGGCAGAGGTCCTGCTTGGAACAACTCACTGTTCGAGGACAACGCTGAGCACGGAATGGGTATGAGAGTTGCTGTTAAGACCATCAGAGCACAGCTCAAGGGTCAGGTAGAGGCTCTCCTCGAGGCAGGCGTACCTGCTGAGGTTAAGGACGCAGCTGATGCATGGCTCGCAGCATTCGACGATCCTACAGAATCCAGAGCTACAGGTGACGCTCTCGCAGCAGCACTTGAGAAGGCAGGAATCGGTAAGGAAATCGTAGACAGAAAAGACATGCTCGGTGAGAAGACAGTATGGATCTTCGGCGGAGACGGATGGGCTTATGATATCGGTTACGGCGGACTCGACCACGTACTTGCCAGCGGCGAGAACGTAAACGTATTCGTATTCGATACAGAGGTTTACTCCAACACAGGCGGACAGGCTTCCAAGGCTTCCAACCTCGGACAGGTAGCTCAGTTCGCAGCAGCCGGTAAGTCAATCGAGAAGAAGTCACTCTCTCAGATCGCTATGGCTTACGGTTATGTATACGTAGCTCAGGTAGCTATGGGAGCTAACCCTAACCAGACCATCAAGGCTCTCAACGAGGCTATCGCATATGACGGACCATCCCTGATCATCGGATACTCCCCATGCGAGATGCACTCCATCAAGGGCGGCATGATGAACTGCCAGCTCGAGATGAAGAAGGCTGTAGAGTGCGGTTACTGGAAC
>CACWIO010000104.1 GCA_902760855.1 uncultured Eubacteriales bacterium
AAAGAATGAATTCGGCGTTGATGACGAAGATGTGCTGAATGCTGTAAGAAGCCATACGACCGGCAGGAGAGACATGTCGCTTCTAGAAGAGATAGTTTATGTCTCGGATGCAATCGAGGATAACAGAAATTATCCTGAGCTCAAGTATTTGCAAAAGCTCGCGGAGACAGATCTCGACAGGACCTGCCTGATAATAATGGATTACACTATTGAAAAGATAGAGGAAAAGGGTAGCACGCCGGATAATACAACTCTGGATGCAAGGGAATGGATACTGGAAAGGTTAAGGAGTAAGTAATATTTATGGAAAACAAAGAAATAGCTCAGACAATAGCAGATCAGCTGAGCAGTAAAAAGGCTAGAGATGTTGTGATGATTGACATCGCTGAGAAATCATCATTTGCAGACTACTTCGTGCTTGCTACCGCAGGCTCGGAGAGACAGCTCGGGACTCTCGCAGAGGAAGTCGAAGACAAATTCGCTGAAATCGGCATAGAGCCAAAGAGTAAGGATGGTCGTCCGGAGACCGGTTGGATACTTGTTGACGGCGGAGATGTTATAGTAAATCTCTTCACCGAAGAGACCCGCGACAAGTATACGCTCGAGAGGATCTGGAACGATTGCGAATCTATAAGAATTGAATAATAGGAGATTTCAATGAAAGACAGGTATGAATTTAAGGAAATAGAATCCAAATGGCAGAAGATTTGGGCCGAAGAGGAGGCTTTTAAGACAGTAGAGGATCCGAACAAGGAGAAGTTCTACGTGCTCGAGATGTTCCCGTATCCATCGGGCAAACTTCATATGGGTCACGTAAGAAACTATTCCATAGGTGATGTAATCGCCAGATTTAAGAAGATGGCAGGATATAACGTGCTTCATCCTATGGGATATGACTCATTTGGTCTGCCTGCGGAGAATGCTGCTATTCAGCACAATGTAGAGCCTGCAAAATGGACCTACGAAAATATGGACGAAATGGATAAGCAGCTTGCCAGCATGGGTCTTTCATATGATTGGGACAGGAAAGTCGCCACATGTAAACCTGACTACTACAGATGGATGCAGTGGATATTCATCCAGTTCTATAAGAAAGGTCTGGCTTATAAGAAAGATAATCCTGTTAACTGGTGTCCTAGCTGTAATACCGTTCTGGCAAACGAGCAGGTAGTTGACGGAAAATGCGAGCGTTGTCACACAGAGGTGACCAAGAAGAACCTCTCTCAGTGGTATCTCAAGATTACCGATTATGCTGACAGACTGCTCGAAAATCTCGACACTCTCGAAGGATGGCCGGATAAGGTAAAGACCATGCAGAGAAACTGGATTGGTAAGAGTTATGGTGCCAATATCAATTTCAAGATTAAGGACAGCGATAAGGTGCTTGAAGTCTTCACCACAAGAGCTGACACTCTTTTCGGTGCGACTTATATGGTAATGTCACCTGAGCATCCATATATCGATGAGCTCGTAGCAGGCAGCGATGTAGAGCCTGCCGTAAGAGAGTACCAGGATAAGGTGCGCCACATGAGCGATATCGAAAGAACCTCAACTACTAACGAGAAGACCGGAGTATTTATTGGAAAGTATGCAATCAATCCTGTAAACAACAAGGAGATTCCGATTTATATATCCGATTACGTACTCATGGGATACGGCACGGGCGCCATTATGGCTGTTCCTGCTCACGACCAGAGGGACTTCGACTTCGCTAAGAAGTTTGAGCTTGAGATTATCCCTGTAGTGGATCCGGAAAGCGACGAAATCGACCTCTATAATCTGACTGAAGCTTTCGAGGCGGAAGGCAAGATGATCAATTCAGGTCAATTCGACGGTCTCGTAAATACAGAGGCTATCCCTAAAATGATTGATTGGCTGAACGATCAGGGAATAGGTGACAAGACTGTAAACTTCAGGCTCAGAGATTGGCTCATATCGCGTCAGAGATATTGGGGAACTCCTATCCCTATGATTTACTGCGATGACTGCGGCTGGGTACCGGAAAAGGAAGAGAATCTCCCTGTGCTGCTCCCTACAGATGTTGAATTTACAGGAAAGGGCGAGTCTCCGATTGCAAGCAGCAAGACTTTCGTAGATACAGTATGCCCATGCTGCGGAAAGCCTGCAAAGAGAGAAATCGATACCATGGATACTTTCCTTGATTCTTCATGGTATTTCCTTAGATACACTGATGCTCATAACGAAGAGCTGCCTTTCTCAAAGGATAAGGCTGACTATTGGATGAGCGTAGACCAGTATATCGGTGGTGTTGAGCACGCCATACTGCACTTGATGTATGCAAGATTCTTCCAGATGTTCCTGCACGATATCGGCATGGCAACTGTAGAAGAGCCGTTCAAGAACCTTCTGACTCAGGGTATGGTAATTAAAGACGGCGCCAAGATGAGCAAATCACTCGGCAATGTCGTAAGTCCTGCAGAGATACAGGATAAATACGGCTCAGATACAGCAAGGCTCTTCATACTCTTCGCTGCACCGCCTGAGAAAGAGCTCGACTGGTCTGACGAGGGAGTCGAAGGCAGCTTCAGATTCCTTTGCAGAGTTTACAGATTGGTTTACGACTACATCACTTCAATGAGAGGAGATGCAGGAGTATCCGAGAACTTCGAACTTAAGAGTGATGAAGATAAGAATCTCAATTTCATGATCAATTCCACAATTAAGAAGGTCAGCGAGGATGCCGGTGGCAGATTTAACTTCAACACCGCTATCTCCTCGATCATGGAGCTGGTCAACGTAATGTATAAATACAAGAACAGCAAAGAGTTTAATTTGCCACTATTCAACAAGGCAATTGAAACTTTGGTAATCGTATTGAGCCCGTTCACTCCTCATATCTGTGAGGAGCTTTGGAACATGCTCGGACACGAAGACAGGCTGTACAATAAAGAATGGCCTTCATTCGACGAATCCGCTCTTGTTCTTGACGAAGTGGAGGTCGTCGTACAGATTAACGGCAAACTTAAAGATAGACTTAAGTTGCCTAATGACTCAAGTAAGGAGGTAACAGAAGAAGCCGCAAGAAATCAAGACAAGATAAAAGAAGAACTGGAAGGAAAGGAGCTTATCAAGCTGATATTCGTTCCTAATAAGATAATCAACTTTGTCGTCAGATAATGCGGCAAAAGACATATATGAGTAATACGAATAACAAGAAGAATAATAATACAAATAATAAGAGAAACAGCGTTAATGCCAAGGGGGCTGCAAGAAAACGCCCACAAGCTAAAAAAGCTGTTGCTAATATAAAGTCAAAAGCAGTTTCGAAGCCTGCTGCAAAGAAGAAAACAAGCAAGGCAAGCAGCAATGCTAAGTCTGTGCCTATGCCATTTAAGATAATCCCATTGGGCGGACTTAAAGAGATAGGTAAGAACTGCACACTCATAGAGTGCAATAATGAGATACTTATCATCGATTGCGGTATGGCTTTTCCGGAATATGAGATGTTTGGTATAGATGTTGTAATACCTGACTTCTCATATCTGATTGAAAACTCATCCAAAATTAAAGGACTCATAATCACGCACGGACATGAGGATCACATCGGAGGAGTCCCGTATCTTCTTAAGGAGATTAACGTTCCAATTTATGCAGCTCCACTTGCCATGGGCATGATAGAGCATAAGCTTGCAGAACATGGACTAACGGCCGAAAAGCATGTAATAAAAGCAGGAGACAAGTTCAAAGCCTCTTCATTCAAAATCGAGGCTATTCAGACTAACCACAGCATAGCTGATGCTCTTGCATATTCGATCAAGTTCCCGGGAGGCCATGTCTTCCATACGGGAGACTTCAAGGTAGACTATTCACCACTTGACGGTAAAGTGATAGACCTCGCCAGAATGAGCCAACTTGGTGACGAGGGAGTGGATGTGCTTCTCTGCGACAGCACTAATGTGCTTAGGCAAGGGTATACACCATCAGAAGCGGTAGTAAGAAAGTCTATAGACGAGATATTCAATAATATCGATCGCAGGATAATCATTGCGACATTTGCCTCGAACTTCCATAGGATTAAATACTTCATCGAATCATCGATGAAACATAAGAGGCAGATTGCCGTCTCGGGCAGATCTATGGAGAACGTAATAGCGCTCTCTCGTGAACTAGGATATATGGATGATATTCCGGAATCCGTATTCGTAGACATCAACAAGATAAAGAATATCGCTGACAGAACGGTCAAAGCAGCGGGCATTCATATAAACAGCACCACCAACAGTGCCAGGAAGCCCGGCAAACTGTTCTGCTCCTGAAAGATTTTTTCGTGTACAGAAGTCTACAAAGGCTGCCATAGGAAGTCCGCACTGGCAGGTCACAAGAACAGAGCCATCCGATGTTCTTTCATCCGGATCATAAAAGATTTCTTTGATTTCCTGTGTGGAAATAATTGCCCCTTCGTAAACCCCATCCGGGTAAACCAGGTTGCTTGCTCCACCTGTTACAAAAAAAGGCAGTTCAGAAGAGCGTGCGGCACTGATTGTTGATTCCAGCTGCTCAGGTGTCTGTGGTCTGATATAAAGCCGCGCTGTACCCCCAACCTTAAAAGTAGATTTAGGCGCCAGCGGCTCGTTTTCTGTATAAGGTATTTTTGCAACTTTCAGCATGGAAGCAAGGAAATCAAACATGAGTTCATTATAGTGGGAAAACCTGCTAAATGGAAGTATTGATTAAGAGGTGAAAAAATCAATGCTAGAAGAAACTCAATATTGATTTATTGTTTTTTTTATGCTTGTTGTTTAATA
>CACWIO010000105.1 GCA_902760855.1 uncultured Eubacteriales bacterium
AGTAAGCCGTAAAGGTGTAGGATTTGCCCGCTACTACCATAGTGACTGTCTCTTGGGCATCTCCGCCTGTGCTCAGATTCTTAAAGAATCCCTTGATTACAGCGCTGCCGTTCTCATCTATTTCGGCAACATGAGCATCACCCATGATTGGATCCTCGATGACTACCTGCTTAGGTGCATAGAATTCGATATGGATGGTTTCACGGCTGATTTCATGAGGACAATTCTTGCAATATATTACGCTGTCATAAGAACCTGCCTGATCTGGAGTGGCTTCTACGTGATTCTCTTCTACCGCCTCGCCCGGTACGTGTATGACAATATCTATTTTTTTTGCGACATCCTCATACTCAGCCTGGTATACATCGAAGTTACGATGGCAGGCGTCGCAGTGATAATGCTCGAGTTCTCCGTCTTCGGTGTCGGTCGGCTCCTTACCCGGGCAGTAATACATTTGAGTGTGCCCGGCCATGATGCCTTTGTTCTCTTTATACAGACGCTGATTTACCGGCAGAGGAGGCGCTGCAGGTGTATCACCTTCACCGAGCTCAGGTTTATCAGGATTAGTATCGGTATCTGTTCCGTGGCCGGTGTTATCTGTCGGGGTAGTTGCAGGTGTAGTAGTATCCTGTTTGTTAAGCTCTGTGTCCTGCGTCAGGGCAGCATCCTGCTTCTCAGGAACTACGCTTGGCTGAACAGCATTTTCTTTATTGTCTTTATCGGTATTGTCAGTGTTGGAATTATCGGCGTCGGATGAAGGGTCTGGCTCTTCGTCAGCCTCCGCCTCGCCGTTAGCTGCAGGTACATCTGGAGCTGGATTGCCGGCAGTCTCGCTGAATGACGCGGAATCTCCTCCGTTTGCAGGGGCTTCAGTTGCGGCCATAGACGCAATAAAACTGCCGCCGGTCATGCCAAGCGCCAGTATCGCTATCAAGAATATTCTATGTAACCTTCTCTGCATCATTATCCTTCACAGCTGCCAAGTCTCTTCCTATATATATGCTTAGCAGTTAAAGGGATTATAACATGCTAAAATGCAGTAAAACAAGCATTTTTGTAACTTTCGTATAACCTTTTTTAATCTTTTTTTAATGAACTATTCAAAGTGCAAACACGGGAGCATTCACCACAAGATTATGTTATACTCTTGGTGGTAAGACACCATGTGTAGCATTTAGGCCATATCACATGTAAAAACAGCAGAATTTCAATCGCGGAGGTGCATTTATGAAAGGAATCGTACTCGCAGGCGGAGCCGGCACGAGGCTCTATCCACTTACAATAGTGACGTCCAAGCAGCTTCTACCTGTTTACGACAAACCCATGATTTTCTATCCGTTATCGACACTTATGATGGCAGGGATAAGGGAGATACTCATCATTAGCACCCCGGAGGATACGCCTCGAATAGAGGAGCTTCTGGGAGATGGCTCTAAGTACGGGCTTGATCTCTCATACGCCGTTCAGGAGAAGCCGGAAGGACTGGCTCAGGCGTTCACCATCGGACGCGATTTCATCGGAGATGACGCATGTGCGATGGTGCTCGGAGACAATATCTTCTACGGAAACGGTCTGAATTACAAACTCAAGGATGCTTGCGAGGCGGCTGAGGCCGGTAAAGCTACAATATTCGGATATTATGTCGAGGATCCTAAGCGTTTCGGAATCATGGAGTTCAAACGCGATCCAAAAGACAAGAATGCACTCAAGGTAATATCCGTCGAAGAGAAGCCTAAACAGCCTAAGAGCAATTATGCTATAGTCGGCCTGTACTTCTATCCAAAGGGCGTCAGCGCCATGGCGGATAAAGTTAAGCCATCAGCTCGCGGAGAGCTTGAAATTACAACGCTTAACGACATGTACCTCAAGAAGAAAAAGCTGAATGCTCAGCTGCTCGGACGTGGTTTCACTTGGATGGATGCGGGCACATTCGATAGCCTGCAGAAGGCCACTGAATTCGTCAGCATGATTGAACAGTATCAGGGCATGATTATCTCATCCCCTGAGGAGATTGCCTACCATATGGGATGGATAGATGATGCCAAGCTCAAGGATAGCATCAAGAGATACGGCAAGAGTCCTTACGGCAAGCGTCTCGAATCCGTACTGGAAGGAAAGGTCGTGCTGTAACGGGCGGACAGGACAGACACGGAGCCGCTATATCCGACAATGGGAAGAGATAAGAGTATAAAAGTTGCAATAATCAGCAGAGAGAGCGATGAGAAGACGCTGGATGTCAGGATGCTTGAGGAAGAGCTCAGGCGGAGGGGCATCCGCGTTAAAGTGCTCAGTAAACTCCTGACAAAGGAGAGGTCTGTAAAGAATGCGCTTGGGTATATAGGGCAGGTGGTGAGGCAGGAGGCCGAGATACTTAGCTCGGATGTCGTAGTGCTGGACACGTACTGCATACCTGCCAGCCTGCTGCCGCACAGGAAAGGCACCAAGGTAGTTCAGATGTGGCATGCCCTGGGTGCCGTCAAGAAGTTCGGCTGGCAGACCGTCGGCAGGGCCGACGGGACATCCGAGCGAACCGCACGCCTCATGCGAATGCACCACGGATATGATTATGTAATCTGCCCGAGCGATGCGACTGCGGAGCACTACTCCGAGGCTTTTAGGACACCAAAAGACAAGATGGTTAAACTGGGGCTTCCGAGGATAGACTACATCAAAAAAGTGACGCACGGAGACGAAGGAGACCGCACGAAAAATCGTATTCACGATAGATACCCAAAACTACGTGAGGGAGGAAAGAAGACTGTGCTGTACGCACCGACATTCAGGAGAGGCCGCATGCCGGATGTAGCCGGAATCGCCGAGGCTCTGGATCCTGAGCGTTACAACTTGCTGGTCAAGCTCCATCCTCTCTACAGTGCTGGTGGCAGAGTCTTCCGAGATCACATAATCTACGCTGAAGGATTCTCTACTTACAAGCTGCTGGCGGCAGCTGATGCGGTGGTAAGCGATTATTCAGCACTGGTCATCGAGTCGACTCTGGCAGGGAAGCCGCTTTATCTTTACACCTATGATGAAGAGGAGTACAAGAAGAGCACAGGCCTAAACATGGACTTCAGCGCCGAGCCTATAGGCAAATACGCCTTCAAAGACGCAAGCGATCTCGCAAAAGCACTCGATGATACATACGATTTCGAAGCGCTTAAAGACTTCGAAAACAAATACATCGAAGTCGACGGAGAGTGCACCAAAGCACTCGCAGATTTCATAGAGGAACTCGCATAGTTATCCCTCTCGACTTGTTGACCGCAAAACGGGCAGATGTTACTATCTTCATATAAAAGCAAATTCTTGTTAGTGAAGGGGAGTGCCATATATGACACGTCTATTTTTTAGAAGATTCGCAGCACTGACGATTGTAACAATGATGCTTACAACCATCCCTGCTGCATTTTTAATGCCTGCCTATGCAGGAACGGAAAACAACAGGACATAACGCGTTGCATCCGGAGGAATGAATGAATCTACGCCGGTGCCGAACCTAGAAAAAGGCATGTTTCAGACAAGAGAGGTCATCCCGGCGGCATACGACTCAAGAAATGTACTAGGAAAAAGATACGTAACGCCGGTGAAAGATCAGGACTCACTTGGAATATGTTGGTCATATGCAACAATAGCTGCCGTAGAGAGCTCGCTCTTGGCGCATGGGCAGGTAGCTTCTCCAAACGCCTTGGATCTATCTGAAAGACAACTGGCATACTTCAGCTATAATCTCGTGAGCGACCCAATAGGAAATACGGCAGGAGATAGAAACATTCCAACAAATCCGTCAATCAGTTACGAAACAGGAAAAAGAATAAACAACTATATTGAGAACGCCGGCAATGCCTGGCTGACAACAGAAGTCCTTTCGTCGGGTATTGGAGTTGTCAATGAATCTGTTGCTCCATCCAGATACCTGATAGACGAATGGAATAATGCATGGTGGGACTTTTCGACGAGCTTTCAGAAAAAGACCAACCTCAATCCGAATCTTGCAAGAGGCAGTAACGTATGGACTCTATCTCAAGCCAAGCGCATAAGCATGCTGGATAGAGATTCTGTCAAGAGCGCCATTAGGAAATATGGAGGGGTAGCAGTCCTGACATACTTAGAAATATACGGCAGATACTACTATAAAGGAATATCATACAACGAAAATAATGCGGCCTATTACAATAGAGGCATGGGCGATGATTCAAACCATCTGATAACTATCATTGGGTGGGATGATAATTATGATAAGAATAATTTTAGGGATGATTATGTCCCATTTCGAATTCCAAAAAACAACGGAGCGTGGCTCTGCAAGAACAGCTGGGGCAATTATTTCGGTAATGGAGGGTATTACTGGATTTCATACGAGGATGCATACTTCAATAGAAGCGATCCTAAAGGTGAAAATCTTGAAAAAGGTATGGTAGCTGCATATGCATATGAGATGAGGCCGGCATCCGCGAGAGAGGGTCTGTATCAACACGATGGTAGTGCCAGCACATGTTATAAAACAATGCCATCCGGTGGCAGTATTGCAAATATGTATAAGGTCAGCGCTGTTGAAGGACGAAACGAAGTATTGGAGAAGGTATGCCTTACGCTGATGAATGACGCCGACGTCAATTACTCCATACAGGTTTATACAGACTGCACAAGTGCAAACAATCCGACAAGCGGTAAGGCGGCGTTTATAACACCTCAAAAAGGCAAGACCGACCACGCAGGATTTTACAC
>CACWIO010000106.1 GCA_902760855.1 uncultured Eubacteriales bacterium
ATAGACCTCATAGGCGTGACCTACGGGCCGGGCCTCGTGGGAGCTCTTCTAATTGGAGTGGCCGCAGCCAAGACCATGGCGTACGCGCTGGACAAGCCTCTGGTCGGAGTCAATCACATGCAGGGGCACATAGCCGCGAATTATCTGGAGTATCCGGAGCTCGAGCCTCCGTTTATGTCGCTTGTGGTATCCGGTGGTCACACCGAGATAGTAAACGTGACTGACTATAACAAGTGCGAGAAGCTCGGCGGCACGAGAGATGATGCCGCAGGAGAGGCCTTCGATAAAGTCGCAAGAGTTATAGGACTAGGATATCCGGGTGGCCCTAAAATAGACAAGGCCGCGCGCGAGGGAGACAGAGACGCTGTGCACTTCAAGAGGGTATATCTCGAGGATGGCAGCTACGATTTCTCGTTCTCGGGTCTTAAGACTCAGGCGCTCAATTATCTTAACTCCGAGCGCCAGGCAGGGCGAGAGATAAATGTAAATGATGTAGCGGCATCATTTCAGGAGGCAGTAGTTGAGGTAATCGCGGACAAGGCTGTGAGCGCGGCTCTTGAGTTTAATAGGGATAAGATCGTGATGGCGGGCGGCGTGGCATCGAACTCGAGGCTGAGAGAACTGCTCGAGTCGAAGGCCGCTCGGCATGGCATAGAGATACTCAAGCCGAGCCCGGTGCTCTGCACCGATAACGCCGCCATGATAGCTTCATCGGCATATTACGCATTTAAGGCGGGAGAGCTTAGCCATTTCGACCTGGACGCCGTGCCCGGACTCGAGTTTTAAAGCGGGGTATAAATGGTAGTAATTAGCGCCAAGGACATCAGCAAAGCATATGGGACAGACATCATCACTGAGGATGTCTGTTTTGGCGTTGAAAAAGGAGACAGGATAGGAATAGTCGGAGCAAACGGCTGCGGAAAATCCACTCTCATGGGCATCATAGCAGGTGAAAACGAGCCCACATCAGGAGAGCTGTATATCAGAAGAGATATGAGCCTCGCTTATCTTAAGCAAAACAACAATTTCCTCGGAAACGGAACTGTAATCGAGGAAGCATCCAAGAGTTTCTCTCACATGTATGCCATGGAGGAGCGCATCAAGGAACTCGAAATTCTGATATCCGATCACGAAAGCGAGAGCTTCGAAAAAGACCTTGCGGAGTACACTGAGCTCATGGAGGAATTCGAGCAAAAGGGCGGATACACGTATAAGAGTGAGCTTGCGGCTACTCTAAAGGCGATGGGGTTTAGCGAGGAGGATCTGGATAAGACAACTGACAAACT
Organism: uncultured Eubacteriales bacterium; assembly: GCA_902760855.1. Lineage (GTDB taxonomy): Bacteria > Bacillota > Clostridia > Peptostreptococcales > Anaerovoracaceae > Crickella. The sequence goes on from CACWIO010000106.1 coordinate 1,287, forward strand.
CTCAGGCGGAGAGAGGACCAGATTGGCCCTTTCGTGCATACTTCTCAAAAAGCCCGACATACTTATGCTGGACGAGCCTACCAATCATCTCGATCTCGGCATGCTGGACTGGCTGGAAACATATCTCACAGGATATAAGGGAACTCTGATAGTCGTATCTCACGACAGATATTTCCTGGACCGCACGGCAAATCGCATATTCGACATGAACGAGGGTACTCTCGATGCGTACAGCGGCAATTATTCGGACTTTCTGATTAAGAAAGCCGAGCGCATGGAGATACTGATGCGAGAATATGAGAAGCAGCAGGCGGAGATTGCCAAGCAAGAGGAAATAATTCGCAGGTTCAAACAGCATGGCACGGAGCATCTCACCAAGAGGGCTCGCTCGAGGGAGAAAAGGCTCGCCATGATGGAACTTATAGATAAACCCAAAATCCGCCAGAGCAAGATGAAACTCTCATTTGAGGCCGACTTCAAAAGCGGAGGGGAGGTGCTCACAGCGGAGGGCCTTTCCAAGAGCTACGGAGAGAGGCAGCTTTTCAAAAATGCGGATATGCTGATTCGCAAGGGTGAGCGCATATGCATCATAGGAGATAACGGCATAGGGAAGACCACACTGCTCAAGATACTCCTGGGAATTGAAAAGCCGGATGAGGGATATCTCAAGGTAGGATACAATGTGGACTTCGGTTATTACGATCAGGGGCAGCTGCTGCTGGATGAGAATGAGACCGTGCTCGGAGAGATGAAGAATGCATATCACCTGTATACGGACACAGAGATGCGCTCACTGCTGGGACGTTTCCTATTCATCGGAGATGATGTTTTCAAGCAGGTCAAGGACCTGTCCGGAGGAGAGAAAGCCAAGCTGTCTCTTTTGAAACTAATGCTATCCGGAGCCAACACCTTGGTGCTGGACGAGCCGACCAACCATCTGGATATAGAGTCGCGCGAGATAGTGGAAGAGGCTCTCATGGAGTTCGAAGGCACGCTCATAATCGTGTCACACGACAGATATCTGCTCGGCAAATTGCCGGATCGCATACTTGAGCTTACTCAGAGCGGACTTAATGAATACAGAGGCAAATTCGACTACTATCTCGAAAAGTCGGGGCGTAGCCTGCGATACAGCAATGCCTCAGAATCTCAGGATAAGAGAAGCGAAGGCGAGACCGAGAGGACTCTCAAACTTGTGAGAGAATCCGAGATGAGTCGCCAGGAAAAGAAAAAGAAAGAAGCGGATGAAAGGCGCAGAGGCAGGCAGCAGGAGTCACTTGAGGAGAGAATACACGAACTCGAGAATCTGCTTGCCGAACTACAGGATGAAATCAGCAAACCCGAATACGCGAGCGATCATGTGCTGATGGCGGATAAGGCCGAAGAGATGGCGTCATATGAAGCGGAAATTGCCGAATTATACGACGAGTGGATGTCGCTTCAGGAGTAAAAAAACATTGAAATATCATGACTTTGCCATTATAATAATCGCGTAAACAATAAAGAACAATCATAAGGAGATAACAATGGTTTTTGAGAAGATTAAAGAACTTATCGTTGAACAGCTTGACGTAGATCCCGAACTCATTACAGAGGAGACGGATTTCATGAAGGACCTCGAGGCAGATTCTCTGGATGCAGTAGAGATTATTCTCGGCGTAGAGGATGAGTATGGCATCGAGATCCCTGATGATGTAGCTGAGAATTTCACAAAAGTCAGTGATATTGTTAAATACATAGAAGCAAACAAATAATATGCAAAACAGCAAGATTTCTAACGCAATAATCAGAAGGCTTCCGAGATACAGGAGATATTTGGGACATCTCCAGAATAAAGGTGTCAAAAAAATCTCATCAAATGAGCTGAGCGAGCTTTTGGGTTATACCGCCTCGCAGATCAGACAGGATTTGAATACCTTCGGAGAATTCGGACAGCAGGGCTACGGTTACGAAGTAGACAAGCTGTACAAAGAAATCAACCGCATACTCGGACTTGACAGAGAATATAAGACTGTCGTAGTCGGAGCAGGTAAACTCGGCCAGGCCATCAGCAACCACAACTACTTCTATAAAGTAGGCTTTACTATCACTGCGCTCTTTGATAACAATCCTGCAGTAATAGGAACTAAGGTCAACGATGTAGAGGTTCATGATGTGGCTGAACTCGAGGACTATGTCAGAGACAATAATATAGATATAGGCGTCATATGCGTGCAAAGAGATGGCGCACAGAGCATTGCGGACACGCTTGTCGCAGGAGGGGTGAAGGGCATATGGAACTTCGCTCCGATAGATCTGGAGATACCGGACAAAGTCTCACTTGAATCTGTCCACCTCTCGGACAGCTTACACGCTCTGTCATTCATGATTAAACACAAAATCCCATAGCCGAAGCTATGGGATTTTAGATAACGCATTATTGCTAATGACTTATGCCTCAGCAGGAGCGTCTACAGGGCAGTTAGCTGCACAAGCGCCGCAGTCGATGCAAGCATCCTCGTCGATTGTGTAAGGTGTACCCTCTTTGATAGCCTCTACAGGGCAGTTATCTGCGCATACGCCACAAGCGATGCAATCTTCTGAAATCTTATATGCCATAATGTTACCTCCTTCTTAAGATATAATATCTACAAGCGAAGTATAGCATTAAGATTTTACTTTGTAAACACAAAAAAACAAAAAATTGAAAACGCTGAATCCCTTTAATTCCAATGGTTTTACTAGGAATTAGGAAGAGCAGGAATACATGAAAGTAGTATCATTTACGGGTAAGAGCGGCACAGGTAAAAGCTACCAAGCCACGGCTTTGGCCCAGCGAAAAGGCTTCGAAGCCATCATAGATGACGGTCTGCTGATCTATAAAGGACAGATCGTAGCGGGCACTTCTGCCAAGAAGTGCACCACTAAGGCGGCTGCCATGAGAGCAGCTCTGTTTAACGTGGCCGAACAAAGAGAAGAAGTTATCAAGGCCATCGAAGAACATAAGCCAAAAGCCCTAATGATCATTGGGACCTCAGACCGTATGACGGATATAATTGCCGATCAACTCGGCTTCGGTCCAATTGAAGAGAGAATATATATAGAAGATGTCAGCACCGAGGAGGACAGGAAACTCGCAGCGCATTACAGAATAGACGAAGGTGAGCACGTAATACCTGCGCCTGTCGGTCAGCTCAGGCGTGACTTTGCCGGATACTTCATGAATCCTCTCAAGCAATTCAGAGACAGAGCCATGGGAACTTCTCTCGACCACGGCAGGGAGGATAAGCGCAAGGCGGACGAGGGAAGCGGAGAGCGCACGGTGGTCAGGCCGACCTTCAGCTATTCCGGTACTTTTGAAATCAGCGAGCAAGTCATAAGAGACATAATTAATATAAGTGCCAAGAAGTACAGTAGCATACTGACGGTGGTGGATAAGATGAGCAACGGCCGCC
>CACWIO010000107.1 GCA_902760855.1 uncultured Eubacteriales bacterium
TTCTTTCCATCTTTTGCTTTGTACCTTCAGGTGATCTTCAAGTGTCATATATTCCCTCTCCCACGGCCTGTTAGCCTTCGCTCTATTGATACCTGATTCTATATCCCTTGTCAGATCGCTCCTTGCAGCCATCCCGCAAAGATAATCCAAAAACGCTCTCATTTCACTCGTAACATTCTTGCTGTTACTCTTAGCATTGATGAACACCTTTGCGGTACCGGACCCAAGTTCTATTGATGGGTCCTCATTGCACAGCTCCGTAAACTCATATTTCGGCAATTGCTCTCCATATGGATCAAATGTGCATATGAAAACGATGTAGCTGTCAGGCAATTCATCGTAGCTCGCCCCGGAGTCCATGTGGTCTATATCGAGCATGCTCTGGTAGTACCTGGTTCTTCTGGGAAGGTCCTCATCCTTTTGATTCTGCATCTCCAGATCAAAAACGGTCCCCTCGTCATCCTTCAGATAAACATCAAGCCTTACGCTCTTCTTCTCGTTTGTCGTAGCAATGCTGTGCTCATCATCTTTATATGCGATGTGGTCAACTTCCATGTCCAGCAGAAGCTCCACAAGTCTCCGGCAAAGATCCGCATCGTGCATCAGAACCTTGCGAAACATGAAATCATCTGTAAATGTTAACTGTTGGTAAGTCTTTCGCCTCGACTCGTTGTTAATATTGTTGGCAATCATCGATACCTCCTACATTATATTTTGATTTGTAAGCCCGGTCAATCTCAGGCCACCTTTATGTGCGCCTATTATGGCAAAATAAAAATGCAAAAGTAGTACACAATTTTTCATCAGATTATTGTCGTATTGAGTGCAGCTTTCGTAGGATTTCATGACTAAAGTGCATTTTCTGCAGTGTGTTTACAATAACTTACCGGAAGTTAAATCAGTTCTCCTCTCCTCATGACTCTGGTGGCGAGTTTATTCAGCTGTGGATTTATGCACAATCACCGCAGGCCCATGGATAAGCACATGCACAGAAGAAGCCCTCTTCTCTTCTGCACACATGCTTACCCACAGGCCCGCAACACATCTTTGCGTTGGTGATTGCACACAGCCTCCACAGCTGCTACTGCTACCTATGAATCAAGACCATCAATGAGGATTAGAAAAAATCAGGTGTTCAATGCCTTTGCTATTGATCCACGTGACTATCTGATTTAAATCGATAATTCTTTTTGTTGTTATTGAAAATGCAGTAGCAGGGGCGGTGGATTTTGTTGATAAGCGACGCCAAGAAAATGAGCTTATCCACATAATCCATGGCCCTCATAAACTCACCGCCACTATACCAAATCCGAGTTTAAGCTTAATATTTGGAACAAAAAACAACGCTACAAATATCCTTATTTAGGGCAAATCAGAGAGTTTAACACGAATCTGGGTACAAGATTGCATTCCACGCGGACTAACATTTAGGGCTTCAGCGACTTTTTCATTCGGAATTGGTACAGAAAACGAGAATAATTATTAGTTGCAGAGATGAGTTTTGTACCAAATCTTTAAGTTATGAGCTTCGTTGGTACAAAAAGCAGAGTTGCAAAGCGCAGAAGTTTGCACCAGATTCGGTATGTTTATCCACATTTGCCCCAAATGAAATGAGTGCCAGAGAGCTATGCTCTTTGACACTCAACTCTAAATGAAAGCGTTGTACGAATTGCTGATCTTTCTTTTTTAGCTGTATATAAGCTTCTCGCCGTCGGAGTCGCAGACGAGATTCTGACCGTCGACTATGCTGCCGCGGATAATGCCCTCGGCAATCTCCGTCTCGACCTGCTGCTGCAAAAATCTCTTAATCGGTCTCGCGCCGTAGTGCGGATCGTACGCCTCATCAGCGATGAAGTCGAGCGCCTTGTCCGTCAGCTCGAGAGTGATGTCCTTGTCCGCAAGCCTCTTTCTGAGATCGGCAAACGACAGCTCGATTATTCCCTTTATCTGATCCTTAGTCAGCGGCGTGAACACGATGATGTCGTCGATACGATTTATGAACTCCGGTCTGAATGACGCGCGGAGCTTATCCATGACATCTTCTTCGACATCAGTCGGAACATGCCCGTCCTCATCCATATTCTCGATCAGATCAGCGCTTCCTATATTAGAAGTCATTATGACTATGGTGTTCTTAAAGTCCACCGTGCGCCCCTGATTATCCGTCAGGCGACCATCATCGAGAAGTTGAAGGAGTATGTTAAATACGTCCGGATGAGCCTTCTCAATCTCATCGAAAAGTATGACGCTGTAAGGTTTACGGCGCACGGCCTCAGTCAGCTGACCGCCCTCGTCATATCCCACATATCCCGGAGGCGCACCAACCAGCCTTGAGACTGAATGCTTTTCCATATATTCGGACATGTCGATTCTAATCATGTTGCGCTCGGTATCAAAGAGGGCTTCGGAAAGAGCCTTGGCAAGTTCTGTTTTGCCAACGCCGGTAGGTCCGAGGAAGATAAATGACCCTATAGGCCTGTCCTCATCTTTAAGGCCTGCTCTGGCTCTGAGTATGGCCTGAGATACAGCCAGCACGCCCTCGTCCTGCCCAATCACTCTCTTGTGTAGGATTTCAGGAAGCTTTAAGAGCTTGTCTCTTTCGGTCTCAACCAGCTTGCTTACAGGAATGCCTGTCCAAGATGAGATGACCTCAGCTATCTCGTCCTCTGTTACCTCTTCTTGCAGCATCTTCTCTTCGTTTTGTTTATCCGCTTCTGCCTTCTTTTCCTCGAGCTTCTTTTCGAGCTCAGGCAGCACACCGTATTTGAGCTTGGCACCCTTCTCGTAATCTGCAAGGCGCTCGGCATCTTCGATCTCAAGATTTATATCCTCGAGCTGTTTCTTTAGTTCTTTGACCTCGAGTATGACCTTCTTCTCGTTCTCCCACTGAGCAGTCATGCCATCGCTCTTCTCTTTTAGATTGGCAAGCTCCTTTTCGAGCGCCGCAAGACGAGCCTTCGAGCCCTTGTCGTCTTCCTTGGCCAGGGCCTGCTTTTCAATCTCAAGCTGAGTGATCTTGCGGGAAATCTCATCAAGCTCGGATGGCATGGAGTCGATCTCGGTTCTTATGCGCGCTGCGGCCTCGTCCATCAGGTCGATGGCCTTATCCGGCAGGAATCTGTCAGAGATATACCTGTCGGATAAAGTCGCGCAAGCGATCAGCGCGCTATCCGTAATCCTGACTCCGTGATGGATTTCAAATTTCTCTTTAAGTCCGCGAAGTATGGAGATGGTATCCTCGACAGTCGGCTGATTCACCATTACCTTTTGGAACCTTCTCTCAAGAGCAGCATCCTTTTCGAGATACTGCCTGTACTCATCGAGGGTGGTCGCACCTATGCAGTGAAGCTCCCCTCTGGCAAGCTTAGGCTTTAAGAGATTGCCTGCGTCCATGGAGCCCTCACTCTTGCCGGCTCCTACGATGTTATGAATCTCGTCGATAAAGAGTATTATCTGGCCTTCAGACTTTTCGATCTCATTCAGAACGGCCTTAAGTCTCTCCTCGAATTCGCCGCGGAATTTCGCACCGGCAATGAGTGAGCCATACCGTCTTGTTCTTAAGGCCCTCTGGCACATCGCCTGCGAGAATTCGCTGCGCGAGGCCTTCCACTACAGCAGTCTTACCGACTCCCGGCTCGCCTATAAGAACAGGATTGTTCTTGGTTCTGCGAGACAGTATCTGTATGAGATGCCTTATCTCTGAGTCACGACCAATAACAGGATCCAGCTTTCCGTCACGAGCCATCTCAACGAGGTCGCGTCCGTACTTGGAAAGAGCCTCGTAATTATCCTCAGGCGTCTGGCTGGTAATCCTCTGATTACCTCTTACCTTGGTGAGTTCTGCGAGGAATTTGTCCTTGGTGATGCCGTATTTACTCATGATCTTGTCGCTCGGAGTGCCCCTCTCTCCTATAAGCGCAAGATAAATGTGCTCGACGCTCACGTATTCATCCTTGAACTGCTCTGCGAGAGCCTCTGCGTCCATGAATATCTTATTGAAGCGGCGAGTGCCGTACATGTTGTCGGAGCCGCCCGACACCTTAGCGATCTTATCTACCTCTGCCTCAACATCTGCTGTAACTTGTGCTACGTCGATACCCATGGCAGTGAGAAGCTTTGGAATAAGTCCGTCCTGCTGCTTTAAAAGAGCCAGATGGACATGCTCACCATCCACCATTTGATTTCCCATAGCCACAGCGATATTCTGGCATTCGATTACGATCTGCTGTGCATTCTGTGTATATTTTTCAACGTTCATATATCTGTACCTCCTGTACGAAGATTTATTGACATTTCAGAGGAAAATCACATTTTCCAAAATCATAATAGTACTTTTTGCAAGGCTTGTAAAGAAAAATTTAGCACTCTCGCATTGAGAGTGCTAAATACATTTTGTGCTATTTTTTGGCTTATAACTTCGCTGTTTTAAGTATGTTTGTATCGAATTTATAGGTGATTGATTCCTCCTGGCGAGCCCTCTTAAGAGCAAGCTCTACCATGCGACTCAGAAGCTCTGTATACGGAACTCCGACGGACTCCCAGAGGTAAAACGAGAGCGAGCCCGGTATAGGATTAATCTCGTTGAAGTAAAGCGAGCCGTCATCTTCGTCTATCATGAAATCGATGCGGGATACTCCGTTGCAATTAAGAGCTTTAAATGCCTTAACAGCCATCTCCCTTATCTCGTCTCTTTGTTTCTTGGTAATATCCGCAGGAATCTTACGGGAGAGATTGGCCATTCCTGAGCCGGCTGATCCCTTGGCGCCTCCGGAAGCAGCTCCGCTTTTGGCGCTGCCCTTAGCTCCGTTCTTCCCTCCTCCGTTAACATATTTATCCTCATAGCTGAGAATAACTCCGGCGTTCAGTGGCTCCTCGCACTCTGATGCCTCAGCATCGTTCTCATCACCGAGCACTGAGCAATTAATCTCCCTGAGATTTGTAATCGCATGCTCTGCCATTATGCGAGTCGCATATGTAAAGGCCTCATCTACTACGGATACGAGTTCATTCCTGTCATTTGCCACCCCGATACCGACGCTGGATCCGAGATTGACCGGCTTTACGATAACAGGATATCCGACAAATTCCTCGATGTCGTCAAGCAGGCTATCCAATTCGCGATAATCCGCTAAATTATAGACTTTGGAGTCCAGAACAGGCACGCCCGCCTCTTTCAAAACGGCCTTGGTCACGTACTTGTCCATGGAAATTGCCGAGGCTGTCACGTCCGGTCCTACGAAAGGAACACCCATGGTTTTGAGATAGCCCTGGAGAGCTCCGTCCTCCACATTAGTTCCGTGCACTACGGGAAATGCGAGATCGAACTCTACGGGATTTGCCCCTCCGAATAGCTTCTTCGGATACGGAGTCAGATAAAACCTTCCGTTGTCGCATACCATGATAACTCTCTGCGCGGTTTTGATCAGAGCAGGAATGTCTCGGTACGACTCGATCTCACCGACGCCGCTACCTATATACATTTCGTTGCCCTTGGTCATATATACCGGTATGAGCTCGTATTTCTCCCTATCCATGGCTTTATACGCTTGTATGCCCGAGATTACGGACACCTCATGTTCGACGCTCTTACCGCCCCATATCATTGCAATTCTAGTCTTCATCAGCTAAACCTCTTCATCAATAAATATCCGGCAAATCATTCTCAAGCAGCACGTATTTATGCTGATCTGTCTTGATGCCGTATGCGTATTCGATAGCCTCTTCAACCTTATCGAAGACTACGCACTTGTTCTCAGGGAATCCCGCCTCAAGCAGTCCTTCTTTGATAGGCTCTGTATGCTTGCGTCCCACCAGCAGGACCCTGTCGCAGCAAGGCGCCGCATAAGTGCCAAGCAGTCTGTTATACTCCCTCTCATTCTCACCCAGCTCTACCATGCCCGGTGTAATGAGTATGCGCATGCCATCGAACATCGCAAGCGTCTCGACTGCGGCTCTCGATCCTATAGGATTTGAGTTGTACGCATCATCAATTATGGTAACACCGCCCTGTTCCTTCATCTCCATCCTGTGCTCAGCCGGACGCAGCCTCCTGACAGGTATCTTGAGCTCCGCGAGGGCAATTCCCATCTCATGGGCAACTGCAATAGCTCCCATGACGTTGATGATGTTGTGTGCTCCGATGAGCTTCATATCGTAGGCGCAGTGCGTGCCGTCAGGTGCATGTGCCGTAAACTCAGTGCCCTTAGCCGACACCTTTATATCCGTTGCGTAATAGCCGCTCTTATCTCCTGCATCTCCAGCATGATACATAATAGGCGCTGCGTATGCAGGCGGGAGCTCTGCTCCTGTGCCCTTCATATATGAGAGATGCTCATTGATATATTCATTGTCTCCATTCAGAAATAGCATACCGCCCTCAGGCAGTGCATCGGCAAGCTCGAACTTGGTGTCCTTAATCGTCTCTATGCTTCCGAATGTATCGAGGTGCTGCGGGCCTATAGATGTGATAAGTCCGTGATGAGGATTAACTATATCGCAATCCTCTTTTATCTCACCTTTATATCTCGCACCCATCTCACAGACGAATATCTCGTGAGATGGTCTTAGCTGCCCTCTTATAGTCATAACGATTCCCATAGGGGTGTTGTAGCTCTCAGGTGTTACCAGAACGCTGTATTTCGCTCTCAGAAGCGTCTCCAAGTAGAACTTGACACTGGTCTTCCCGTAGCTTCCCGTCACGCCTATAATCGTCAAATCCGGGTTCTCAGCGAGTATTCTCTTAGCATCATTCAGATAGTGATTCTTGACCGCAGTCTCAATCGGGCGGTTAATCACGCACGATAGCATATTCATAAAGAGCTGCGAGCCTACAAGCCACAGAAGAAATCCGTTCAGCGGGGCAATCACAAGCTCTCTTACGGATTCGCTCGGGAGTTTGCCGAGAATCACAGGCGCTAACAGCATCAGCAAACTGACGCAGACAATCGTGGCAATCATACGCTTGACGCGAGCCGTAAACACAAGAGGCTTCTTGGAGTTCATCTCCTTCATAAGCCTGTAAACTACGATGATAATGCCCAGCGTAAGCCAGCCTATAACTGTGCAAATAACATTCAGCGCATTTGATTTTAGTTCGGTGCACAGCATGGACACAAGTCCGAATGCCATTGCAAATACAAGTATCCACTGCATTCGGAAATTCCGCCTTATCCACTCCAGCTGCTCGCCATTCATGTATGTGTTTTGCTGGAACATATGCATATTGAATTGCAAAGTCAGCCAATAAGCCGGAACAGCAAGTGCAGCGGTGATGAGCGTCATTATAATCATGATTCCTCACAACCTTTCTTGGTCTTCCTCCTGCTCGGTGCCTTGTCCGCTTCAAGGAAGGATCTGATTATGCTCCTAAATAGTACGGGCTGCTCTAGGAACGAATAATGTCCTGCTCCTTCTATAGTGACTAGTGCAGCATTTGGCATCTTCTCTTCCATAATATGCGCATCGGAAATCGGAGTATCCAGGTCTTTATCTCCCCATACCAAGAGAGTCTCCGGCTTTACGTTGGGCATAATGTCCTTAAGATCCTCGTTTACTGCTTTAACCAGGCAGGCCTTCATAACAGGAGAGGCTTTTTTATAGTCCTCAGAGCCTTGTTTGCTGAGCCAATAATCTATTACCTCAGGGAACATTGCATGCACGGGCGCACTTGTCAGGAATTTCTTTACAGCTTTATATCTCTTAACCTTAAAGTTCTGAGAGGCAGATCTCTCCGGCATCACGCCGGCGCTGTCAACAAGCACTATCTTGCTTATCTCAAACGGGAGCTTCTCACGTGCGGCCATCTTGATAATCATCCTGCCGCCGTAAGAATGTCCTATAAGTGCCGCTTTCTTAATACTTAGCTCTTTCATGAACTTGCAGAAGAAGTCGCAGAAGTCGTCCACGCTCCAGGGCTCTGCCGGCTCATCCGACGCTCCGAAGCCAGGCAGATCCAGCTGAACGA
>CACWIO010000108.1 GCA_902760855.1 uncultured Eubacteriales bacterium
GCGAGGAGGTTCCACCTGTTCCCATCCCGAACACAGTAGTTAAGCTCCTTAGCGCCGATGATACTTGGGGGGTGACCCCCTGGGAAATTAGGACGTCGCTGCTTTTTTCTTAGGCCCCATGGTCAAGAGGTTAAGACATCGCCCTTTCACGGCGGTAACCCGGGTTCGATTCCCGGTGGGGTCACCATAAGGGCAGGTCGCAAGACCTGCCTTTCATATTTGCGGACGTGGTGGAATTGGCAGACACGCTAGATTTAGGTTCTAGTGCTTCGGCGTGAAGGTTCGAGTCCTTTCGTCCGCACCAAGAGGAGCCTCCCATCGATTGGCTAGCGCAGCGACGCCAGAGATGTTGGAGGCTCCTTTACGCAGTGCACCCACGATTGGCAAGCACGAAAGGCGCAGCCAGAGTGGCAGTGCACGAGCCGTTCAATTCAGTACCCAAGTAAAAGGACAGATGCGCTGTCCTTTTTTATTGCGATTTACACCTAAATAACTTTACCTAATCTTAATTATCGCCACCTTTTACATTTTTTGCACTTTTTGCATGAAATTCAACATTCAGTGCATTAAATCCTACAAAAAATCACCTCAAAAAACTGTACTACTTTTGCAATTTTATTTTGTTATAGTGCTTGTCAAGGAGGACGGAATGAGATTAGCACTTCTGATAAGCGATACTGAATACAGAAATGCTTTTGTTGAGAGCATCATAGAATCCGGAAGCGATATAGTACTTGATGTTATTTGCAAAGGAGAGAGTATAGAGCCTGACGCTCTTATTATTACGGATGCAAAGCCTGCTGAGTTCGACGCAGATCTTTTAAATAAATATCACATGAGAATAGTGTTCCTGACCAGGGAGAATTCCGAGATAGTTCATAAACAAAACCTTCACCAACTTTTCAAATACAGCTGCATCAGCAGGCTTCTTGCAGATATTTCGGATATACATAATAAATGGAAGGGAATCGAAAGCTTAAGTGCTGTCACTTCAAGGACCATTGCTTGCTGCACTGATTCAGATGCTTTCTCCGACAGTCGCTGCACCAGAATAGGCAGACAGATTATATACAGGCAGGGAGGAAGTGTTCTGATACTACCACTCGGTTATATCAATGAAAATACTGCGGATTTCAGAAGGGATATCAATGACTTTGCAAGGATGATGTATCAAGTCAGAAAAGGAAAGCTAAGCGCAGCTCAGTCACTAACATATACTGACGGATACGGTATAAGCCGATTATTGATTCCCGCCGGAAGAAATCCGATAGCATATCTGGATGAGTATGATCTTTCGAGCCTGATACTGGCATTTTCAAAGCTGTTCGATACTTTGATACTTGATATAGCCGGTTGCTACAGAGCGGAGAATCTGGTGGCAATTAAAAATGCCGGGCAGCTCATCTGTCTTGAGACAGGCCGCAGGCGTATCAATTTCGATGAGCTTCTCCTCCCGGAGGATAGAGAGAGAATCAAGATTATAAAAGTGGATGATGCGGGCGAGGAAGACAGACTTATAGATGAATATATAAGTGAAATGTACGGGGGCAATTATGTCTAGCGAAGTATCTAAAACGGAAGTAATTAAGAAATACACAGAAGGTATTGATGAGCTTGTCAGAATTGCCCGAAGATGGGTTAGCGATTCTGCAATCCCTCCTACAAAAGATGCATTGAGCCTAAAATGCGAGGAATTGTTCTTTAAATCCGAGCTGTCTTATCAGGTGAGCACCGCAGAGCTAGAAATAATTATAGACAGCATTAAGAGCAGGATACTCAGCAGGTACGGGATATTGTCGGAATTGCTGGATGATAAAAGCATAAACGAAATAATGGTAAACGGTCCGGACAGGATATATGTGGAAAAGGATAAACGATTGGTCAAAGTCGATGACGCATTTACATCTGAGGAGGAACTTGAAGAAATTATCAGAATGTTTGCATCCGATGTGCACAGAGAGGTCAACGAAGCCAATCCCATAGTAGACGCAAGGCTCCCTTCGGGATACAGGGTTAACGGCGTTCTTAAGGCGGTTGCCCTAAACGGTCCTATACTCACGATTCGTAAATTCAGGGAACGCGAGATAGAAATGAGCGATCTGATTGAATACGGAAGCATCACAAAGGAATGTGCAAATGTGCTGTCAGCGCTTGTCAGATCTGGATACAACTTGTTTATAAGCGGAGGTACTTCATCAGGTAAAACCACTTTTTTGAACGCACTTACCGCTTCCATAGGAGAAGACGAGAGGGTAATTACAATTGAGGATTCTGCAGAGCTTGTGATTAGCCACATAGAAAACAGAGTTCAGCTCGAGTGCAGGAGCGCGAATTCAATAGGTAAGGGAGCCGTCAGCATGGAACAGCTCATAAAGACTAGTCTGAGAATGAGACCTGACAGGATAATAGTCGGCGAGGTCAGAGGCCGTGAGGTAATAGACATGATACAGGCTATGAATACCGGGCATGACGGCAGCATGAGCACCGGCCACGGCAATTCCATAAAAGGCATGCTGAACAGACTTGAGACTATGTATTTGATGGATTCGCAGGTTTCCGTGAATTCGGTTAAGAATCAGATTTCAAATGCCATAGATATATTCGTCCACCTCAAAAGAGACGCGGGAGGCAGGAGGAGAGTTGAAGAAGTAGCTGAGCTCGCGGGCTTCGACGGAAGAGATTACATAATCAATTATCTTTATAAAGCGAATGAAGAAGGAGTGCTTAAACATACGGGCAATTCTCTTAGGGACAGAGAAAGGCTCGTCAGGGCAGGGTTTAAAGAGGTGCTTATAAGTGCTTGATCTTAAGACATATAAACTAAATAAAAAAGAGCTTTGCATATTTTATATCTGCCTCGCTGCATCGGCTTTAGCCTTATCATTTTTGATTTATCACAATATATGGTTTTCGTTTATGATCGTTCCTTTTGCAGCTAAGATTCGCCAGTTTGTTGAAGATGTGATGGCCGATAAAAGGCGGAGGAAATACCTAGCTGAGTTCAAGGATTTTCTCTTCATGGCGTCCACGGCTATAGGTGCGGGCAGATCCATGAAAGACGCAATAGGAGAGGCTATTCCGTCACTGAGCAATATTCACGGAGGAAGAGCAGTTCTGGTACCAGAACTTGAGAAAGCTCACTACAGGATGGATAAAGGCAGGGAGAATGACGTAAGCGTGCTGGAGGAATTGGCAGAAGCAAGCGGACTTGAAGATGTACTCGATTTTGTAACGATTTATTCCATTTGCAAATCCAGCGGAGCAAGCCTCATAACGGCGCTCTCCAAAGCAGCCGGAGTAATTATGGAGAAGATGAGCATCGAAAGAGAAATCCGGGAACTCGTAAAGAGAAAGGAAAGCGAAGGCTTCGTAATTCTCGTAATGCCGGCGGTGGTAATACTGTTCTTAAACCTGTTTGCACCTGATTATATAGCGCCGATGTATGAGAGTTTGGCAGGTCGGATGATTATGAGCATGGCTGCCGCGGGAACTGCAGCTGTTTATGTAATGGTAAGAAGGATTACTAAGGTGGATGTATAGAGAGGTCTACGTGAGAGAAACAGTCGAATCCGTAAAAAACAAAATAATGTGCGAGATTGGGAAAATAAGATCAGACAAGCTACTTATGAGCCGTATATATCTCATAACCTTAGCCACTTCGCTTTTGGTGCTCACTGTAGCTGTAAGAGGACCTGAACAAAAGGGGAAGATAATAAGCGATAGTGAGGGCAACGCAATACTCATTGAAAGACACTCTGTCAAGACGAGCGAGAATTATGATTTGGAGCTGGCGATCAAAGAGGCCGGAGAAGTTATGACGAAAGAGATTAGTCTGAGCCTCCAGGCCATACGCAAGGATGACGGAGGGATGGGATTGACGGAGGAGCCTAGCAGAGAGGACTTACTAGATGCCGCTATCGACAGTGCCATCAGCGAAATAGAGTATTCGAGAAATGAAAAGATCAGATTGCCCGACCATCTGTCTGACGGCACTGCAATTTCTTGGAAGGCATTATACAAGAAGGACTACAGCCTGATGATATTGATACCGGCTATATACATAGCGCTGTTGGTGTTTGTAATCAGGTATTCCGGAGAAAAGAAAAGCGCCATAGATGAGATGAGAAGGCGCTCAATACTAAGGGGGTTGCCGAGATTTTGCAATCAGCTATTCCTGATGATGAACGCGGGCATGATACTCAGCGATGCATTTGAGCATATAACGAACTCATACGCCAAATCATCTTACGAGGAAGATGAGGGGGAGAACAATTATTTCATGAAAGAGCTTGCCTCGCTTCGAGCCAAGGATCCGGAACACAGGAAAAGCAGTGCAAGCATTATAAATGAATTCGCAGTACAGAACGATGTAAAGGAAATGATTAGGATAGCAGCGATTCTCACTGAAAATGAAAAAAGGG
>CACWIO010000109.1 GCA_902760855.1 uncultured Eubacteriales bacterium
TAGTTGTCGTTGGTGGTACCGGTCTTACCGCCGGGCTGCTCACCGCTGATTTTGGCATTGCCGGCAATTCCTTGACTTACTACGCTCTTTAGCACATCCGTCATAATCCAGGCTACACCTTCATCGAGAACTCTTACCTCCTCCGGTGCGCCGTCGAGCAGGACGTTGCCGTCATTGTCGAGGACCTTCGTATAGCAGACAGGAGAATATCTTACTCCGCCTCTTGGGAATGTAGCATACGCAGCTGCCATATCAAGCGGTGTGACGCCGTAGGTCATCGCACCAAGTCCGAGTGCCGCGAGATTGATATCATTATATGCTTCCTCATAATCATCGACTACGGTAGTAATGCCGTATTTGTGGAGCATCTCCATTGAATAATCTATGCCGCATTGGACGAGCAGCTTGACCGCGCAGGTATTGATCGAAAGCTGGAGAGCCGAGCGGAAGGTTTGATTGCCGGAATAAGAGCGACCGTAGTTCTGAGGCCATATCTCACCTTTGACTTTCATTCTCTCGTCCACAACTCTTGAGCTGGCTGTAATATAGTCACCCCAGTTCTTCTTTCCTTGTTTATCGTAGCCTTCATCCACGAACGGGAACTTCTGTCCTTTGGATGCATACTCAAAACTCTTCTGAAGAGCAGGGCTGTAGCTTGCAAGAGGTTTAAGCGATGAGCCCGGCTGCCTCGGACTTGTAGCTCTGTTAAATAGCATGTCTCCGTGGCCTGAGCTCGAGCGTCCACCCACCATGGCTTTTACCTGTCCGGTAGATACCTCAACTATTACCATGGCTGCCTCGACCTTTGCATCATTTACCGCCTTAGGGAAATTGTCCGGATCGCTGAATTCTTTGGTGACCACGCTCTGGGCCTGAGGATCCAAGGTCGAATATATCTTAAGGCCTTTTGTGTATACGATCTTTTCTGCTTCCTCTGCTGAGAAGCCGTATTTTTTCATCAGGTCTTGTTGCACTCTGAGAATTACATAATCCTTAAATGATGACTGAGAAGCCTCCTGCTTTGGTGCCGGAGGTTTAACGAAATCTGTTGCTGGTTTCTTGGCTGCCTCAGCTTCTTCTGCCGTGATAAATCCCTGCTCCGCCATCAGATCGAGGACGAGATTACGTCTCTCCTCGGACACGTCATTTACATATAGACCGCCATTAATCTCTGTGGTCTTCTCTCCTTCCTCTGTGGTAAGAAGAGCATAATCTCCGGGCGCCTGAGGAATAGCTGCAAGAGCCGCGCATTGCTCCAGAGTCAAATCTTCAACCTTGGTTGAAAAGTAATTCTTGGCTGCAGCATCCACTCCGTAAGAGCTGTATCCGAGATATATAGTATTCAAGTAAGCGGTGATGATGTCTTCCTTACTGAGTACGTCCTCAATCTGATAAGCGTAGTACATTTCGGTAATTTTACGTTCAATCGATCTGACATCTTTATCTTCAGGAAGGAATATATTACGGGCAAGCTGCTGAGTGATTGTACTTGTGCCTCCGATTCTGCCGCCGTTAATCGAATCGTAGACTGCGCCTATGATTCTCTTGAAATTGAATCCGTAGTGTTCCCAGAATGTCTTATCCTCTACCGCTATAAAAGCATTTTTGAGATTCTCGGGGAGCTGCTCAAAAGTGACTATGTTTCTGTCCTGATCATAATAAAGTTCGTCGAGGAGTTTGCCGTTACCGTCATAGACTGTGGTGGTCAGCTCGAGGAACTCGTATATCTTATTCGGATCGATAGGATCCGCTGATTTAATTACGTTATATCCGTACCAGGTCGCATATCCTGCAGCCGCTACGCAAGCTATGAAAACAGTCGCAAAAATAGTGATGAAGAAAGTAGGTATCCATCTGAACAGGCTCCTTCTTCTCCTTCTGTGAGGTGATGTTTTTGCTTTATGTCTTTTCTTATACTTCTTATCTGCCATTATAATTATTCCGCACAAAAAACTTCGGAGGCATTACCTCCGAAGCGATTATACCACAATATCTAGATTGTAGAGCTTACTTTTGGCACAATATTTTCCGTTTCTGTGTATTTTTGTTTATTCACTCTAACTCTTAATCAGCATCCTCATCGAGTTGAGTATGCATATTACAGCAACTCCCACATCAGCAAATACGGCAACCCACATATTGGCTATTCCTACGGCTCCCAGAGCGAGGCAAGCGAATTTAACAATTAATGCGAATGCTATATTTGCTCTCGATATTCCGAGAGTCTTTCGTGCAATTTGCATAACTCTCGGAATGCGGCGCAGCTCATCGTCCATTATTACAACATCAGCGGCCTCTATCGCTGCGTCGGAGCCGAGCGAGCCCATAGCTATACCGACGTCGGCTATCGAGAGCACGGGAGCATCGTTTACTCCGTCCCCTATAAATGCCAGACGACCTTTCGATCCTGCTTCTCTTATAGACTTCAGCATGCTCTCAACTGCACGTACCTTATCCTGAGGAAGCAGTTCAGCTTGGTAATCACTGATTCCAAGTTCTTTAGATACTGCGTCGGCCACATCCTTTGAATCGCCTGTGAGCATGATAACTTTTTTAACACCTGTTTTTATCATGTCAGCTATCGCTGACTTAGCGCTCTCCTTTGGCTTATCCGAGACCACGATAGTACCTATATACTTGCCATTCTTTGCAACATAGCAGTGCGTTCCACTTGCTTCAGCTTGCTCACTCGGAAGAACGATTTTCATGTCCTGCATGTATCCGAGATTGCCAACCGCGATCTCATCTCTTCCTATGCTTGCCTTAATACCCTTTCCTGCAGTATTTTCGATGTCCTTAATCTTAGATGCCGGATAAGCTTTCGTGCAGGCCTCATTTATGGCTACAGCTATTGGATGAGTTGATCCTGACTCAGCCGCTGCCGCATACCTGATTACATCCTCTGTCTCGTAGCCTTCTGCCGCATAGATATAGCTGACGCTGAATTTGCCCTCTGTAAGAGTGCCTGTTTTATCTGTCACTACTGTATCCAAATCGGCGAGCAGTTCGAGATAATTCGAGCCTTTTACGAGCACGCCGTTTTTAGATGCGGCTCCTATGCCTCCAAAAAACGCAAGAGGAACGGATATCACAAGAGCGCACGGACAAGATATAACGAGGAATGTGCACGCCCTCAAGAGCCAGCGCCCAAATTCTCCTGTGAAATTACCGAGCACAATCGGCGGCACGAAGGCCAGTATAATCGCCGCTATTACAACAGCAGGCGTATAGTATTTGGCAAATCTCGTTATAAAGCTCTCTGTCTTAGACTTCTTGGATGCTGCATTCTCGACAAGTTCAAGAATTTGCATTACCGTTGAGTCGTCATATTCCTTAACAGCCTGTACTCTAAGCAGATTGTCTCCGTTGATACATCCCGAGATAACATTATCTCCTGCATTTACTTCTCTC
This sequence comes from uncultured Eubacteriales bacterium, assembly GCA_902760855.1. Classification (GTDB taxonomy): domain Bacteria; phylum Bacillota; class Clostridia; order Peptostreptococcales; family Anaerovoracaceae; genus Crickella. Next base: position 3,412 of record CACWIO010000109.1, read on the forward strand.
GGCATGGATTCACCCGTCAGAGCAGATGTATTAATAAGTCCGTGACCTTCGACAACTAAAGCATCTGTCGGAATCTTCTCGCCCGGTTTTACTATGAGGATGTCTCCTACTTCGATGTCATCCGGATCTATAACTTCGATTTCACCGCCATCGCTCTCCCTGTTTGCAAAGTCAGGAGCTATGTCCATGAGATCGCTGATTGCAGTCCTTGATTTACCTACTGCATAATCTTGGAAGAATTCACCCACCTGATAGAACAGCATTACAGCCACCGCTTCGGCAATCTCTCCGCAGCCGAATGCGCCAAGTGTCGCTATAGTCATGAGGAAGTTCTCATCGAAGAGCTGCTTATTCTTGATACCGTGCAGACATTTTCTGAGAACATCCCATCCGACTATGAAATACGGCACGAGATATAAGAGATCAACTATTATCATAGATGCCAGCACAGGCGTAGCGGGTGCACTCTGCGCCGGATTTTCAGGCGGAACGGTATGCGCTAATCTCCCGAGAACTACGTGCTCAATAAAGAGCAATGCAAAGAACATCACTCCCGCAATGATAATTCTCTTTAATTCTTTTTTCTGTTTAGCTGTAAATCTTTCCATTAGAGAACTACCTGACAGTCAGGTTCTACCTTTGCGATGCAATTAACAGCCTCTTCTAAGACCTTATCAACGCAATCCAGGTCGATAAGTTTGAATTTCTTTTTCATAGCTACTCCTCAATATGTTCTTTACCCATAGCAATAATTGTCTTTACGTGGTCATCGTCGAGCGAATAATATATTGCTTTACCGTCGCGTCTGCTCTTCACTAAACTACCGGTCTTAAGTGCTCTTAGCTGATGCGACACCGCCGATTGATTCATCTCGATATCCTCGCATATCTCCGTGACGTTCTTCTCACCGTCGAAGAGATCGTAGAGTATCTTGATACGAGTCGAATCGGCAAACATCTTAAAAAGCTCCGCGAGATCAAGCAGCTCTTCTTCGCTCATTCCTTTGATTTTATACTCTTCACCCATCGTTCTTCCTTTCCGAAATCTCTGCAAAGAAAAACATATGCTAATACATTCATATGAATATATTAGCATATGTTCATAATATGTCAATACCAATAATGTAATTAGCTAAAATCGAATATTGTCATCTGAGCAGACTCAGGAAGTCCTGCAAATAGTCCGTGTCTCTTAAGGTCCTCTATATTTGTGCCTGAGAGTTTGGTGCGCGATCTTACGTCATCAATCGTGCTAAATGGCTTCTCCTTATATGCACCGGCAAGTGACTCAGCAGCTGTATCTCCTATTCCGCTTATGGCATTGAACGGAAGCATCACCTTTCCATCGACAACCGCGAATTTGCAAGCGTCTGAGAGCCCGAGCTCGGGCTCGGCAAACTCATATCCGCGAGACAAGGCCTCGTACATTACTTCATAAACTGTCAGCTGCTCCTTCTCTTTTGCAGTTGCGGAATTGCCTAACTTCTCAATCTCACTCATTCTGCGATCTACATCATCAGCGCTCTTTCCTACCATCTCAGCGTCGAAGTTGTCGACTTTAGAGCTGAACCATGCCGCATAGAAAGCCTCAGGATAATAAACTTTAAACCAAGCCATACGAATAGACATCATTACGTATGCTGCGGCATGAGCTCTCGGGAACATGTACTTAAGTGTCTCACATGACCAAATATACCAATCCGGCACGCCGTGAGACTTCATGAGCTCAAGCTGTTCATCGGAGAGCTTCTTATTCTTACGGACAATTTCCATTATCTTAAAGGCATCCTCGTTATCCAGACCTTTTGAGATCAGGAAAGTCATGATATCGTCACGGCAGGAAATTACCTCTCTGATGGTCGCAGTCTTATTTCTGATAAGGTCCTGCGCGTTGTTGGTCCATACATCAGTTCCATGCGAGAATCCCGACATCTTTATCAAAGCCTCCACGGTGTCAGGCTTTATATCGTCAAGCATCTGGCGCGTAAAGTTCGTTCCGAACTCAGGTATGGCATATGTGCCGTGAGTGAACCTGTAATTCTCATTCTTAATGTTAAGCTCATCGAGCGATGTGAATATGCTAAGAGTCTTCCTGTCATCCATAGGAATGCTCATGGGGTCAACTCCGGTCATAAGCTGAAGATGCCTTATCATCTGAGGCACGTCGTGACCGAGTATATCGAGCTTAAGCAGGTTGTTCTCTATCTTGTGATAATCGAAATGCGTCGTTATTACATCCGTATCCCTTTTATTTGCCGGTTTTTGTATAGGGCAAAATTCATATATTTCGTGGTCGTCAGGAACTACAATAATTCCGCCCGGGTGCTGACCGGTCGTACGTTTTACTCCCGTGCATCCTTTAACAAGATAATCGATGTCGTATTTGCTGGCAGGAATGTGGTTATCTTCGATGTAATGCTTGACATAGCCGAAAGCCGTCTTATCCTGTACGGCGGCTACCGTTCCGGCTTTAAATACGTTCTCATCACCGAAGATTTCTCCTACGTATCTGTGTGCAGTTCCCTGGTATTCGCCTGCAAAGTTAAGGTCTATATCAGGCTCCTTATTACCCTTAAAACCAAGGAATGTGGCAAACGGAATATTAAGTCCTTCTCGCTTCATGCGAGCGCCGCATTTTAGGCAAGTCCTCTCAGGCAAATCGTAGCCCGTGTCATATGAAAGTCCAAGCTTGGTCTGTGGTATATAGGTCTTGCACTCAGGACAAACGTAATGAGGCGGCAGAGGATTGACCTCCGTGATGCCTGCCATAGTAGCGGCAAATGAAGATCCTACTGATCCTCTCGAACCGACGAGGTATCCGTCTGAAAGTGACTTTTCAACGAGCATCTGAGCCGCTATGTACATTACGGCATAACCGTTTGAGATAATAGAATTCAGCTCAACCTCAAGCCTTTCCTCTACGTCTTCGGGCAGAGGATCACCGTATATGGATTTGGCTTTTTCGTAGCAGCTTTCTCTCAGTTTATCTTCCGCGCCTTCGATTTTTGGCGGATATTTACCTTCCGGTATAGGACGGACATCTTCGATCATGTCCGCTACCTTATTTGTATTGGTAATTACTATCTCTTCCGCTCGATCTCCGAGGTAGGAGAACTCATCCATCATCTCATCGGTGGTCCTGAGATACAGAGTGTCTGAAGGAGTATCTCTGAATCCCATGCCCTGCATTATGGCTGGACTATCGACCAATTGGCAAGGTCAAGAATGCTGTCTTTCACATGCAGCCATTCATCCGGACCGACGATAAAGGTATTCGGCTTATTGTCCCGTGGCGTATGCCGCTGAGCACTCGTCATGGTCACCCCGCCCTCCTTCTGCATGACAAGAGGCTTGCCAGTATACGGATTTACCGGATTCTGGATCAGCTTCTTGGCCGCCAACTCGGGCACGTCAGCTACGGACATGAATGTGCCATCGCTCCGGATTGCGCCATGCTCCCCAAAATCCTTGACCATCAGCACAGCACGGAAACTGTTCAGGTCAGCCCCGTTGGGCAACCGCAGGTATCCCGGCGCATCCGAACCCTCGCTCCAGCCATGGTCACTGACGATAATGATCCGGGTATTGTCGTACACGCCCTGCTCCTTCAGATAGGAGAACCAGTCTGCGAGTTTCCGGTAGGTAGCCGCATTGACATGGTACAAAGGGCTCGTCCGGAACGGAGTATCCAGCACGTTCTTTGGCTCGGACACCGGCACATACTCCGGCGTCTGGAGAATGGTCGGCTT
>CACWIO010000110.1 GCA_902760855.1 uncultured Eubacteriales bacterium
AAGGCTGTCTGATCCGTTCATAAAATCAGCAACAGCTCTGATACCGTCATATACTCCGATTACAGTAAACGGGGAAGGGTCGCCGGAAACATTCTCGCGGCCTACTACATAATCCGTAGTGCGAAGTATGTAATCTGCGTCCTTTGTATCTGTGTTAACATCTTCTGCTGTATAGTATTTACCCATAAAGGTATTAACTGCTTCTCCGAAGGCCTCGAACATAGCCTCTGTCTTCTCTGACGGATGAGCGATAATAACGCCTTTGGCACCTCCGAGCGGAAGTCCTGCAGCAGCGTTCTTGTGACTCATTCCTCTGGAAAGCCTGAGCACATCGAACAGGGCATCCTCTTCACTGGCATAAGGCCAGAGTCTGCAACCGCCTACTGCTGGTCCGAGATTGGTGTTGTGAAGAGCGATGATTGCCTTGAGCCCTGCCTTCTCATTGTTGAAATAGGCTACTTGCTCGTGTCCGTAAGTTCTGATCATTTCAATATTAGTCATAAATATACCGTCCATTTCCCTTGTGATTTAAGAATTATAAAACTTGTATATAAATGTAGTACGAGCGAGGCATTTTTGTCAATAATCACAAAAAGAAATAAAGTCTTAAAATGCTTTTATTTTAATGCTTTATTATGATGATTTTGTTGAGAAATTAGTGTATAATGAGGGCTATCATCGGCAAATTTGTTAAAATTTACAAAAATTTATTATATGGAGGTTATACATGACCGGAGCTCAGGCTATGATAAGATGCCTGCAGGAAGAAGGAATCACTAAGGTGTTCGGCTATCCGGGTGTTGCGATTGCACCTTTTTATGAAGGGCTCTACAACTCGGATATCGAGCATATTTTAGTGCGCCAAGAGCAGAGCGCGGGACATGCAGCATCCGGCTATGCAAGGATGTCCAGGAAACCTGCAGTCTGTGTTGTAACATCAGGACCCGGTGCCACCAATCTCATCACGGCACTGGCTACGGCTTATGCAGACAGCATACCGCTGATTGCCATTAGCGGACAGGTATCCAGCAAACAGCTCGGAAGGGATGTTTTCCAGGAAGCGGACATGAGGGGCGCGACGAGGTCATTTGTAAAATACAGCTACCTTGTTAAGGATGCGGATGATATCCCGAGAGTTTTCAAGGAGGCTTTTTATATCGCGTCTACGGGACGTAAAGGCCCGGTTCTTATAGATATTCCTATGGACATCCAGAGCAATGAGCTTAAAAAAGAGTTCAATTATCCTGAGCAGGTGACTATACGTGGTTATAAACCTGAGATAAAGATAAATCCCAAACAGCTCGAGAGAGTTATCAGCATTTTAAAACAATCCGAGAAACCCCTTGTATGCGCCGGCGGCGGAGTCATACTGGGAAACGGAGAGGAAGTTATTAAAGAGTTCTGTGAGAAGTTCAACGTGCCTCTCGTGCATACCATGATGGGAATGGGCGTGCTTCCAAAGAAACATCCGCTTAACTTCGGCATGCTGGGTAACAACGGAAAGCCATATGCCAATAAAGCCGTGAGCAAGGCTGACCTACTGATAGTAGTCGGTGCGAGAATTGCAGACAGGGCGATACCTAAGCCTGAGAAACTCACAAGGCGTGCTGTAATTCATATAGACATAGACACGGCTGAGATCGGTAAAAACATGGGCCCGACTGTGCCACTGGTCGGAGACTTGAAAGAAATCTTTACGCTTCTGAATAAAGAAGACATAAGCCCGTGCAATCAGGATTGGATTGATGAGCTCGACACAGTGAAACACGAGACAGTCGATACCAGAGTCTTCAGCGATAAACTGGTTAATCCAAATATCCTGGTGCAGACACTGTCTGAGAAATTGGACGATGACGCCATTTATGTTGCTGACGTCGGACAGAACCAACTATGGAGTGCAGACAACTATGTGATGAAGGAAGGACGCTTCATGACTACGGGCGGAATGGGAACTATGGGATATTCCATACCTGCGGCAATGGGAGCCAAGATGGTTGAGCCTAAGAGGCAGGCTGTAGCGGTGTGCGGAGACGGTGCTTTTCAGATGGCCATGAGTGAGCTTGCCACCATGAGGGCCAATGACGTAGATCTCAAGATTATCATCATGAGAAATGGCTATCTCGGACTGGTCAAGGAGTATCAGCACAATCTCTACGACGCGCATTATGAAGGAGTAAAACTCGCTGAGTGGCCGAGATATGACAAGATAGCCGAGGCATATGAGATGCCGTATATAGAATGCTCCTCCAATGACGAGATTGAATCAAAGCTGGATGAGCTGCTCTCACATAAGGGGGCTTGCCTGATGGTCTGCGACATTGACGCAGAGGACAGAGTGAAGTAGGAGGTGCTGAGATGAAGGGAATCTTTTCGGTACTGGTAGAGAATAAAGACGGAGTTCTGTCCGCAGTGTCCGGGCTCTTTGCAAGGAGGGGCTTTAATATCGACACTCTCGCCGTAGGTGAGACCGATCACAGCGATGTGTCGAGCATGACTATTACATCTACGGGAGATCAGCGCACGATTGATCAAATTGAGAAACAGCTCAACAAGAACGTAGACGTAATCAAAGTGAGAAGGCTTAGCGAATCCAAGAGCGTACTGCTCGAGATGATACTTGTAAAGGCATCCTATAATCAGTCTAACAGGTCTTCGCTTATCGAGCTATGTCAGATAGTCGGAGCTAAGATTATGAAAGTGGCTCCTAAATACCTACTGCTTGAGTATCATGCAGAGCCAGAGGCAGTAGAAGGATTCATCGAACTGCTTAGGAGCTACGGAATTATAGAGATACAGCGAACCGGAGCTATAGCGATGGAAAAGTAACTATAAGAAAGGTAAGAGATAAATTGAAATTAAAAGGATCAGAAATCATTATGGAATGCCTGCTGGAGCAGGATGTGGATACTGTCTTTGGCTATCCGGGCGGCACCATACTCAATGTGTATGATGCTCTCGTGCAATACAGAGACAGAATCAACCACTATCTGACAGCTCATGAGCAGGGTGCTACGCATGCCGCAGACGGCTATGCCAGGAGCACGGGCAGAGTAGGCGTTGTGTTTGCCACTTCGGGCCCGGGTGCGACCAATCTGACTACGGGAGTTGCGACTGCATATATGGATTCGTCGCCTATGGTATGCATATCCTGCAATGTAGCAGACAATCTCATAGGCAAGGACTCATTCCAGGAAGTCGACAGCACGGGAGTTATGCTGCCTATCACCAAATCCAATTTCCAGGTTACCGATGTAAAGAAACTTGCGGGCACAGTGAGAAGGGCTTTCGCGATCGCCAGAAGCGGAAGACCGGGACCTGTGTTCATTGACATACTTAAAAATGTGACGGCGGAGGAAGCCGAGTACGAATTCATTCCGAAGCAAAAGCATAAGGAAGCGGGCGTCCTGAAAGCCGTATACGACAGAAATATGGTGGACTACCACAAGCCTGAAATCGACGAAGATGACATCAATAAACTCGTGGAGATGATAGGTGTGTCTGAAAAACCGATGCTCATCTGCGGAGGAGGTGTCGTAAGAGGAAGAGCTCACGAGGAGTTCAATAAATTCGCCAATCTTGCGGATTCACCGACAGCCGTGACCGTAATGGGAGGCGGTGGCATGAACGGAAGAAATCCTCTCGTCACCGGCATGATAGGAATGCATGGTTCGCAGGCGTCTAATATCGGAGTAGACGAATGCGACCTGCTTATAGCCGTCGGCTGCAGATTCTCGGACAGAGTGGCACTCGACCCCGAGACATTTGCCGCCAAGGCCAAGATAGTACATATAGATATCGACAGATCGGAAATCAACAAGAATGTCCAGACGGATCATCATATAGTCGGCGATGCGAAGAGGGTACTTGAGAAACTGAATGAAAGACTGTCCCAGCAGGATCACAGCGAATGGAAGAAGTTCGTATTCTCCTATCCGACTGAGACCGAGTA
>CACWIO010000111.1 GCA_902760855.1 uncultured Eubacteriales bacterium
GGAGAGATTCTTGACCAGTTGATGTACTCCCGGGCATTTAATCTGAATCTCTTCTCTGTATTTCTCAGCCGTCGCTTTTTCTGTGCCGGCATCTATGACGCTGGCCTTGGATATGCGCTTATAAATAGGCATATTGATATTATTCTTAATTGAATTTGTAAGAAGCGCTCCGTGACGCTTACGGTCTTCCGGTACAAGTGCTATTCCGAGATCTATCGCCTCTCTTGGTGACTTAGGATTGATTTCCTTCCCGTTGAAAATAATCTGTCCGGATGTCTTAGGCTTAGCGCCGAATATTACTTCAGCAAGCTCCGTACGGCCGGCTCCTACCAGACCTCCGAGTCCCAGAACTTCACCGGCGTGAATCTTAAGACTCATGTCCTTGTCACCGTTTCCGTAGACATTCTTGAGTTCAAGCACTACTTTACTTTTATCTACGCAAGGTTTCCTTTCAGGGAACTTCTGTGTCATCTCACGTCCTACCATCATCTTGATGAGCTGATCTACTGTAGCCTCCGGAGTGATGAGAGTGTCGACATATTCTCCGTCTCGAATAACTTCGATTCTGTCTGACAGTCTGAAGATCTCTTCAAGTCTGTGTGAGATGTAGATGATGGATACTCCCTTTTCACGGAGCAGTTCCACAACCTTGAACATATTCTCTACTTCATTGTTGGTCAACGGAGCGCTTGGCTCATCCATAATCAGAACTTGAGCGTTCTGCTGTATGGCCTTGGCAATCTCTATCATCTGCTGATATCCGACAGACAGATTCTTGACCAATTCGTGCGGATTAATCTTAATCTGCAGTTGTTCGAACGCTTTAGCCGCTTCTTCTTCCATGGCTTTTCTGTCTATTACCACACCTTTACGGATTGGTCTTCCTAGGAAGAGATTCTCTGCGGCAGTGAGTTCGCCTACATTGTTGAATTCCTGATAAATAATGGCAATTCCGTTTTCTGCTGCGAGCTGCGGTGTCATACGATCGTATTCTTTTCCGTTAATTTTTATCTTACCCGATGTAGGAATAACAGCTCCCGAGCAGCATTTAATGAGTGTGGACTTGCCTGCTCCGTTCTCACCGATGAGACCCAGGACCTCACCGCGTCTGAGCTGGAGCGTAACATCCTTGAGCGCAATTACGCCGGGATATTCTTTTCTTATGTGTTCCAATTCCAGAACATAATCTTCACTCATACGGCACCTCCTGTACGCTTATGGAGATTGAGCGTCTCCGCATCATGCAGAGACGCTCACCAATTAACTGAGTATTTCTACTTCATTCCTGCACTGATTGCACTTACGTTTTCTGATGTGATAGGAGCTACTCCGCGGAATACATTCTGCTGCTCAAGAGAATCGCTGAGAATGAATGCGAACATAGCTGCGCAAGAATTAGCTGTGTCCTCGTCAGAACCCTCGAATCCGATGATACCCTTAGCCGGATATGTAGGATCCTCGAGCTGCTGGAGCTGCTGCTTAGTTACGTCTGTTGTGAATACGCCCATGTCCTCAGGAATATTTCCGCCTGTGTGGATCTGGAGAGCTTCGTCAGCACCGATCATAGCGCCTGCGCCGATACCTGTTACAACCTTGCAATCAGGGTTCTTCTGGAGAATAGTCTCCATTGCTGTCTGAGCCTGTCCCGGATCAAGACCTGACTGGTTAGCAACTACTTCGTACTTTCCGCTTGCTACTTCCTCAAGACCCTGCATGATTCCCTCTTCTCTCTCGAGGAGGATAGTTGTCTGAGGATATCCGATAACTGCTACCTGAGCCTTGTTATCTGCGCTGTAATGCTCGTTGATGAAGTTACCGCAGAGCTTACCAATCTCGATTCCGAGGTATGTGTTGTTCAGAATCCAGTTTCCGTCTGTGTTTGTCATTGGGTCATCCCAGCACATAACCTTGATGCCTGCGTTACGTGCAGCTGCGCATGTGTCTTCAACAGCAGCAGCATCTGAAGGATGTACCATAATCAGGTCGCACTTTGAAGATACAAAGTTCTCAATCTGACCGATCTGTGTAGCGGAGCTGTCATCGCAAGCTACGATAGTAACCTTAGCTCCGGCTGCCTCGAGTGCCTCCTGGAGAGCAGTCATAACGCCTGCCCAGTAAGCATTCTGAAGTGACTGAATAGTGATACCGATCTTCTTATCTTTGAGTACTGACATATCAGCCTTTGCATAGAATTCAGGGCTTGCCTGGATACCTTCTGTGCTGGCGGTGTCTGTTGTCTCAGCTGCTTCTTCAGCTGCTTCTTCAGTTGCAGCAGGTTCACTTGTATCTGCTGCCGGCTCATCACCTTTGTTTACGCATCCGGTGAACACTGTGAGCATGAGTGTTAAGATGCATACGATAGCAAAAACTTTCTTTTTCATTTTAGGATCTCCTTTCACCTTATATTATCAATCCTTTTATTATTTACGCCCTCAGGCGTTTTAAACTAATTTAGAAACAAGTGAATGCCCCATCGAGAGAGAAATCTGCGCCAGTTGTAAACGTTGATGTGTCACCTGCGAGATACACACATATTGACTCTAGTTCCTCAGGTTTGCCGAGTCTGCCCATAGGAGCCATAGCGTTCCACTTCTCAATCAGCGGCTGCAGTGTCGGAGATGAGAGTGTCAAATCTGTTCCGATATATCCAGGACTGATGCTGTTAACTCTTACTCCTCTCTTAGCCCACTCTATAGCGAGCGACTTTGTGAGCTGAATTACACCGGCCTTTGATGCATTATATGCACACTGTGGCTGCGGTACATTTACGATATGCGCTGACATTGATGCAGTGTTGATGATTGAGCCACCGCCGTGAGCCAGCATGTATTTCCCGGCAATGGTATCTGTAAGGAATACGCTGTTAAGATTAACGTCGATGTTCTTCTTCCACTGCGCATAAGTCATCTCATCTGCCGCTGCATTTATGCAGATGCCTGCGTTTGCGTGACAAAAATCAAGACCGCCCAGCTCAGCCACAACAGTATCCACCATTGTCTGCACCTGCTGTTCGTCAGTTACATCACAACTTACGGCGATTACTTTGCGTCCTGTAGCTTCAGCGATCTCTGCTGCTGTCTTTTTTGCTTCCTCGATATCCATGTCGACGATAGCTATATCGGCACCTGCTTCAGCAAATGCTTTTGCAGTGCATTTGCCGATTCCCCTTGCAGCACCGGTTACAAAACCCTTTTTTCCATCCAGCCTCATTCTTTCAACGATACCCATAGCTTCTCCTTTTGTTAACAATGCGATTAGATAAAGAAAAATTATATGAATCAATTTTGTAAAATGATTTTGTTAAATGCATTTTATTATTACGCCGATGAGATGTCAAGGATTGTTATTTTTATAACCAGCACTGTTCTTTTCCTTTATACAGCTTGAAAAAAATGCCAATTTAGTGTAGTAATTATGTAAAATAATTTAACCAAATAGGAGGACTTATTATCATGAATAGCAAAATAACTCCTGTAGAAATAAAGAATAATAACAGATTTCAAATATATAACTACATCTATCATAACGAGAAAGTATCTCAGAACGACATCGCGATTGACCTTCGTCTGAGCAGGCCAACCATAGGCACAAATATAGCCGAACTCGAAGAGGATGGTCTCATTTTCAAAGATGGACAGCAAGACTCTGTTCAGATAGGTCGTAAAGCTATAGTGTATTCAGTAGTTCCGGATTATCGCATTGCGATTGGCGTTGAGCTTACGGGGCGCCACGCAAAAGTGCTCGCAGTTGATTTGTATGGGCACAAGATTGATCGAGTAGTACACAATCTGAAATACAAAAACAGTGACGCTTATTACAGCAAGGTAAGTGATTATGTTAAGGATTTTATAAAGTCTCTGGATATAACAGAT
>CACWIO010000112.1 GCA_902760855.1 uncultured Eubacteriales bacterium
ACAGTTGTAGATATATAGGAGTTGGTTCTTCACGTTCCAAATGGATAAAACTCAAATAAGGTATTTCAGCCGGACTACTCATGATAAATCAAACTAATAAATGATTGTAATCATGGATAGCGCTCCGCGTGTACGCGACAGTCGCACGCATCTTATTACGTACTCCCAGGTCGGCCGGATGCAGCCCTGCCTTCCTTCGGCGCCCATCCCTTTCACTTCTCCTTCGCACTGCACTGCGAATCAGGATTACTACTGATGATAAGGCGCACCTCTATCTCAATTAGCAGAATTTTACAATTATTGGCGGTATATGTCAAATCCTTAGCTGAATACTCTTGCAATTCTGTGAATTATTTCTTATACTTTTTTTCAAATTCAAAAAAAGAAATGCGAAAAGAGGAAGGACATATGGGAGTTAAGACATTAAAATTCGGCGGTTCATCTGTTGCAGACGGCATACAGCTCGCCAAGATCAAAGAGATTGTCGATAGCGATCCGGAACGCAGATACGTTGTTGTATCGGCGCCGGGCAAACGTTTCGACGGTGACAGCAAGATTACCGATTTGCTCTTTATGTGCAAGGCTCAGGCCGATGCCAACATACCTTATGAGCAGCTGCTTCAGGTCGTCACCGATCGTTACAGCGCGATTAAATATAACTTGGATATAGATGTAGACCTCGACAAATGCTATGACGAGATTTTGGATAAGCTCGCCAAGGGCTGCTCGGAGGCATATATAGTAAGCCGCGGTGAATACCTCTCAGCCGTGCTCGTTGCAGCATATCTCGGCTATGACTTCGTAGACACAGAGGGCCTGATAGTCTTCGATAAAAAAGGCCGCCTGCTGAGCGAGGAGACCAACGAGAGGCTGAGCAAAGAGCTCGCCAAACACGAGCGCGCAGTGCTCCCGGGATTCTACGGAAGCTACCTCGAATCCGGCGAGATTTGCCTTCTCTCACGCGGAGGATCAGACGTTACGGGCTCTCTCGTAGCACGCGCTGTGGACGCTGATATTTATGAGAATTGGACGGATGTCTCCGGACTTCTCATGGCGGATCCGAGAGTGGTAACTAACCCAAAGCCTATCGATACCATTTCGTACATGGAGCTTAGGGAGCTCTCGTATATGGGCGCCAGCGTGCTCCACGAGGATGCGGTATTTCCGGTCAGGCTCTCTAATATCCCGATTAATATCAGGAACACAAATGCACCGGACGACCCGGGCACAATAATCACGACAGAGAACGAGCAGACCAGCGGTAAGGTGCTGTCCGGAATTGCCGGCAAGACTCCGTTTACAGTCATCACGGTATATAAGAACATGATGAACAAGGAGATCGGATACGTCAGACGTGCGCTTACCGTACTTGAGGATATGGGAATCAGCTTCGACCACATTCCGACAGGCATTGACTCTCTCTCGGTTGTAATCGAAAGTTCAGAGCTCGAGGATAAGCTTGAGGACGTGCTTCATGAATTCGAGCAGAGGCTGCACCCTGATGAGATAACCGTGGTGCCGGACATCGCCCTGATAGCCGTTGTAGGTATGGGTCTTTCGAGGACGGTCGGAGTATCTGCGAAGATCACAGCTGCACTTGCCGAGTCCAAGGTCAATATCCGTATGATTAACCAAGGCACAAACGAAATCAACGTAATCGTCGGTGTTGAGTCCAAGGATTTCAAGGCGGCAATCCGCGCTATATATAACGCATTTGTGGATTAGTCACAATCAGATTCAAACGCATTTCAAAAGGCGGCAGATCAGCCGCCTTTTTAGCTTGGTTTATTAATGCCTTAAGAGCAATTTTAGAATCCGAGCTCTTTGTTGATCCAAGTCTGAAGAGCCTTGAAAGTCTCAGGGCCTGCCTCACCGTCTACAGTAACTCCGAGGAATTTCTGAAGAGCCTTGGAAGTCTCTGTGCCCCATACTCCGTCAGCAGCAGCACCGATCTTGCTCTGGAGAGCTTTGATTGTCTCAGGCCCGAGGAGACCGTCTTCCTTAGCTCCGAGCAGGTGCTGGAGGGACTTGATGCTTGCAGGTCCGAAATTGCCGTCTACGTCGAGTTTGAGAGCTTCGCTTACAGCAGCCTTAACCTCTGCTACCTTCTGCTCAACCTTCTCCTCTACAGCTTCAACCTTCTTCTCAGCCTCAGCAGCCTTCTTCTCTGCAGCAGCCTTAGCAGCAGCCAGCTCCTTCTCAGCTCTGTCTGCCATAGCCTTAGCTCTGGCCTCAGCAGCAGCTTTTGCTTCTTCTGCGGCCTTTGCTGCTTCGTCTACTTTGTTCTCTACAGCATTAGCTGCTTCGTCTGTTTTCTTTTTAAATCTGTCAAAAATACCCATAGTTTACCTCTTTTCCTTCATCGTCAGTAAAAATAAGAAACGGTGCACTAATTATATACCAAAGCGCAGTAAAATAGCGTATTTGAAATTGTATTATTTGAAGTTCCTAAAGCGGCTCCGTCACTGTTTTGAGCCAGACTGCAGTCTCATTATCCAGCATATGCGTCAGAGTCTCCCTCACCCACGCGTGGTAATTATCCAGCCATTCGATCTCATCTTCCGTGAGAAGCTTCTTATTAATCGCCTCTCTCTCGTAAGGCACGCAGGTCAGTGGCTCGTTTATTATTCCGCCCTCATCGTCATCCTTAAAGAGTATGAGATTCTCTATTCGTATACCGAACTCTCCCTCTTTATAAAATCCCGGTTCATCGGACATTATCATGCCGGCCTTGATGCCTGCACTTTCCTTATTAAGATCCTTGATTACGGCAGCATCTTCGTGAACTCCCAGCACATGCCCAACGCCGTGTCCGATGCCGTGCTTAAACCCCAGACCTGCATCCTCCATAGGCTTTCGCAGTAAGGCGTTCGTCTCCTCACCGCTCATTTCCTCTCTGTATTTCAGGCGGGCAAACGCAATATGGGATTTTAGAATATATGTGTAATCATCCATCATCTCCTGAGTCAAAGGACCCATTGCGATAGTGCGAGTGATATCCGTCGTGCCGTCTATGTACTGCGCTCCCGAGTCTACCAGGAAGAATCCTTCGGGCTTTATCTCAGCATTGGTATCTGCAGTGGCCTCGTAGTGCACGATAGCGGCATTTGGGCCGTAGCCTGCTATGGTCGGGAATGACAATTCCAGGAAACCATCGAGCTCCGTCCTAAGGCTCTCGAGATGCTCAGACGCGCTGATTTCAGTCTGCACATCTCCCATGTTGACCGCTTCTTTAATCCATTTGATGAATCTCGTGACAGCGGCTCCGTCCCTTATATGTGCCCTCTTGCTGCCTTCGATTTCGTCAGCATTCTTGATCATCTTAGCTGTCCCGGCAGGAGTCGGCGCATCATAGACCGCGACACCTTTATGCAGCGCTGTGTAAAGCTCGTAATTTGCGCTTCTGAGGTCCATCCACACCTTGCTTCCGTCAGGAATATCCGCCAAACCTAACGATGGTAGTGCGATTTCTGACTTCCAAGCTTCACAGGGTCCCACGTCGCGTTTTAGCCGCCCAAAAAGCGTTACACTGTCAGCGGTATCATTCGGGCTGCCGCCGTCCGGTATCCCACCATGATGTCCGGCAATCACAAAAGAAAGCAACGGACAAAATGGCCGTGCTGCTTGCGCACCAGCAGTTGCATGAGCAGGCCGGAGAGGGCCAGTGCCGCGCCGGCCAGCAGGACCGCGACCGTGCGGGGGATGCGGGAGGCGAAGAGGTTGAGCCGTTGGGTCTCGGTGGCCTCGCCGGTTCCGACGACGCAGGGGG
>CACWIO010000113.1 GCA_902760855.1 uncultured Eubacteriales bacterium
GAGACTCTTGAGACCTACATCAAGAGACTTGAGAATCTCGAGAACATTGCCAATACAACTAAGGGTGTTGAGAAATCATATGCAATCCAGGCCGGCCGTGAGATTCGCGTAGCCGTTAAGCCAAATCAGGTTGCTGATGATGAAGTGCCAATGCTTGCTCGAGAGATTGCCAAGAAGATCGAGGCTGAGCTCGAGTATCCGGGACAGATCAAGGTTAATGTGGTTCGAGAGACCAGAGCTACCGACTACGCCAAATAAACAGAAATGATTTATCTCGATAACAGCGCTACAACAAGACAATATGACGAAGTAACGGAATTGATGTACAGGGCTGCCAAAGAAACCTTTGGCAACCCTTCGTCTTTGCATGCGGCAGGATTTGAGGCGGCTAAGCTTATCAAAAATGCCAGAATGCAAGTAGCTGAGCTCCTGCCTAAAGCCGGTCAGACCATATTTACTTCCGGCGGAACTGAGAGTGATAATATGGCTTTGCTATCCGGCGCTACGAAGCTCAAGAGAAACGGCAGGAAGATTATCACAACATCTGTAGAGCATCCTGCTGTAAGCGAGACTTGCAAGAGGCTTGCCCAGAGGAGCTATGAAGTAGTCAGTCTCGCTGTGGATGGGTCAGGATGCATCAGCTCCGGAGAGCTGGAAGCTACCCTCAGTGAAGATACCATACTTGTATCTGTCATGACCGTAAACAATGAAACGGGCGCTATTCAACCCATATCTGAAATAGAGGCTATCATCAGGAAATACAATAAGACCAAAGGGACCGAGATAGCATTCCATACCGATGCAGTCCAGGCATTCGGTAAACTTAATCTGACAGATTGCAAGGCTGATCTTATATCCCTAAGCGCCCATAAGTTCCATGGACCAAAAGGCGTAGGCGCCATATATATCAAAGACGGCCTTAAACTATCGCCATTCATCACGGGGGGAGGTCAGGAAAAGGGCCTGAGATCCTCGACAGAAAACACCACGGGAATTGTCGGAATGGGACTTGCCGCAGAGATGAGCTCAAGAGATATGGATGCCAAGCTAAGGAGAATTGCCGAAGTCAGCGAGTATCTGAGAGAAGGCATTACAAATGAGATATCAGATGTGAGAATTAACGGTCCTGTAGGGATAGGATTCTCGCTAAGTGATGCGGGAACCCGCTGTCCATCGGTTCTTAATCTCACTTTTGAAGGAACGAGAGGAGAGGTATTGCTTCACACTCTCGAGCAGGACGAGATATATGTATCTACAGGCTCTGCATGCTCATCCAATCATCCGGGAGAGAGTCCTGTGCTTAAAGCTATGGGACTAAGTCCTAAACAAATAGAAGGAGCTATAAGGTTCAGCTTCTCGGAGTTCAACACTAAAGCAGAAATGGACATAGTTATTGACCGCATTAAGACAGCGGTCGAACGATTCAGAAAACTGGGTAGCTATCAATGAAAAAGAATTTATATATAGTCAGGTGCGGTGAAGTCGCACTGAAGGGAATGAATAAGCCGTACTTTGAGAGAGTCTTGCTCGAGAGAGTGAGGAAATCTCTTGAAGTATATGATGAAGTTGAGGCAGCCTGGATAGACGGGCTGATGTTCGTCAGGGTGCCCGCAGACATCGATGAGGACGAGGTGATATCACGCTGCGTAAGAGTGTTCGGCGTGGCATCTGTAAGCCCGGCTGTTGAAGTCCCAAAGGATATCAATGAAATAGGTCGCAAGGCCGGTGAGTTCATGAATGCTATCCTAAAAGCCGAAGACATCAAGACATTCAAAGTCAGAGCCAAGAGAGCGGATAAGAATTTCCCTATAGAGTCTCCGGAAATCGCAAGACAGGTAGGAGGCATGGTGCTTAAGGCCAGCAAGGTGCTGGGCGTAGATGTCCATAGACCTGATTGCACATTGAATGTAGATGTAAGAAAAGAGGCTGCATATATTTATCGTGATAAGGTCAAGGGTTTCGGCGGCCTTCCTCTCGGTACTAATGGTAAGGGCATGATACTCATGTCGGGCGGAATAGACAGCCCAGTAGCCGCATTTATGATGGCTAAGAGAGGTATGAGCATAGAGGCGGTGCACTTCCATTCATATCCATATACGAGCCAGAGAGCGCAGGAGAAGGTTGAGGACCTCGTTAAAGTGCTCGCGGGATATATGGGAACTGTAAGAATGCATGTTATTAATCTGCTGCCTATACAGGAGGAGATTGTAAAGAATTGCCCTGAGGACGAGACGACTCTTCTCGTAAGACGATTCATGATGAGAATTGCCGAGAAGGTTGCCGAGAAGAATAAATGCATGATGCTTATCACCGGTGAGGATCTCGGACAGGTGGCAAGCCAGACCGCAGAGGCGCTCGTAGTTACCGACAATGTCGTAAGCATGCCTGTTATGAGACCGCTTATCGCAATGGATAAGGTGGATATCATGGAGAAGGCGCGCGAGATTGGAACCTACGAGATATCCATACAGCCTTATGAGGATTGCTGCACGGTTTTCCTGCCTAAGCATCCGGTGACCAAGCCTAAGCTTCCGAGGATTGAGAAATCCGAGTCAGCACTCGATGTTGATGCCCTGGTAAAGGCTGCGGTCGAGTCCGAGGAAATAGTGGTAATCGCACCGTAATAACACTCACATTAACACATAATTTTACAAATAAGAACGGACGGCTTTGTGAACCGTCCGTTGTAGTATCTTATGCTATCAGTAGGGCGATTAGCAGTCCGAGGCAGAAACCCGAGAATACCTGCACCGGCGTGTGGCCGACGAGCTCCTTTAACTTATCCTCGGGAGTAAGGTCCTGACCGACCATATTCTCTATGAACTCAGTTAAATCGTTAAGGGCTTTGGCTTGCTTGCCTGTCTCAAGCCTGACACCCATCGCATCGTGCATGACGATTATTGCTAAGAAGAAGGCGACGCCGAACAGAGGAGAGTCCCATCCGCTGGTGATGCCCGCCATAGTTGCAATAGATGTGACCGTAGCCGAATGGCTGCTTGGGATACCTCCGTCACCGATAAGGCGCTCAAAGGAGAACTCCTTATTAACTATTACATAAATAATAGTCTTGAGGATTTGTGAAGTAAACCAAGCGATAACACCCGTAATCAGTATTTTGTTTGTTATTATTGAGGCAATTACGTTATTCATGGAACTGCCTCATATAGTTTTTAGTCATGTGCTTATTATACCACCGCATCTGCAAATATTGAGTGCAGGAGTGAAATTAATCTACGTCCTATTTATAAATCAGGCTTTCGGCATATTCTGTTGCAATTATGCCTTCGGGCTTACCTGTCTTAGCGGACTCATCGAGCATGCGATAAACGGTGTTATATATATTATGAACCTGCTCTAGGACTTTGTCCTTATCGTATGTGGTGAAGGCTTCCTGACCGGCGTTGATAACTCCGCCGCCGTTGATAATGAAATCCGGTGCATAGAGTATGCCGCGAGCCTTGAGTGCCTCACCGGCTGCATCATCATAGATTACGTTATTTGCTGCACCGGCAATTGCCTTACATTTAAACTGCGGAATAGTCTTTGAGTTTACGACTGCACCGAGAGCGCAAGGTGCAAAGATGTCGCACTCAACTCCGTAGATTTCGTCGCGTCCTACTTCAGTAGCTCCGAGCTTTTCAACTGCATATGTCATGGCTTCCTTATTGGAATTATTGCAGACTATCAGCTTGGCTCCTGCCTCATGTAGTGCTTCTGCAAGTCC
>CACWIO010000114.1 GCA_902760855.1 uncultured Eubacteriales bacterium
ATCCATAAGGAACAGCGCTGTCGAAAGAGCATCGGCAAGACCCGAGTCGTCGCAGAGAATGGTTACCCCTCTCCAGTATGTGCTCGGCATCAAAGTCTCCGGATCGATTATATGGTGATAGTTCTTTCCGTCCACCGTATAGTAGCGCTGGTAGTCTCCGCTCGTAACGACCGACCCCTTCACCAGACTCACTTTCTCAATAAAGCTGTCCGCACTTCCGTTCGGATCCTGGATACCTATAACCCAAGGCGTGTCTCCGCCCTCTTTTCCGCCTGTTGTGAGGACGTTTCCTCCCACGCTTATAAGATACCCTTCAGGTAGCTTTTCTGATGCCCTCTGGATGGCGTATCCCTTTGCTATGGCACCTACGTCGAGTTTTGCCTCGGAATCCGTAAGCATAACCGTAGATGCTTCTTCATCTATTACGAGCTTATCGATTCCGCAGTGCTCAAGCGCGGCCTTTAGCTCGTCCATATCCGGAATATACGCCTTCTCGGGATTCGCTTCGCCTACTTCCCTCGCATCGTGCCAAAGAGAAAGCACAGGACCGAGCGTTACGTCGACTGCTCCTCCCGTGACCTCATACATCTCCCTGCAGAAAAGAAGAAGCGAAACAATGCGATCGTCCACTTTGACGGCTTCCGCTCCGGCTTTATCATTAATCGTCTTGATATTCGGTAGATTTGCATAATCCTCGTAAATATCAAAGAGTTCATGACAAAGCAAAAACTCTTCATAGAACGGCTCTAGCGATTCCTGAAAAGTCTTTTCATCCACCGCATATCCCTTCACAATCGTGACGGTATCAAAGAGCGAAAGATAGGTCTCCTGATATGCGTTCAATTGTTGAAAATCCCCTGCCGGGGCAGGTTCCTTTGCGGTACACCCGCAAAGGAACACTGTAGTAATCAGCAGGGGAATAAGAATTTTGATTATTCTTTGGTTCATTATTTTGCGTTCTTAGCAGCGTCTATGATAAGTGAAATATATCCGGCTGTATCTGCCAATGTGGCTCCGGAAACTGCATCAACCGCACCTTCGCCCTTGTCTGCAATAGCCTGAGCATCGTCGATGCTGAGACCGTTTACTGCAGCCTGAATTGCATTGTAGTTCTCGTCGATAGCTACTGTGGAACCAGCCTTTTCAGCCATGTTTGCACTATAGTATTCAGCTTCCATTCTCTTGGAAAGGAGAACCTGTCCCTCTGCATAACCTGCAGCAAATCCCTCTGTTGCGTCAGAGTTAGGAACACCCTCTACCTGTGTTCCGTCAGCAAACTGGAATTCATCAAGCCAGCTGAGGACGATAGTTGTTCCATCTGTAAGGGCAGCTGCTGTCGAGAAGCACTTATTGCCGTGAGCAGCGCCTACTTCTACGTTGAGCTTGAGAGCGGAAACATCGCCTTCATAAGCTACTGCTTCTGTTCCCTTAGCAACTTCTGCTGCTTCAGCTATAGCCGCAAGATAGTTACCTGTGTCTGCAAGTGTTGCGGAAGCAACTGCATCAACTGCTTCTGCTTTACCCTTGAAATCAGCAAGTTCTGCTATTGTCTTGCCTGCAGCAAATTCCTGGATTGCATCGTAGTTGTCATCAATTCTTACTGTGGCTCCGCCATGGCTTGACATGAGTTCGCTGTAGTAGTCAGCTTCAGCTCTCTTTGAAAGAAGAACCTGTCCCTCTGCATAACCTGCGGCAAATCCGTCTGCAGCGTCAGAGTTAGGAACACCCTCTACCTGTGTTCCGTCAGCAAACTGATACTCATCGATGAACGCAGCAACAACTGTGTCGCCTTGAACTACCGCTGTTACCTGTGTAAAGCACTTGTCTCCGTGAGCTGCCGTAATAACTTGTCCAATCTGAAGATCAACGCTTTCGCCCGTGCTGGATTCTGAACCGCCCGATGGAGTTGATCCGCCACCGCTTGGAGTAGCATCCTTAGCGCCACACGCAGCCATAAGTAGCATTATGGCAATAATCATCATTACCAATAACTTTTTCTTCATAGTTTTGAACCTCTTTTCTTTCATCTTACTATGCCTGTGCCGTGGAAACACTCTTCTTCCAAGCACGCCAATGGATTATATCACTTTGCATTGAAAAATGCAATATATCCGCAAGAAACGGTCTCCGACAGAATCCTGCCGGAGACCGAGGTGCCTTGTTCATCCCGCGTCGATATTATCCTACATTTATTATGTAACTATCTCGAGGAATGATGGGAATAGTTCGCCTTCATAGTAGAAGAGACCTCTTCCGATTTCGTCGATCGTCCACTCTCTCTGCGGGTTGTCCGGATATGCTGCATATCCGCCTGCATAAGTCTCGATTCTGTTTCCGGATGGCTCCCAGAAATAGATTGTCTGGCCACGTGTGATAGCGTGTCTTGTAGGACCAACGTCTCTCTTAACTCTGTACTTACCGATAAGGTCAGCAGCGTTTCCGATTGCGTTCCAGTCTTCGAGATAGAATGCATGGTGGTGAATTGTATTAGGTCTCTCGTATTCAACAAATGCGATGTCGTGAGCCTTGTTTCCACCTGTTAGCCATACAGCAAATCTCTTTCCATCCGGTGTGTTGCAGAATTCAGGAGCAAACATTCCGAGAACTTCTTTGAAATATCTTTCAGCCTCTGCAATATTTGGTCCGTAGAGAAGAAGATGGTCAAATCTCTGAGCCTTCATGCCGCGCGGCATTTCAACCCATGGATCCGGGTTAACGAGCATCGGAATCTTTTCTGCCTGAGCTACTTCGGCATAGAGCTCGATTCTATGTCCCGTGCAGAGCGTGAAGCCGTATCTCTTTCCGTATCCCGGCTGCTCGTCCGAAGCGACGTCAACAGGATATCCGAAAGCTTCTGTAGCTTCCTTGAGCTCTTCGAGAGTCTTGTCGTCGACTACCTTGAACGCAACATAGTCGAATCCGGATTCAGGCGCATGTCTAAGAACTACGGAATGATGATCGAACTCATCATATGTCTTAAGCATAACGCGTCCGTCAGAAGTCTGTCCTACAACATCGAGACCAAGGATGTCTCTATAGAATGCTACGGACTCTTCGAGATTGACAACTCTAAGTTGAATCAGTCCCGGACGTATGGTTTTACTAATAGCCATGATTTACCTCCTTTATGGTTATTAAAATAGTAAACCTCTACAATATTTAGCCTAACGCTAATTACGTCGTTTTGAATTTGGCCAGTGTTATATCGCTCTTCGGTTTTACACAACAGGCCAAGACTATCCCCTCTTTTTCTTCATCCTCCGATACGTGTGCGCGGCTCATATTTTTGAATCTTTCATATTCGCCTTCGGTGATGCGGATTTTGCAAACCCCGCAGCCTCCGCCTTCGCAGCCGTATCTTATACATCCCTTACCGCTTCTGATCATCGCTCTAAAGAGAGACTCTTCTTCCTTTGCCGGATACTTTGTTTCCGCTGTCAAATCGGTTATTTCATATACCATATCAGCCTCTATTTGCTCTGCGATTGTTTTAATTGATATGCAACGTCTATGATCATATCTTCTTGACCGCCTACCATCTTGCGCTTCCCGAGTTCAACAAGGATATCTCTCGGGTCGAGATCGTATTTCTTTGCGGCATCATATACGTGGAGAAGGAAGCTCGAGTAAACACCCGCATATCCCAGCATGAGA
>CACWIO010000115.1 GCA_902760855.1 uncultured Eubacteriales bacterium
TAAAAATAAATACGGAGAAGGCGTAGAGCTTGAGTATGTCAAGTCCGATGAATATGCGGGCGGTTTCAGGCTGCAGGTGGGAGACGACATTTACGATTGGTCGCTCGCAGGCAGAATAAGACAGCTCCAGGAGACTCTCGTAAACGTTCCTACCGATAAGGGAGACATCATCCCTCTGCTTAAGGAGACAGTTCATGACTGGACTCCTGAGGCATATGCCGAGCAGATAGGAGAGGTCCTCACGGTAGGAGACGGAATTGCGACGGTAAGAGGATTGGATGAGGTCACCTTCGGAGAAATACTTATCTTCGCAGGCGGCGTAAGAGGAATGGTCCAGGACATCCGAGAGGATGAGATAGGCTGCGTACTATTCAATGACGACGAAGATGTAACACAGGGTTCTCTCGTAAAGAGAACGGGAAGGACTGCGGGAACTCCTGTAGGGGAAGACTTCCTCGGAAGAGCGGTCGATGCTCTCGGCACGCCTATAGACGGACTCGGAGAGATAAATGCCGAAGGCTATATGCCTGTAGAGGCACAGGCTCCGCACATCATAGACAGGCAGCCTGTAGACACACCTCTTGAGACCGGCATCTTCTCGATAGACTCCATGTTCCCTATAGGAAGAGGACAGAGAGAACTCATCATCGGAGACAGACAGACGGGTAAGACGGCGATTGCCACGGATGCGATTATCAATCAGAAGGGTAAGGACTGCATCTGTATATACGTGGCCATAGGCCAGAAGACGTCATCAGTCGTTCATATACAGCAGACACTTATAAAGCACGAAGTCATGGATTATTCGATTATAATATCGGCTTCCGCTTCGGATCCGGCACCGCTTCAGTACATAGCGCCTTATGCAGGCTGCGCTATGGCCGAGTACTTCATGAATCAAGGCAAGGATGTGCTTATCATCTATGATGATCTTTCCAAGCACGCGGTTGCATATCGTGCGCTCTCACTTCTGCTTGACAGATCACCGGGACGTGAGGCTTATCCGGGAGATGTATTCTATCTGCACTCAAGACTCCTCGAGAGAGCAGCCAGGCTTTCGGATGAAATAGGAGGAGGTTCCGTAACCGCACTTCCTATAGTCGAGACACAGGCCGGAGACGTATCCGCATATATACCGACCAATATCATTTCGATTACTGACGGTCAGATATTCCTGGAATCCGATCTCTTCTTCTCCGGACAGAGACCTGCCGTAAACGTAGGACTTTCAGTATCCCGTGTAGGAGGAGACGCTCAGACCAAGGCCATGAAAAAGGCGGCCGGAACTCTCAGAATCGACCTCGCGCAGTATCGTGAGATGGAAGTGTTCACGCAGTTTGCCTCAGACTTGGACGATCAAACAAGGGCTCAGCTCGAATACGGCCAGGGCCTTATGAGAATGCTGAGGCAGCCTCAGTATAAGCCTAAGAGTCAGCACGAGCAGGTAATAACCCTCGTAATGGCACTGGCACACACCATGCAGGGAATTCCCGCTGAGAAAGTGGAACCGTTCATTGAAGGCTTCGTAAAAATGTTTGAAACTGAGCATGCGGACATCTGCGAGAAGATAGATCGCGAAGGCGTAATGGACGACGAACTGAAAGAAGAAATCATTAAGATAGCCGCTGAGTACAGGGATGGCATCAACTAAAGAAATCAAAAACAGAATAAAGAGCGTCGGAGATACGCAGAAGATTACGAACGCGATGTATTTAATCGCTTCGACTAAAATGCGTAAAGCCAGGCAGGATGCGGAGAATACAAGGCCGTATTTCGACTTGCTCCGAAGAGAAATCCACAGGATGTTCGCAAGCGACGAGGACATAAGCAGCAGATATCTTGATTCCGCGGTGGATGAAGAGGTGGCGGGCGGTCGTTCTGCCATACTCGTCATAATGGGAGATAAGGGGCTTGCCGGTGCTTATAACCAGAACGTCATAAAGGAAACCGACGCGCTGATAAAAAGAAGCGATGAATACAGGCTTTATGTAGTCGGAGACTACGGCTGGAGATATTTCAGAACAAACGGCTACAACGTTGCTGAGGACTTCGAACATTCGATGAATAAGCCCTCGCTCGGAATGGCGAGAGATATCACAAGAGAGATCCTGGTGGGATTTGACGGCGGAGAGTTCGACAGATTATACGTATGCTATACCGAATATACGGGAGGCATGAGTGCAGGCATCGCTATGCACGATCGTCTTATACCTTTTGATAAAGATGACTTTCTGCCGGAGGGAGATGAGACTGCCGAATATGCTTCAGGCGTGTTTGAGTATGAGCCGGATATGCGTACGGTGCTGGAAAAGGCCATGCAGTCGTACCTGATGGGATATATTTATTCGGCTTTGGTCAACAGCTATTCATCCGAACAAAATGCCAGGATGATGGCCATGGATGCGGCAAATGACAATGCCAGCGAATTATTGGACAAGTTGACTTTGGAATATAATCACTTAAGACAGAATGCTATAACTCAGGAGATTACGGAAGTGTCTTCAGGAGCACGCAGTCTGAGAAGAAAAAAGAAGAAAAGCGTAGGAGAGATGTAATGGCAGGACGCATAGTACAGGTTTCGGGATCTGTAATAGATGTAATATTTGAGGAGGGCAATCTTCCGAAGATTAATGATGCGTTGAAAGTCACTTTGGATGACAAGACACTTGTGATGGAAGTGGCTCAGCACATAGGCGGAAACACTGTCAGATGCATTATGCTGGCGGGATCGGAAGGTCTTTCACGCGGCATGGAAGTAGTATCTACGGGCTCTCCTATAAAGGTACCGGTCGGAGATGTGGTTCTGGGAAGGATGTTCAACGTACTCGGAGATCCTATAGACGGAGGAGACCCCCTTCCTGAAGGCGTGGATAAAGCTTCCATCCACAGAAAAGCCCCGGGCTTTGATGAGATAAGCCCGTCCGTAGAGGTGCTGGAGACAGGCATCAAGGTAATAGACCTCTTAGAGCCATACGCCAAGGGCGGTAAGATAGGACTCTTCGGAGGTGCGGGTGTAGGAAAGACCGTACTTATCCAGGAGCTCATACATAACGTAGCTATGGAGCACGGCGGATATTCCATCTTTACCGGCGTCGGAGAGCGTTCCAGAGAAGGAAACGATCTTTGGAACGAGATGAATGAGGCAGGCGTAATGGATAAGACTGCCATGGTATTCGGACAGATGAATGAGGCTCCCGGCGTTCGTATGAGAGTCGGACTCTCCGGACTTACAATGGCAGAGCATTTCAGAGACAAGCAGAACAAAGACGTGTTGCTGTTTATAGATAATATTTTCAGATTTGTGCAGGCGGGTTCTGAAGTATCCACGCTTCTCGGACGTATGCCGTCAGCCGTAGGATACCAGCCGACATTGGCATCGGAGATGGGTGCCCTGCAGGAGAGAATCACATCGACAAAGGCAGGATCAATCACTTCCGTTCAGGCCGTCTACGTACCTGCGGATGACTTAACAGACCCGGCTCCTGCTACGACATTTGCCCACCTGGATGCAACCACGGTACTGTCTCGTAAGATAGCTGAG
>CACWIO010000116.1 GCA_902760855.1 uncultured Eubacteriales bacterium
TTACATCCCCTGCGGGGGCTTGTGGACGGGAATTGGCGCTCCTATAAGCTTAAAAGATGGAAAGATATAGGAGGTAAGTTGATGCATATGGCAGATGCGTTGCTGGCACCAGCGGTGGCGGGTGCGATGTATGTTGCGACCACAGCGACAGCCGGCGTGTCAATTAAGAAACTGAGAGAAGATGATGAGGCTCAGAAGCTTCCTGTGATGGCGGTCACTTCCGCTCTCGTATTTGCGGGGCAAATGATCAACTATACGATTCCGGGCACGGGATCATCCGGTCACATGTGCGGAGGCATGCTTCTTACTGCGCTACTTGGGCCGTATGCGGGCTTCCTCTCTATGATTGTGATACTCACGATACAATGCTTGTTCTTCGCCGACGGGGGGCTAATGGCCTTGGGGGCCAATTGTTGGAACATGGCGTTCTATGGTTGCTTCGTCGGATATTTCCTGATTTGGCGACCGCTTATGAACAGCAAGATGCTCGGAGAGGGCAAGAGCGGAGAACGTGCTCGCATAATTGCAGCGTCGATTATCGGGTGCATCTTGACCTTGCAGCTCGGGGCATTGTCTGTGGTCATTGAGACCAGTTTGTCGGGCATTACAGAGCTGCCTTTTGGAGCATTTGTATCGCTGATGCAGCCTATACATCTGGCAATAGGTCTTATCGAGGGACTGATTACAGCAGCTGTGCTGGTATTTGTATATGAATCAAGGCCTGAGTTGCTCGAAGGAGTCAATCTCAGCGGAGAGGGCAATGCAAAGAGAAGCCTTAAGGGCGTTGTCGCTATACTCGCTATCGTAGCGCTGTTCGTGGGCGGAGGCCTTAGCCTTATGGCAAGCGGCAACCCGGACGGACTTGAGTGGGCGCTCTTCGGCAATGCAGAGGAAGGCTATGCGGAGAACATGGGCCTTGATGAAGAGGCGTTTGGAGTCGAGAGCACAGCTGCTGAGAAGGCAGGCTCAATACAAGAAAAGCTTTCGTTCCTTCCTGACTATGCATTTCCGGATAGCGAGTCAGCTGTAGGAACTACAGTGTCCGGCATCGTCGGATCTGCAATAGTAGCGGGAGTTGCCGCTCTGATTGCTGTAATCGGCGGATTCTTCCGCAAAAAGAATAAGAGCGCATAGCAAAGATGAATAAAATGCAAAATGCCTTGCACGAGCTCTCCGAAATGGATGAGCTCGCGGCAGGGGAATCCGCGATACATAAGCTGCATCCCGCAGCCAAGCTGATCGCCACAATTGCATATATACTAATCACGCTATCATTTGATAAGTATGATTTGAGCGGCCTGGTACCAATGGTGCTTTGGCCCGCTCTTTTATTTGCGATAAGCGGCATCAAGATAAGGACTTGCTTTTATAAGCTGAGGATAGTGCTGCCGCTTGTTATGATGGTGGGGCTTTTCAATCCGTTCTTTGACAAGGCGGAGATGCTGCAAATCGGCGGCGTTAGCATATCCGGCGGAGTTATCTCCATGATTACGCTTATGCTTAAAGGCGTTTACTGCCTGATGGCATCATTTCTCCTGGTGGCAACTACAAAGGTGGACAATCTCTGCGCGGCTCTTAGGAATATGCATTTCCCGTCAGTGCTCGTTACGTTATTCCTGCTGACATATCGCTACGTGGGGGTGATGACAGAGGAGCTTGCCGTAATGACGGAGGCATATCATCTGAGGGCGCCGGGCCAGAAGGGCATACACATATCCGCCTGGGGTTCATTTCTCGGGCAGCTGCTCCTTCGCAGCATGGACAGAGCAGAGGAACTCTATTCCTCGATGCTTCTCAGGGGTTACCACAGGCATTTTCATTACGCTGATATACGGCCGTTTAAAGCAAAGGATGCTGTATATATAGCGGTTTGCGCAGCGTGCTTCTTGGCATTCAGATACGTGGATGTAGCTCAAATAATCGGGAACTTGGTGGTATAGATAATTGCTGATTTAAAGCTGACTTAAGGTCACTATGGTATACGAAAGGACAGACGGATGATCGAATTTCAAAATGTGAGCTTCGCATATGAGACAGGAGAAAATGTAATTAAATATATGAGCTTCTCCATAGGAGCGGGCGAATCGGTAGGCCTTATCGGTGCTAACGGCGCGGGCAAATCCACTATAATGAAGCTCCTGCTCGGTCTCGTGATGCCGACGGAAGGTCGCGTTCTTGTAGGCGGCAAAGAGGTAAGCGCAAAGAGCCTAGGAGAGATAAGAAAGAAGCTGGGCTTTGTATTGCAGAATTCGGATAATCAGATGTTTATGCCGACAGTGTACGAGGACATGATATTCGCTCCGCTGAACTATATGCTGAGCCGTGAGGATACGGATAAGAGAGTGGATGAGGTGCTCAAGAGGCTTCACATAGAGGATCTAAAGCACAAATACAATCATAAGATTTCCGGAGGCGAAAAGAGGATGGCCGCCATAGCTACTATACTTGCTATGGAGCCAGAGGCCATACTTATGGATGAGCCGACATCAGCGCTCGATCCATACAACAGAAGGCTGATCATCAATACGATTAAGGAGCTTAATCAGACCAAGCTCATTGCATCGCACGACCTCGACATGATAGCAGACAGCTGCGAGAGAGTCATACTTATAGGCGGTGGCAGGGTTGCCGCGGACGGCAGCGCTAGTGAGATACTTAAGAATAAAGATTTGCTGGCTGCCCATCATCTGGAATTGCCATTATCGTTTAATAAATAGGGAATATGATGAATTGATGAAAATACAGAAGATGGGGCATTAGTCCCATCTTTTTATGGTATACTCTTTGAGATATGTTCACTTATCGAAAAGGAGAATAGTCATGGCAGAAAAGCATCTGGACATGAGTAAGGAAATAAAGAAGGCGGAAAAGCGCGGAAAACGCAAAGGATTCTTAAGGAGGATTACCGCGTTCTTCACAGGCATACTGGTTGGAATGGCGCTGCTTACAGGAATACATGCTTACCTGCACGGTAAGAGCATAGTAGATACTGCGAAGTCATTCTTCGTACTTGAGGAGAGCGCCGAGAATCACGACCTGACTCTCAGGAAGTTCAGATTCTTCGGATACAAGGCTGCGGATTTTGAGGAGGCAGTTATTGGAGATAGCCAGGAACTCAAGAAACTCGAAGTGTATTCTCAGGAAGTATCCGATGTCGCCATGCTCACGCAGACCGGGCTTGGTAACATTTCTGCTTTTTCGAAGTATCAATACATCACATATAACGGAAAAGCCACATATACTGTGGATTTGGGCAAACTTACCAGAGAAGATGTTATCGTAAATAACGAGGAAAAGAGCGTTACCATCAAAGTCCCGAAGCCCGTGCTCGAGCCTATCAACATACCGAGCGAGAATATTGAGTTCGGAGAGGTTGAGAGGATGTCCATATTTGCATTCGGAGATATCAAATTGACTCCGGAAGAGCAGGCCAAGGTTGAGACAGAAGCAAAGAAACAGATGGAAGCGAAACTTGAGACAGATAAGACAGCCGAT
>CACWIO010000117.1 GCA_902760855.1 uncultured Eubacteriales bacterium
AGCTTTTCCCACCTGAAGAAGCAAAGAAAGATGGCATCGAACTTCATTTCGTAAATACGGGTGAAGTAGATGATTCTGTTACTTATCTTCGCGATCTCACAGGTGGCACAGGCTATGATGATGTACTTTGCTACACACCGATTGCTGCAGTTGTTGAACAGTCTAGTGCAATCCTCGGCAGAGATGGATGTCTCAACTTCTTCGCAGGACCGACAGACACAGCGTTCAGCGCTCCAATCAACTTCTACGATGTTCATTACAATTCCACACATGTAATGGGAACTACCGGCGGCAACACAGCTGACATGGTGGAGTGTCTTGAACTTACAGCAGCAGGCAGAATAGATCCGGCTGTTATGGTTACCCACATAGGAGGACTTGATGCAGCAGCAGAGACTATTCTCAATCTGCCAAAGATTCCGGGCGGAAAGAAGCTGATTTACAACCACCTCAACATGCCGCTCATAGCATTGACAGACCTCAGAGAAAGAGGAAAAGAAGATGAAAGGTTCATTGCTCTTGCAGATATCGTAGACGCACACAAGGGGCTTTGGTGCCCTGAAGCAGAAGAATACCTTCTGGCGAATTTTACAGCTTAATAGATCGGTACAGAATTCTTCCGGGAATGATGGACTGATCTCGGAAGGAGGAAGTATGGACTCTGTTGAAAAAAGACGAAACTCTATTGTTAATTGGATTAATGAAAAAGGGGAGGTCACGTTCGCTCAGCTTAAAGAAGCGTTTCCAAACGTGTCGGACATGACCCTTCGTACAGATCTGAAAAACCTGGATGACATAAAAAGGATTGTTCGAATTCACGGGGGCGCACGTTCCGTAGACGTGGTGGTAGGTACAGATGATTTTATGAGCAGGCGAAGCATAAGAAATGTGGATGCCAAAAAAGCTATCATCATGAAAGCAAAGGAACTAGTCGCACCGGGCACGGCAATCTTCTTGGATTCGGGAAGCACGACCACAATGCTCGCAGCAGAACTCAAAGATCAGCCTAATCTGATCATAACGAGCAGTATAAGCTGTGCTATGGAACTGGCCCGCCTTGAGAAGGCGCAGGTCGTGATACCCGGCGGTACAATGAACCGCTATAGCTTGAGCATCTGCGGATCTCAGGGAGCCGGGGAATTGCAAAAGATGAAGTTCGATTTGGCCTTCATGGGCGTTACAACCTACAACGATGACACGGGGTTTGCCTGTAACGTATATGAAGAATCCCAGCTCAAACAGACTGTAATCAATAGAGCACTAAAAACCGTCGTATTGATGGATTCCACAAAGGTAGGAAAGAACAGCACTTTTACTTTCGGGTCGCTCAAAGATGTAGATGTTGTGATTTCCGACGGGAATCTGCCGGAAGTCTTCCTGGCAGCCTGCAGAGAAAACAATGTGGAAGTCCTATAACAGATAACATATTTACGGTACCGTTTCTCAAATATCATCGGCCGAATCGAGATCGTAAGGCTCGAAAGGCCGGATGAATCCCAGTCCTTAATAATAAAGTAGGTTATATTGTAGAAGTACTAGAGGATGAGGAGATTAATTATGAAAAACGGAGTACAACGTTTCGGAAAATTTTTATCCGCCATGGTAATGCCTAATATCGGAGCATTCATCGCGTGGGGATTCATAACAGCTTTATTTATTCCGGATGGATGGCTGCCTAATGAGCAGCTCGCATCTATCCAGCCATATATGCTCACTTACCTGCTTCCTGCTCTGATAGCATTTACAGGAGGTAAACTTGTAGGAGGAGATCGCGGTGGAGTAATGGGAGCCATTGCGGTTATGGGTACTATCGCCGGAGTAGGCGGTACAGAAGGACAGCCTATGCTGATGGGAGCCATGGTAATGGGTCCTTTCGCAGGTTGGATTATCAAGAAGTTTGACCGTTTCATGGAGTCAAGAATGCCTGCCGGATTCGAGATGCTTATCAACAACTTCTCGGTAGGTATTATCGGAATGCTCATAGCAATTCTCGGATACTATGTAATCGGTCCGGTAATGACAATAATACTGAGCGTACTCACTGCCGGTGTAGACGTACTCGTCAACAACCACATGCTTCCGCTCGCAGCTATATTCATCGAGCCTGCCAAGGTGCTGTTCCTGAACAATGCTATCAATCACGGCATCTTCACACCTATCGGTGCTGAGCAGGTTAAAGAAGCAGGACAGTCCATCATGTACATGCTCGAGGCAAACCCGGGCCCTGGACTCGGAGTGCTCCTCGCTTACTGGATGTTTGCAAAGGACAAGGCAACTAAGGACTCTGCTCCGGGAGCTATCATCATTCACTTCTTTGGCGGAATCCACGAGATTTATTTCCCGTATGTCCTGATGAACCCTGCTGTAATCGTAGCACCTATCGTAGGTAACATCTGTGCAATTACATGGTTCAGCCTTACTGGATGCGGACTTAAGGGACCTGCTTCCCCTGGATCAATCATCGCTTTCATGGCTATGGCCCCTAAGAACAAAATGATCCTGATCTTCATCGGCGTACTTCTCGCTGCAGCAGTATCATTTGCTATTGCATCAGTTATCATCAAGGCTACAAGCACTACAGCTTCCATCGAAGAGGCTCAGGCTGAGGTAGCTGACAGAAAGGCTCAGGCCAAGGGACTTGCAGCTGTAAGCAATTCAGAGTCTGTTCGCAAGGTAATCTTCGCATGTGACGCAGGAATGGGATCATCTGCAATGGGAGCTACAAAGTTCCGTAACAGAATCAAGGCGGCAAGACCTGATATCGAAGTAAAGAATACATCAGTAGACAATATTCCTTCAGATTGTGATATTGCAGTAGTTCAGAGCACTCTTCAAGAACGTGCAAAGAGTTCTGCTCCACAGGCACAGCTCGTCACTATCGAGAACTTCCTCAACGATCCTGCGCTTGATGATCTCTACGTGCAGCTGACAACTCTCGATGCTCCTGCTGACAAAGCCAAGGATGACGTTGAGAAGGCTGTTGCGGCAGCTGAGATGAGCGCAAAGAAAGACGTTATTGTTAAGGACAGCATTCTTCTGAAACAAGCTTCCGTTACTAAGGAGGAGGCTATCAACAAGGCGGGAGAACTCCTCGTTGCATGTGGCGCTGTTGAGCCTGAATATGTAGAGGCAATGCAGGAAAGAGAACGCATGGTAAGCACATATATGGGCATGGGCATAGCTATTCCTCACGGCACATCACAGGCAAAGGGAGCCGTAAAGAAGACAGCTATCTCTATGGTTCAGTATCCGGAAGGCGTTGATTTCGGCGCAGAGAAGGCACAGCTCGTATTCGGTATCGCAGGTATAGGCGATGAGCATATGGATCTTCTCGCCAAGATTGCTAAATGCCTGGACGATCCTGAAGCTCTTGAGAAACTCAAGACTACAGACGACATCGATTGGATACTCAAGACACTTTCATAAAAAGCCCTTGTAAGATAAATTGATAATACATGTTTTAAAGAA
>CACWIO010000118.1 GCA_902760855.1 uncultured Eubacteriales bacterium
GCCTCCCATACCTGACCTTCGTTTGCCTCTCCGTCTCCAACCAGAAGATATGTCTTGCAGTCTCTTCCCTGGAGCTTGTCACCGAGGGCAAGTCCTACAGCCTCGGAAGTTCCCTGTCCGAGTGAACCTGTGGTCATATCTACTCCGACGGTCTTATTCATATCGCAGTGTGAAGGGAAGTTTGTTCCCGGCTGGTTCAGCGTGTACAAATCTTCCTTAGGGAAGTATCCCTTAAGAGCCAGTGTTGCATATACCGCAGGGCCTGCATGTCCCTTGGAGCTGACGAGTTTATCTCTGTCGGCCTTCTTAGGATTCTTAGGGTCTACATTCATAATGTCTCCGTAGAGCACTGCAAGAGCATCGCACACGGAGAGGCTTCCGCCTATGTGTCCGAAACCTCTTGACTTGATACACTCGACGGTTGCCAAGCGAATCTCTCCGGCAAATTTTTGCAATTCTTTTGTAGTCATTTGTCGTCCCTCCTTATATTCTTGCAACTCCGCTCTTTCTGGCTGCTTCGGCGACTGCCTTGGCAACTGCAGGGCCTACTGCAGGGTCGAAAGCTTCCGGAATGATGTAATCCGGTGAGAGTTTGTCTTCAGGAATGAGATTGGCCAAAGCTTCTGCTGCTGCAATCTTCATTTCCTCATTAATTTCTCTGGCGCGGCAGTCGAATACTCCGCGGAAGATTCCCGGGAATGCCAGTACATTGTTGATCTGGTTAGGGAAGTCACTTCTTCCTGTTGCGATTACAGCGGCGCCGCCTGCCTTCGCTTCATCCGGGAAGATTTCCGGAGTCGGATTCGCGCAGGCGAAGATGATGGCATCTTTATTCATCGTCTTAACCATCTCTGTAGTAACCTGTCCCGGAGCCGAAACGCCGATGAATATGTCGGCGCCTACCAGCATATCTGCCAGGCTGCCCTGACGCTTCTCAAGGTTGGTTTCCTTCGCCATCTCTTCCTTGATCCAGTTGAGACCTTCTCTTCCTTCGTAGATGGCGCCCTTTCTGTCACACATTACGATGTTCTTGTATCCCGAGGACAGCAGCAGCTTAACGATGGCGATAGCAGCAGCTCCTGCTCCCGAAGTTACGATCTTTACATCTTCCTTCTTCTTTCCGGTGATCTTCATGGCATTGGTAAGTCCTGCCAGAGTGATTACGGCAGTACCGTGCTGGTCATCGTGGAAGATAGGAATATCACACTTTTCTTTCAGCTTTCTTTCGATCTCGAAGCAGCGAGGTGCTGAAATATCTTCCAGATTGATTCCGCCAAAAGAACCTGAAATCAGGTATACGGCATTTACGAACTCATCAACATCGTGAGTCTTAACGCAGAGAGGGAATGCATCTACGCCTCCAAAGGATTTGAAGAGTACGCATTTTCCCTCCATAACAGGCATTCCGCCTTCAGGACCTACATCTCCGAGTCCGAGTACCGCCGTACCGTCAGTGATAACGGCGCAGAGGTTGTGACGGCGTGTCAATTCATATGATTTCTCTACATCCTTTTGAATCTCAAGGCAAGGCTGCGCAACTCCCGGAGTATATGCCAGAGACAGATCCTCCTTGGACGCTACAGGTACCGTTGAGATTACCTCAATCTTACCCTTCCATTCTTCGTGCAATCTCAGTGATTCTTTTGCATAATCCATTACTACACTTTCCTTTCTTATGATTAATCTAATTGTTACCTTTGGCAATCGGAAGCGTTGCGCCTCCGAACGGCATGGCGATCACCGTGGCATCGCTGCCGTATTTTTCAAAAGCCTCATCCAATGCTTTCTGTGCACTCGGCTGAGGATTCAGGAAGATGCTTCTTACGAAATCATCATCCATATCTGATACCAAATCGATGGATGCGTTTTCCAGCACCATTGCGATGGCCGCTGCCTTATGGCCTCCGAGTTGGAAGTTCTCCTCGATTCTTTCTATCATGGAGTGTGCGGTAGGCGCAGTTGTGAGCCACTCCTCAAAGCGAGCAGACCCGAGCCCCTCTTTGCACGATCCGATCAAGATGATGGTGCCGCCCTTTTTAACGGCATGCTTGGAATTGTCCAAAGCTTTCTGAGTCTGGTAGAGATTGGCATCTTTCGGCGCACCGCCCTGTGAAACAATTACTATATCCGCTCTTTCTGGAATCTCCACCCTGTACATCTTATCGAGGTATGCACAGCCTACTCTGTGAGCCTCAACTACATCTCCCGCTACCGCATAAACTATGTGCTTATGTTCATCCAATACTGCGTTTACGATGTAGTCTATACCGACCTTAGCTCCGGCCTCCTCTATGTCCGCTCTCACGGGATTACCTTCGAGCTTACCTGCGCAGGCATCCTGAGATACCATTCTGCTGTGGTTGGCCTGAATGGCTGCAGGAGTCGATACTCCCGGCATTATGGCCTTGGCTCCGCCGGAATAGCCTGCGAAGTAATGGAACTCTATGTTTCCGAGGCAGATTCTTATGTCGGCCTCCGCAACAGACCTGGTGATATCCAGAGGTGTCCCGTTCTCTGTCTCTCCCATGTTGATGCAATCATCAACGTCGGAATCGATACACTTGACTCTGTCATACACCTCATCGCCCACGAGATGCCGCATCTCTTCTTCAGTCTGCTTTCTGTGAGAGCCCAGTCCGAACACCACCGTGATGTCTTCATCCGGAATTCCCGCTGCCGAAAGTTCATCCAGTACGGCCGGAATCACATCATAGCTCGGAAGAGGTCTGGATATATCGCTGGTAACAATAACGATTTTTTCACCGGGCTTTACCTCATCTCTGAGAAGACCCTTCCCGATAGGATTTGCGAGAGCATAGCGGACTGCATCCGCGCCTCTTCTCTCATGTTCCATCTCATTAGCTTTCAGAGTTGCTATTAGATTTTTCTCGGGGAGTTCAACTTCCTGAACTCCGTCTCCGAATCCAAATGATAATTTCATTTATAATCTCCCGTTATTATTTTTTCTCAGGCCCGAACTTGGAACCGGCATGGCGCAGAGCCTTTACTACCGGCAGCTCCTCCCCTGTCAGGAAGCGGATAAGAGCTCCTCCGCCCGTGCAGACATATCCGAGCTTGTCGGTGACCTTGTATTTCTTAGCTGCAGTTACGCTGTCTCCGCCTCCGACTACGGTGTATGCATCCGTCTCAGCCAGTGCTTCGAATACAGCCTTGGTGCCGGCCTCGCTCGGCTCCTGCTCGAATATTCCCATAGGTCCGTTGACAAATACTGTTTTGGCATTTGCTATATAATCCTGATAAATCTTGACAGTCTCTGCACCGATGTCTACTGCACTCATGTCTGCAGGAACATTTGTGAGATCATATTCCTTTCTCACGCCGTCCTCAACGGACGCTATATCGACAGGAAGTACGATTTTGTCTGCATACTTCTCATAAAGCTCTTTAGCCTTAGGGATATAGTCTTCGTAGTTCTTGGCATAGATGAAGTCAAC
>CACWIO010000119.1 GCA_902760855.1 uncultured Eubacteriales bacterium
GAAGGCGTATATGACCTACGGCGGAAATATGATTAATGACGAGTGGCTTTTTAAAATAATGAAAGTAGCATCGGAGGAGGGGCTTGTCATTCCCGCTCATTGCGAGAACGACGCATTGGTAGAGGTAACTAAAGCAGAACTCGGTGCAGCAGGGAAAGTACAGGCTAAATATCATCCTCAGGCCAGGCCGGCGCTTGCCGAAGCAGAAGCCGTAAGCAGACTTCTGTACATCGCAAAGGAAGCCGGAGAGGCGCCTGCATATGTAGTGCACCTTTCCTCAGAAGCAGGTCTTAAAGAAGTAATGAAATCAAGAGAAGCAGGGCAGCAGCACTTCGGAGTAGAGACTTGCACACAGTATCTGACACTTACAGACTCTGCATATGAGGACGATCAGGAAGGCCTGAAGGCTATAATGTCACCGCCGCTGAGGAAACAGACTGACATAGATGCTCTATGGAAGGCTCTTTCCGATAATTGCATTATCGATACTGTGGCTACGGACCACTGTCCGTTCACTTTCAAAGAGCAGAAGCAGGCCGGAAAGGACGATTTCAGGAAATGTCCTAATGGTGCACCGGGCGTAGAAGAGAGACTCCCTGTAATGTATTCGGAAGGAGTTGCCAAAAACAGAATCTCGCTTCCTCAACTTGTAAAATATTGCTGCACAGAGCCTGCTAAAGTATTCGGAATATATCCTAAGAAGGGTGCTATCATGCCGGGTGCGGATGCGGATATCGTAATCATGGATCCTGATGCAAAGCATGTCCTGACTATAGATGACATGCACGGTGCAAATGACTATACATGCTACGAAGGTTTCAATCTTACAGGCCGCATTGAAAAAGTCTTTTCAAGAGGAGAACTCATAGTAGAGGACAACAGATTCCTCGGCAGCAAGGGCAGCGGCCGCTATCTGAAACGCGGCACGACATCTTTGGTATAAGGGAGAGCAAACAGTGAAGACAGCAAATGATTACAGAATAGTAGTCAGAGGAGCCGGGGATATAGCAACCGGCTCCATTTACAGACTTTATAAAGCAGGTTTCAGACCTATACTTTTGGAAATTGATAAGCCGTCTGCAATAAGAAGGACGGTCGCTTTTAGTGAAGCAGTTTATGACGGCGCGACCGAAATAGAGGGGGTGACCGCACGACTTGCTAAAAATCTGGACGAGGCAGTAAAGATCGCGGAAGCAGATGAACTTCCGATTCTTTTGGATGCGGAAGGTAAAACAATAGGAGACTACAGGCCGGATGCAGTAGTCGATGCGATTCTCGCAAAGAAGAACCTAGGCACATCCAAAGAAATGGCGCCGCTTACAATTGCTCTCGGCCCCGGATTTGAAGCAGGCAAGGACTGCGATTATGTTATTGAGACTATGAGAGGGCATAATCTCGGCCGCGTAATATCCGAAGGTCCGGCCATGCCTAATACGGGAACCCCGGGAGCTATCGCAGGCGTGACAAAGGACAGAGTAATACACTCACCGGACAAAGGCGTTATGAGAAATGTAAACAAGATCGGCGATGTTGTTCAAAAGGGTGAGGTCATCGCATATATCGAAGACGAAGAAGGGAAAAAGACAGATATTGAAGCCTCTATCTCGGGACTTCTCAGGGGTCTTATACGAGACGGATTTATAGTAACGGAAGGTTTTAAGATTGCGGATATAGATCCGAGGCTTGAAGAACATGATAACTGCTTTACCATATCAGACAAGGCACGCTCAATCGGCGGAAGTGTTTTGGAGCTGATTACAGCAGATTACATCTCTAAGTTAACTAAAAAATAATTTTTTTTCTAAAAAATATTATTGCGCCTCCAACTTCCGTGATGTAAAATTGTTACAGTAAGTTAAACCTTATAGGGAGGGATTGGCAATCAATACGGATTGTCAACATGGAGGAAAAAATGATAGAAAAACTATTCAAGCTCAAAGAGCACAAGACTGACGTCAAGACTGAAGTCATCGCCGGTATTACAACATTCATGGCTATGGCATACATCCTGGCAGTCAACCCATCAATTCTCAGCGCTTCCGGAATGGACGGCGGTGCAGTATTCACTGCTACAGCTCTGGCAAGTGCTATCGCCTGCTTCGTAATGGCAGCTCTCTCAAATCTGCCTTTCGTACTTTCCGCAGGTATGGGTCTTAATGCTTACTTCGCTTATACTGTATGCGGTAACATGGGTTATTCATGGCAGATCGCACTTGCTGCAGTATTTGCAGAAGGTCTTATCTTCATAGTTCTCACACTTACAAATGTACGTGAAGCTATATTCAACGCAATTCCGTCCAGCCTTAAAGTAGCCGTATCCGTTGGTATCGGTCTCTTCATCGCTTTCATCGGAATGCAGAATTCCAAACTTGTTGTAAACAGTGACAGCACACTTGTTACCATCTTCTCATTCAAAGGAGCTATGGAAGACGGAAGCATGAGTTCTGTAGGAGTCGGAGTTGTTCTCTGCCTCATCGGAATTCTTATTACAGGTTGGCTTGTTATAAAAGAGATTAAGGGAAATATCCTTATAGGAATCATTGCAAC
The DNA here is from genome assembly GCA_902760855.1 of uncultured Eubacteriales bacterium. Taxonomy (GTDB): domain Bacteria; phylum Bacillota; class Clostridia; order Peptostreptococcales; family Anaerovoracaceae; genus Crickella. The sequence continues at coordinate 2,548 of CACWIO010000119.1, forward strand.
TTGGGCACTCGGCATCATCTGCCAGCTGGTAGGTCTTTATAAACCTAATCCGGATCTCGGAATGTACAGTGTAATCCCTAGCGCAATCATATCCGCACCAACTTCACTTTCATCAACATTCCTGAAGATGGACTTCAGCTTGATTACAAGCGGACAGGTTCTGAACTTCTTCGTAATACTGTTCGCATTCCTCTTCGTAGACCTCTTCGATACAATCGGTACGATTATCGGATGTGCATCGAGAGCTAAGATGATGGATAAGAACGGAAAACTCCCTGGAATCAAGGGCGCACTGTTTGCAGACGCTGTAGGTACTACAGTAGGTGCTTGCCTCGGTACTTCCACGGTAACTACATTCGTAGAGTCATCCGCAGGTATTTCAGAAGGCGGACGTACGGGACTTACATCCGTAACATCCGGAATTCTCTTCCTGCTCGCACTGCTCTTCTCACCGATCTTCCTGACAGTTCCGAGCTTCGCAACAGCACCGGCTCTGATCGTAGTAGGATTCATGATGATGCAGCAGGTAGTTGAGATCAACTGGAATGACGTACTTGAGGCTATTCCTTGCTTCATCACTATCGTAGCAATGCCTTTCATGTACTCAATCTCAGAGGGTATCGCATTCGGAATTATCTCCTATGCAATTCTCAACACTATCGCAGGAAAGAGCCAGAAAGTTACACCGCTCGTATATGTACTGGCAGTAGTATTCATCTTCAAGTACATCTTGATTTAATTCAGAACAACGGAACTTGATAATAGGTATGGATAGTACTAATATCTGAATAGAGAGAATACTAATCGGTCTTATCGCTCCGCGCGGAGCGA
>CACWIO010000120.1 GCA_902760855.1 uncultured Eubacteriales bacterium
TCTTACAGAGCGATAATAAATATCTGAGAAACATTAATTTACCATACCGAACGTATTGTGTCTACTTTTCTGAACAGGCATTAATACCAAGCGTTCAAGCAGGAGCGAAGCTCCAACAAGCTCGCTTCTTTTCGCATTATTTAGCGAGGTAGATGCTTCTGAGCGGCTTGGCCAGAAGCAATACCACCAACACACAGAGAATGGTGTTAGGCAGCATGTATGTTCCGTTGTAGAACAAAGAGTACAGGGAAGGGCTTGCGAACTCTTCCGGCATATACTGCGCGTAAACCGTAACTCCGCTTATGAAGTGAATGATGAATCTGGCTACGCAGCCGATAAGTGCACCAACAGCAGACCTCTTGGTGCCGGGAGCAGAATCCTTAACTGCCATGAGTCCGGCGAGTCCCACTGCCGCATAGGCTATTGAATAATCGAATATTATAGACACCCAGCTGACGGCAAATCCGCTTGCCAAGAAGTACTTGAGAGTACCGAAGATGAAGCCTGCCAGACAGCCCCACTTGGCACCCCATTTAAGTGCAAAGACTACGAGAGGTACCATTACAAGGTCAATAGAACCTCCGAAGCCTCCGAAGCTGAGCCCTATCGGAATTTTTATATAGCTGAGGGCTATAGCCATGGCTATACATATTCCGCCTTCGGTCAGCATTCTTGTCCTGCTTGATTTGATTTCGTTAGAATTACTCATAAAAAACCTCCTTAATTTGGTAATTAAGGAGAGCCGCTGAAAGTGCAAGACAAAACTCTTGCGCTTATTTTACCTCCCTGCGCCGGTATTACCCGGATCAGGTGATAAGGGTCATCCGTATGGATTTCTCAGCCGTAGCTCCCCCGGTTACTAAGTTGGATTGTAGCAACGAAAAGTCGGCAAGTCAATACTAAGGCAATTGTGGTATACTCTTATCGTTCGAAGTACATATTACGACAGGAGGACAAGAAATGGCAGATCAAAAAACAGTAAATAAAGTTAAAGAATTACTTGAAGGTCACTGCTACGCACCTCTTAAGGAAGCGGCAGAAAAATGGCTGGAGGCCGCAGATCTGAAATTGGATGATGCCGCTGAGAAACTCGCGGAAACAGAACTCGTAAAACAGCTTAAGGAAGGCGTTTCAAGTGTATCTGAAGTAATCGATACATTCGGTTCGGAAATCGGTGAGAAGATTGTCGGCAGCAAGGAAGTTGCGGAAAAGATTAAGCAGCATGCTGAGGCTCTTAAAGCTGAAGGCAAGTCGTTCTGCGACTGCGAAGCCTGCACTAAGGCCAGAGAAATATTGAAAGATCTAGGAGAAGACATCGGAGAATAATGAAAATAGTATTCGCGAACGATACATTCAAAGGAAGTCTTACCAGCAAAGAAACGGCGCTGCTTTTGGATAAAGCAGCGCGATTTGTGTTTAAAGATATAGAGACCGTAAAAGTCCCACTGTCTGACGGCGGGGTCGGTTTGCTTGATGCCGTTATAACAGCATCGGGAGGAAGGAAGGAAACAGTATGCGTTCACGATCCTCTTATGGGACCTGTCGAGGCTTCATATGCAATTATCAAAGACAAGCTTGCCGTAATAGATATGACGCTTGTCTGCGGCATCGAACTCATTGACGGCAACTTAAGGGACAGCAGATATACGACGTCATACGGCATGGGAGAACTCATTCGACATGCTCTCGACAGCGGCTGTGAATATATCGTAATCGGAACAGGAGAAACATCATGTGAAGACGGCGGTATGGGAGCACTAAGGGCGCTCGGAGCCGGATTCTATGACGAGAAAGGAAAGGAACTCGAGGGCAGAGGTTCGGATATGGACAGACTGGCTGCCATTGATCTTTCCAAGCTGGATGAGAGAATTGCCGACGTAAGTTTTACTCTTATGTGCGACGTTAATAATCCTCTGGATGGGATGGATAAGTATAAAGAGATTTTGCATGAAATAACCGGACATAATTGCGATAACGTAATCGGAACAGGGGCAGCAGGAGGCTTCGGAGCAGCGGCATATGCCGTCCTTGGAGCGGAACTCAGATCCGGTACAGATACCATGATGGGCATGATTAAGTTCGACTCGCGCATAGAAGATGCGGATCTTGTTATTACGGGTACGGATGTTGCCGATACATTTTCTGCCAAAAATGGTATAATGCAGGCTGTTGCGAAAAGAGCCAAAGCTAAAGAGATACCCGTTATTGCTTTGGTGGGGTCTCTGGGAGACGGCTGGGAAGAAGTCCTCGGCAGCGGAGTCTCCAGACTGGTATGCATCAGCGGAGAGGAAGATGTCATGAGTGATGAAAAAGTCGATGCGGCCAAGATCTACTATGACGCAGCAGTAAGGATGTTTCAAAATTATAAGGACGGAAACCTTTAATAATTGTCCTGAATATGATATATTAGCGCCGCTCACGGCGGAAGCAGTTCGGGTCCGATATCCTGCTTCTAAAATACTAAAACCAAAGGAGAAAAGAATAATGTTTAAATCAATGACAACCCAGAAACTTACAGTGGGTGCGCTTATTGCCGCGCTCTATGTAGTCCTGACTCTGATATTCGCGCCGATATCTTTCGGTCCTATGCAGGTCAGAATCGCGGAAGCACTGACCATACTTCCGCTCTTTACCTCGGCAGCCGTGCCGGGACTCTTTGTAGGATGCATAATTGCCAACTTCATGGGCGGAGCCATCGCTCTCGATGTCGTATTCGGAAGCCTGGCTACACTCATAGGAGCCGTAGGCGGATACATGCTGAGATCCAATCGCTGGCTGGTACCTGTTCCTGCCATCATCTCCAATACGCTGATAGTACCGTTCGTTCTTAAATACGGATACGGAGTAGCAGATCCGGCGCTTCCGTTTATGGCGGTATATATTCTCATAGGTGAGATTGTAGGATGCTATATTCTCGGAGAACTTCTTGCTGGTGGTGTTGGCGATGATCAGCAGCACCACGTTGATGATGGAATTGAACAGGCCGATGGCCGTGGCATAGGCCTGATCCGGCACGCCGGTCAAACCGCGCTTGTACACGTAGGTGGAGATGAGCTCGGAAACCGCCAGGTTGCCGTCGGTCTGCATAAGCAAAGCCTTCTCATAGCCCACGCCCATAAGGCCGCCGATGGACATGATGAGCATGACGCTGACCATGGGCATGATGGCGGGCAGATCCACGTGCATGACCCGCTGGAACCGGGTGGCGCCGTCCAGGATGGCCGCCTCATGCTGCTGCGGGTCCACGTTGGACAGGGCCGCGATGTAGATGATGGCGCTCCAGCCGAAGTCCTGCCAGTTGCTGGA
>CACWIO010000121.1 GCA_902760855.1 uncultured Eubacteriales bacterium
GGTATGAGCGCTATCCTCTCTGAACTCTACGATCAGGGAATGATGAAGGCCGTTACGGCGTTTCAGACGGATGTCTTTGACGCTGCAGAGGAATTTGCAAGAGTAGAAGGTATACTTCCTGCACCTGAGAGCAGCCATGCGATTAAGGCGGCCATAGATGAGGCACTTAAATGTAAGGAAGCAGGTGAAGAGAAGACTATCTTATTTGGTCTCTCGGGTACGGGCTACTTCGATTTGATTGCGTACGAGCAGTATAACGACGGTACGATGACGGATTACATTCCTACGGATGAGGATCTCGAAAAAGGACTGAGCTTTGTACCTGCCCAGCCTTGATATATTGTGCTACAATAAATGGGTCAATTCGGATTAGGAGAAAGGGTTAACGTTATGAAATTCAAAATGGTACATGAGAACTTTAATATCAGCAATTTGGAAGAGTCGCTGGCTTTTTATGAGAAGGCGCTCGGACTTAAGGAGAAGAGAAGAAAGACCGCGAAGGATGGTTCCTACATAATTGTCTTCACCGGAAATGAAGAATCAGAGTTTGAGCTGGAACTGACATGGCTTGCGGAGCATCCGCAGAAATACGACTTGGGAGAAGAAGAATTCCACCTGGCTTTTCATGTAGACGATTTCGATGCTGCACACAAACTTCATGAGGAAATGGGATGCATTGCATTCGAAAACCACGACATGGGAATTTACTTCATTACTGATCCTGATGGGTATTGGCTTGAGGTGATTCCGGCGAATCGCTAGTATCCTGCTCTGAAATATTAAAGTGCGAGGATGAGAATCGATAGAGAATGATTCCGAAGGCAATCGCGCATAGGCTGATGACCTGGGCTTGCTTGAGCGGCCCGATCATGAGGCTGTCGGTGCGAAGAGCCTCAACGAAGAATCTTTCGATTGAATAGAATATGCAATATAAGGCAAATGTCTGGCCGTGCGCCAGGCGTTTGTTTTTATCGAAGTAGCTGAGCGCGATGAAGAGAATGAGACACCATATCGACTCATAGAGGAATGTCGGATGAACTTTCTCCCCATCTACGAGAATTGCCCATGGAAGATCTGTAGGGCCGCCATGAGCCTCTCCGTTGAAGAAATTGCCCCAGCGACCTATGGCCTGGGCGAGTGCGACTGTCGGGATTATAAGGTCAATCATATTAAGAGGATTGATCTTCTTGCGCTTGCAGATTATGAGGGCTGTTATGGCGCCGAATATGAGGCCGCCGTGAATAGCCAAGCCGCCGGCGCGGATATTAAAAGCATCTGCCAGGCTATTATAGTACTGCAGGTTAAAGAGTACATAGTAGAGTCTGGCACCGACGACACCCACAGGTATCATCCAAATGCATACATCGAGCACATCCTCGTCCATGAGCTTGTGGATAGGGGCTCTTTTGCATGATAATAGAACGGCTATAAGCATGCCGCTTGCAATTAAAATGCCGTACCATCTGACGGCTATTCCTGCTATCTCAAATGCAATAGGATCGGGATGTGTCATAATACCTCCAAAGTGCTAAAAACAAGCGAAATCAGTATAACATATTTGCCGGAATTTGTTGACATCATTATGCGCTTTTGCTAATATAATTGAGCGCGTTAAAAAAGAATAGCGCATTTATGGCGGCGTAGCTTAGCTGGCTAGAGCGTCCGGTTCATACCCGGAAGGTCACTGGTTCAAGTCCAGTCGCCGCTACCAAGATGGGGGCGCATAGCTCAGCTGGGAGAGCACCTGCCTTACAAGCAGGGGGTCATAGGTTCGAGCCCTATTGCGCCCACCATCATTATGGCCGGGTAGTTCAGCTGGTTAGAATGCCAGCCTGTCACGCTGGAGGTCGACGGTTCGAGCCCGTTCCCGGTCGCCAAACGCGTCCTAATAGGACGCGAATGCGGTGGGTGTCGTCAAGTGGTTAAGACCCAGGGTTGTGGCTCCTGTATTCGTGGGTTCGAATCCCACCATCCACCCCAACTTTTTCTTCAATATAGGCATACATTGTGATAGAATATCACTGCGTTGATGGGGTATAGCCAAGCGGTAAGGCAACGGATTCTGATTCCGTCATTCGCAGGTTCGAATCCTGCTACCCTAGCCAAGAAGGTGAAGGGGCTCAACGGCCCCTTCATCTATAAGGCGACATAGCCAAGTGGTAAGGCAGAGGTCTGCAAAACCTTCATCCCCGGTTCAAATCCGGGTGTCGCCTCCAGACTAGAGGACTGTTTCGACAGTCCTTTTTTCATTTGTTATAATATCTACATGAGAGATGATTATATGCAAGCAATTCTCGAATATTTGCTGACCATACCTGCTGGCAAGGTCGTGACATACGGCCAGGTGCTATGCGATTGTTGAGAAATAAGAAGCAAGGGAAGGATTGAAGGTCTTTCCTAATTGGCGATGGCGATAATTGAATTGACCTGCAAAGGATTGACTCCCTGTAGGTCATTTTTTAGTTCTGTTTAAACTTGGAATATTACTATTTGACCAAGGAAAAAACATAACTAAAGGGGAGACTGATGATGAAGATTAAATATAAACTGATTATGGATGTAGCACTTCTGGTATTGCTTATAGTTCTTATGAAGTATTCATGGACAGGAGGATTGATTCACGAGCTGCTCGGCTTGATAACGCTGGTGGGATTTGGCATACATATCTTCTTCAACCGAAAGTACTACGATGCAATGCTCAAAGCGATTAAGAATGGAAAAGCCACTACAAAGGGTAAAGCATCATTTTTGACAAACACAGTTCTCTTGATTGCCACATGCACAATGCTACTGAGCTCAGTGGCGATTTCAAGGGACTTGCTTCCAAGCGTTTCAGTATTTTTTACCGGAAATATCTGGGTGCCAATGCATATCGCATCAGCAGTTACTATGCTGGTGGCTGTGCTGGCACATGTGTGCATGCATTTCAATCTGTTCGATAGACTCATTGAAAACGTCCAGTCGACTGCCTTTAGCACGAGTTTAAAGAAGGGCTCTCTCAGGGTGCTTGCCGTATTATTTGCCGTATTTGTAGTAAAGAATAGTTTTACGAATATGACAAACCTAGCGGACTTGATGCCTTCTGCGGGCAGCAGTGAAGCAGAGCTAAATCCTGAAAGTAAACAGCAGGATAATGAGCTGATAATCGAGGAGGAATCTCCGAGCGAGGACGGCGGATATGTCATCGAGCTGGAGTCGGAACCGGAGCCGGAAGAAGAGGCAGCATCTCTTGAGGAATATCTTAG
>CACWIO010000122.1 GCA_902760855.1 uncultured Eubacteriales bacterium
ATTATTGCTTCGCTTCTACTGTTTACTGCCGCCATTATTTCTATTGTGCTAGAGTGGGATCAGGGGTGGTCATTTTTTGCAGGAGGATGCATTTTGGTTTTAGCCAACTGGTTCAACACAAGTATCCGGAACAAGAAATAGATATATTCAGAGATGTGAAGATTGTGACACATAGCGAAGAAAGGTAAGTGATTAATGGATATCGGTGAAATTTTTGGATATGTTTTTGAAGGATCGTTTATCCTGTTAGGGATTATTGCGGCTGTAAGGGTGGCGATAAAAACTTGGCGTGGGGAGCGAGTGGATATTCCTGCGGTAGGCTACTTAAATGATTTGCCAAGTAGTGTGACGGGAATCAATAAGCACCTGGACCCAGAAGCAATTAACTTGAATCAGCAGCAGAAGAAGGACGGAGAATAGATGCTACATTGCGCCGGTGCATAGCCGGCATTTTAGGCAGTTCAATCTGCCTAGTACATAATAGTTCGCAAAAAATACAACGCCTATAGTGAGAAACATTTTCTCACGACGAGGCGTTTTTGAATATGGCATTGACCTCGTCGTTGCAACGAGATGTACAGTTGGAAAGAGAGGTGTGCAATGTCACTGAACACAATCAAACAAGTTACTGAGGTTACAGGAATTACAGTGAATGCATTAAGGTACTACGACAGCAAGGGCTTATTGCATCCTACAATACGTAACTCCGAAGGAAGAAAAGAGTGGCTGTATGATGACGCGGCCGTCAGGAAAGCTAAGAGAATACTCTTACTGAGAAGCATAGGGATATCTGTTGAGAGCATTGCCCTCGTGTTGGAAAGCATGGACAAGATGGATGAGAAACTGATCAAAGCCCGGCTGGAGGAGCTGCTGGCAATGCGCGAAGAACTGGATGAACAGATCACCGTGGCCGGCATGTTGCTGCTACTCGACGATATGTCGCAGGACGCAGATGTCAAGAACGAGCTGCTGGATAAAATGTTCGAAAAGGTATGCCGTTAGTTAAATGTGGAAAGGAAGAATGCAATGAAAAAGAAGAAGAAAATCTCAATCGTGGCAATCATAATTCTGATTCTGCTCGTAGGCAGAGCATGCGGCGGAAGGAGTACTTCCGAAACGAAAGTTGAAGACCAGGCTAAGCCCGAGACAGAGACAAGCGTCGCCGTAGAAGAGAATGCACCCGCCGAGGAAGTGTCAGAGGAATCCACCCAAAGCGACACCGATACAGGAGTCCTCTCTCCGGAGTTCAAAAAGACAATGGATGATTACGAAGCCTGGTTTGATCACTATTGCGAGGTAATGAAGAAGTACCAAGAGAATCCGTCCGATATGGAGCTCCTGAGCGAAATGGGAACGCTAATCGCAGAGGAAGAAAAGATGCTGAAGCAGATGGAGAGCATGGACGAGTCCGAGATGAATTCTGCAGAGCTGGCATATTACATAGATGTAACAGCCAGAATCCAGAAAAAGCTCCTTGAAGTAGTCAGCTATTAGAAGTCTTTTTTGTGTATAATCAGTATATACATTCGTCGTAGCAAAGTGCAGGAGGGTGAGTTATGGCAACTGTAGAAGAACTGATTAAGCAGTATGAAACTGATGAAGAACTGAAAGCTGAGGTTGATGCGATCTTGGCAGACAACAAGATTACTCTGATGGAGTTCATGGGGTTTGTGAGAAAGCATGATGTTGAGGTGTCGCTTGCCGACTTCCCAAATATCATCAGCCAGGCTAAAGAGATGGGCTTAATTAAATAGCACTTCAAGTTAGCTACATATTAGCAGGAAATAAAAGACGGACTTGCGTGGTGCAAGTCCGTTTTTGCATCGCGGCTTCAGCGCCGGATTAGTTGACAAAAGTGTCTGTAAGATTCGAAGTTATCGCTGAGAGGAAATCCTCGATACTGGGAACTTCATCACCGAAGGATTCTCTGAATTCAGGTGAAGCATTCATAGCGGCTTCTTGTATGGACTTCTGCATTTCTTCTTTTACTTCTTCAATGGAAACACCGTTCATTTCCGCGATTCTTTCAAATAAATCATCTGTCATCATAGTCGACCTCCCTGAAAAATGAACAACGGCTAATGTACAGAGAGTATATCAGTTATTTAGTGCATATGCGAGAAAAAGAAAACGCCAAAAAACGCCAAAAACCGCCAAAACGCAATGCATAGCCTTTATGCTTTTTTGCTCCGGATAACTTGTAACTTCAGCATTCTCTCGTTACAATTTAGAGGTAAGTTTTTACTCCTCTTGGCGAATTGGATGACAAAAAAATATGAAAACTGTAATGACTGTAATAGTAGATAACACGGCTGCAGCGGGAATGCGCGGCGAATGGGGTCTTTCGATTCTCGTAGAGCATCGCGATCAAACGATCCTGGTCGATGCAGGGGCGTCGGATTTGTTCGCCGAGAATATGAGCAAGCTGGGATTCGACATAAAAGATGTGGAATTCGGGGTGCTGAGCCACGCTCATTACGATCACGCGAACGGGCTCCCGACATTTTTCGAGCAGAACAGCAAAGCGAAGTTTTACCTTCGCGATCAGACAGCTGCGGACTGCTATGGGAAGAAGTTCATTTTCCGCAAGTATATCGGAATCCCTAAGAGCCTTATAGACGACTATGCAGATCGCATCAGCTTAGTGTCAGGCGATTACGAGCTCTGCGACGGGGCGTACCTGGTGCCGCATAAGACGAATGGGCTTGCGGAAATCGGCAGACGAGAGAAGATGTACAGGCGTACAGGCAGCCGCTTTAGGCCCGACGATTTCTCGCATGAGCAGAGTCTGGTCCTGGATACTGAACGCGGCCTTGTGATCATTAATAGCTGTTCGCATGGCGGCGCAGTTAATATCATAAATGAGGTAAAGGCGACGTTCCCGGATAAACAAATATACGGGCTGATTGGCGGCTTTCATCTTTTTAATAAAAGTGATGAAGAGGTGCGCCGAGTCGGCAGGGAGATCAAAGCCACCGGAGTTGAGTATGTATGCACCGGGCACTGCACCGGCGACAGACCGTACGACATCTTGAAGGAAGAGCTCGGAGACCGCCTGGAACAGTTGAGGGTAGGACTGAGGATTGAAAAAGAAGTATAAACATCAAAAAAGCCGCCAGTAACGCGCGTAACTAGGCGGCGACCAGATCGGTCGAGTTAGATGCTGACGAGCATCGCTCTTCCTGACCCAATGATACTCGAATGACTTGCGTTGTGCAAGTCGTTTTTTTTGGAC
>CACWIO010000123.1 GCA_902760855.1 uncultured Eubacteriales bacterium
CCTGCAATTACCGGTGCGCCGGAAGCTCTTGAAATAATCATGACAAGTCTGTCATAACCCTCTCCGATTCCAGGTCCGTATCCGTATCCGCTGGCCTCATAGCTTCCGCCTGTCTGGAATGCGGACATTGTCTTGACAAGAACATTTCCCGTAAGAGAGTCCGTAACCATGATATCAGGTGTTCCCTGCAGAAGGTCATTACCTCTCATAACGCATCCGCCGTCAGCCCTTGCAGACTCAGCGAACTTGATAGGGTAGCCCTTATCAGCGAGCTCTTTGAGAATAGTCTCTGTCTGGCGTGCGCCGTCAACATTGAGTATACCTACGCTTGGTTCCTCAACTCCGCAGGCCTTGGCAGCGATAATGCCGTAAATGGCATTTTTTACCATTCCTTCGATTCTGTCAGTGCTGGATGTTCCCGTTGTATTAGCGATGAACATTTCCTTTCCGCGCCCCGGTGTCACAACTCTTCCGACAGTGGATACACCGATAGGGAACGGATAATGCATGGTAACTGCAGCGTCTACTTCTCCGTTTGAGAGAAGTTCTTCCATCTTTGCATGACCTTCTTCATCATCCTTTACCTTTACGGTAGTCACACCCTCTGCTTCGAGAGTTCCGATGTAATAAACATCAACACCCTCCTTTGCAGTCATGAGAGCCGCCTGCATGGAGTTTTCTTCTCCATGCTCGGAACCCATGCCGGTGAGTGCGATTTTAGGTCTTTTGCCGTAGCTTCCGCTTTCGATACCATTGGCCATTTCAAGGAAGGTCTCAGCGATCATTTTTTGTATATTCTGAGCCATTATGCCCTCCTTTACTCTGCCATAAGTCCTGCAGCGAAATCTTTAAGTGCGCTTGCAATCATGCTCTTAACTTCAGACTCGGATACTCCGGATCCGCCGCCTGAGCTCTGGCCTTTGTTAGCCTCGATTACAAATGAAACACCGTCGAAGAGGTTTGTCATTCTGCCGAGGAAGAGACTTCCCTTACCTATAACCATAGCTCTTGAAATGTCTCCTGCGAGCATCATGTCGCGGCAAGGTCCCATGAAAGGAACTCCTGACGGAATGTGACCCTGTGTAGGAGCCCATCCCTTCATGCCGTGTTCAGTGATGAAGCTTGCAAGCTGTGCTTTTTCGAGATCTCCTCTCTTAACACCGAGAGCAGCAATCATCTTGTAGTTGGATTCAGGTACATCTCCCGCTCCTGCAGGCTTTGTGATATCCGGATTCTGCATCTCAGGAGCATACTTGTCGATGTCAGTGATTCTGAGACCTGCCTCATCCAGAGGATCAGTTACCAGTGAGCTGATAACTGCCTGAGGGGAAGAACCTGTTCCTACTTTATGTCTTCCTATGATATCGCTTCTGATAATAGGATCTGTGCCGTTGTCTTCACTGATTAGAACGGAGAAACCTGCGAGGCAATCCTCGAGTACAGGCATGCCTTTTTCTACATGGCTTTTACCGTTCATTCCCAGCTTTGCGGTACAACCGCCGGCCGTAACCACTACGTTTTTGAATGTGCCGGATTTTACGAGAGCAGCAGCATTCAGAATAGCGTGTGCAGGTCCTGCGCAGAATCCTCTCACGTCGGATCCCGTTGCATTGTTCAGCCCTGCGATTTCAGCAGCAGCCTTAGCGAAGTTGCCGCCGCCTCTTTGGTTCATGTCACCGCAGGCTTCCTCTGCACAGTCGATTACGTAATCAACTTCATCAGGATTGATGCCTGTAGCCTTTACGAGGTGCAGAAGCGAAAGAACGCTTGTGGCCTTGCTGGAGATGTTCTCAAGCATTACGTGGGCCGAGAGGTTTACGTCTACATCGTGAGCTCTCTTGACAGCTCCGACCAGCTCGTCATTCATATACAGCCCGCATGCGCCGTCGTTCTTTACTGCATCTTCAATCTGCTCTTTAGTGAACTGGTTCTTATCGAGAACTGCAACCTGCTCGTCGGTAAACATACCTGAAGCAGCAAGCTTAGTCTTAACTCCGGCAGCAAAGCCGGCTTCGAGCTCTACGAGGTCGAATACGTCACAGATCTGCATCAGTCCGTAGTACTCATCCTGAGGCATGATCTCTCCGTACTTACCTGTGCGGTCTTTAACCGGAGCAGCCTTGTCGTGCCATGGCATCTCAATGCCCTCGAGGTCCTTGCTTGTCATGTTACCGATATATACCTGGTTAGGTGCATATGCGAGAACATCTTCATAAGATCTGAGGTGCTTAGGAAGTTCCTTGAGATATTCTCCGTCAGGATTTACTACTCTCTCGGTTACCTGTGTAGCTCCGTCATGAATAACCATGTCCGGAGTATGTGCAAGCGTATAGCTCGCTCCTTTGATTACTGCATAATCGCCCATAGTAGTCTCCTTATACGTACTTCTCTACCATTTCCTTTACTGCATCAGCAGTAGCATCGTCCTTTACGAGCTCTTCTACTTTCTCACCGTCCTTGTAGATAGCGATTACAGGAAGACCCATTACCTTCTGACCGATAGCTACTCTTCTGGCCTTTGTTGTGTTAAGCGCCGTGAATTTCAGTTTGTCACCGTACTGATCTGCAAGTGCGTGTACGTGTGGCATAAGAGCCTGGCAAGGTACGCATCCGTCGCCGTAGAAATCTACTACTACATATCCTTCTGCGTTCAATACTTCTTCATCAAATGTTTTCTTATCCAGTTCCAGCATTGTTTTGTCCTCCTTTGAAACTAATACTTATAAGCTGTGCCTTCGAGCTCTTCAATATACTTTCCTGCCTGTGTAGCAGCGATAGCACCATCGGCAGCAGCAGTTACTACCTGTCTGAGACTCTTCTTGCGAATATCTCCGGCTGCGAATATGCCTGGGATATTTGTGTGCATGTCTTCGTCAGTGATGATATATCCTCTTTCCATTTCGAGTTTGCCCTCGAATACATCTGAGAGAGGCTTAAATCCTATAAATACAAAGATTCCGAATGTTCCATCTTCCTCGTCTGCAAAAATCTCTCTTGTCTCTCCTGTCTGAGTATCTTTAACGATCATGCTCTCAACGAGTCCGTCACCTTTGATTTCTTCGATTGTCGTATTCCACATGAAGTCGAGCTTCTCATTGGCAAATGCCTTCTCCTGAATGGATCTGGCCGCTCTGAGCTGATCTCTTCTGTGGATGAGTGTAACCTGTCTTGCGAACTTAGTCAGATACATAGCTTCCTCTACCGCAGCATCTCCGCCGCCTACTACGT
>CACWIO010000124.1 GCA_902760855.1 uncultured Eubacteriales bacterium
ATGAGCAGCCTCATGCATATATTGTGGATATTAAAGATTTCTGCAAGGACTTACTTGAAAACGGCATGACGGATAAAGTGGAAGAGATGATAATGTCCGTGGAAGATAAGATAATGGAATCGGGCGTTACGCATGCCATCAGACTGCTTTATGAGATCAAAGTCGACTATAACGACGCTGTGCAGAACGAGAGAAACTTGGACGTTTGCCTAAGAGAGCAGCAAAAATTGCTCAATCTTCAGCGTAAGGAGAAGATGAGGATATATAATTATTCGACTCAGCTAATGGACATTGTGCTGGATTTACAGTAAACGGAGCATTTGACGGTAATGATTGCCTCAAGAGGAATCGAAAAACTGAATAATGAGCTCATGGAGCTTCTGAGAGCAAGGGATGAGCGGGCTCTGGATATAATAGACGAGCTTAAGAGGATGGGATCTGAGCAGAATGATGACAGGTTGCTTGGATATGCCTATTATCGCTACGCCTATTTTTATTATTTTACTAAACAGGATCTGAAGATGTTCCGCGTGTATCTGCAGCAGGCTATTAGATATCTGCTCAGGGGAGAGGACAATGAGTTCTTGGCGGGTGCGTATAACCTCGTGGCTTATGATGCTCAGGACCAGGGCAGTTTCGATATGGCCTATGCCTATTCAATAAGGGCGCTGAAGCTTCTCGCGGGTGAAGACGAGCTCGCTCTGCCGGGTTTGATAGAATCGAGTGCGGGAAGGATGCTTGCCGAAATAGAGAATTATGAGACCGGCCTCAAACTAATGCTGAGCGCGGTCGAGAAGCTCGAGAAGTTCACGGATATGCATGTGTACAATTACAACATGATTGTATCTTATGCGGATATAGCTCTCGTGTCGTTTCTGACCGGAGACGCAGACCGGGTTAGAAGCGCGGTAGAGAAGATAGAGGCTTACTACGAAAATGCGTCTGATGAGGAGCGAAGTCTTAGCTATACATACTATATGCTCCCTAGAATCTATCTCACGATGATGATGGATGATGACGAGGAGATGGACTCTTTGGTGAGCGAGCTGCTCGAGTTCTGGAGTGAACTTAATGACGCGGAACTAGTGGGGCTGATTACGGAGATGGATGCGATGTTTTCCTTCATGCTCAGCCATGATTACATAACGCAGGCTAAGAATATGCTCGAGGCAACTGCGGTCCTTAAAGACGGAGAGAATGCGGCTGTGGCTATCAGATACTGTGCGCTTGAGATTGCATATTGCGAAAAAGTGCACGACATGAAGAATTTGCGAGAGAGCTTAAGAGTCCAGCATGAAGCCAGGAAGAGACAAAAGGCCGATGTAGCGCGTATGACTAAGTATTCAATGGAGTTTGCGGATATGGCTGAAGCCTTGGCCAGAGAAAGAGACGCTAGATCAAAGTCTGAGGTGTCATCTGATATTTCATAAGGTGTAGATAGAGGAGGGGCTAAAATGAAAGACATAATTAACAAGAGAAATGAAATACTGGGACAGAATATTATAAAGGGCCTTGAGAAGCGCAACATGAAGGGCTTCTATGCAAAGGATAAGGAAGAGGCTATAAAGATAGCGCTCGAACTTATCGGAGAGGGTACGAGTATAACGATGGGCGGCGCTCAGAGTGTCAAGGATCTCGGCCTCTTCGACATCCTTAAAAACGGCAATTACGACTTCCTAGATCGCGATGAGGCTGAGGACAGAAGGGCTGCATATATAGCTGCGTACGACTGTGATGTATATCTCGGCAGCTGCAATGCGATGACGGCTGACGGCATACTTGTAAACATCGACGGCGCAGGAAACAGAGTCTCCGCATATTGCTACGGACCGAAGAAGGTCGTGCTGATAGTAGGCATCAACAAAGTCTGCGGTGATGTGGACTCTGCAATATCCAGAGCCAGGAATACTGCTGCGCCTATAAATGTCGCGAGATTCGGAAGGAACACACCTTGCGCGCAGACCGGACATTGCCATAACTGCACCAGCCCGGAATGCATCTGCGGACAGATCCTAATTACGAGATTCACCATGATACCGGACAGAATCCACGTAATCGTCGTCAACGAAGAACTAGGCTTCTAACAACAAAGCAAAGGGACCTGATGGAGTTCAGGTCCCTTCACAATTAACCTTCGATTGCGATAGTCTTCTTCTCCGGGAGCTCAGGCTCTTTTTCTTTTGGGAAGATGAGCGAGAGGACTCCGTCTTCGAACTTAGCTTTTACGTCGTTTTCGTCGATAGCGTCACCTACGTAGAAGCTTCTCTGCATTGCACCGGAGTAGCGCTCCTGACGAAGGACTGTGCCTTTGTCGTCTTTCTCTTCGTCGTTTACGGTCTTGGATGCTCCGACTACCAGGTAGCCGTTGTCGAGTGACAGACTGATCTCGTCTTTCTTGAAGCCCGGCAGGTCGATGTCGAGTTCGTAGTTGCCGTCCTTGTCCCTGACGTCTGTCTTCATAAGGCCGTTAGCGTGTTTGCCGTAGAGCTTGCGCTCTGCGTCGTGGCTTCTCTTAGGGAAGTCGAATCCCCAGAAATCGTCGAAGAAATTATCATTGAATAGTGATGGATAAAACATAATCTGCCTCCTTTATGATTAAGATGTTTAGTATCTTTTCTTGGGCGAGTGCAATTGCGATATGGCGATTGCTACTCTTTGTTTGTCGAGAACAATATAGCACTTTTGTTAGCACTCGTCAAGAGAGAGTGCTAACATTTTTTAAAAATATTTTCTCCATCTCGCGTTTTGCAAATCTGAAGATGCATATGCAAGTTTTATGCGGAATAAATACAGATTCTAAAGAATAAATGCAGTATTTGTGGTAAAATTACGTCAAATTGGAATTATCTTCATAAAGCGGAGGATTCAAGATGAAATTAACATTTATAGGCGCAACACACGAGGTAACCGGATCGTGCTCAATGCTTGAAGTTAATGACAAACAAATACTCATAGATTGCGGTATGGAGCAGGGCCAGGACCTCTTCGAAAATATAGAGATACCTGTTGCGCCGGCCGAGATAGATGCTGTAGTGCTGACTCATGCACACATCGACCACAGCGGCAAGCTGCCTTTCCTGGTAGCAAACGGATATAAAGGGCCTATCTATTCGACTGAGGCTACATACC
>CACWIO010000125.1 GCA_902760855.1 uncultured Eubacteriales bacterium
CACGGCCATGGCAGCCAGCATCGCGTCCGTAACAAGTTGCTGAGTTCTATTTCTTGTACGCATAATAATATGCTCCCGGCACTATCAGTGCCCCTCCTATCAGATTTCCTATGGTGACCGGCAGCAAGTTATTGATGATAAATGCTCCCCAGCCCACCTCTGCTCCGAGGAAAATACCCATAGGGATGTATGTCATATTGGCAATGCTGTGCTCAAAACCCGCGAATACGAAGAGCATAATCGGGAACCAAATGGCGAATATCTTTCCGATGAGTTCCTTGGCGCCCGCCTGCATCCAGCACGCGAGGACTACGAGCATATTACAGAGAACGCCTCTGATAATTGCCGCATCAAAAGGCATATTGCTTTTGGCTGTTGCTATAGCTACCGCTCTTTCGGCAAATGCATCTATCAAAAGTCCGCTCTTCGCAAAGAGAGCGGCAACCAGGACAGAGCCTATAAGATTTCCTATGTATACGACGCCCCAGTTCTTTAGCATCTGAGCTGCCGTTATCTTCTTATCCATAAGAGCCAATGTCATGAGGTTGTTCCCGGTAAAGAGTTCTGCTCCGCAGAGTATTACCATCATGAGTCCTACCGGAAAGAGCGATGCTCCGATAAGCTTCCCGATTACGGCCTGGTATGCGTCCGTGATCCCTGAAGTCGCAAGTACGAAAACAAAAGAACCGAAGCCGATAAATGCTCCCGCCATAATTCCCAGCACCAACATCTTTCCGATTTTAAGATTGGCCTTATTTACTCCGTTATTAATCCAAATATCCGTGATTTCTTTAGGTGTGTTAACTCCCATAAAAACCCTTCCATTATTAGTTCTAAGTATAGAAATTATCTATTTATTGTAGTAGTCAGTGAATACTTTTTCTGCGCGGGCGCAGTAGGCTTCAAGCATTCTGTCTGCCTTCACATCCATATCCTCTGCATAAATCCTGTCCTTCATAAGGCGCGTGTTTACCTTTACGTTTACGGCCGCTCCCATCAGGGCTCCTTTGCAGAGTGCCGCTCCGGTGGCAGCATCGGATGTGACCATCCTGGATCCTTTACGCGCAAAATCTTCCAAAAGTTCCACGGCCTTGCAGCAAAGCTCCATTATCTCAAAAGGCGTGGCCGCGGCGTCTCTGAGGCACTTTTCCAAAGTCTCATCCCTTCCCGGATCATCCTTCGGGATGCCGTAAGCCTCGGCAAGCGGTGCGAACATCTCCGCATCCTTATTGATGCAAGCCGTCAGTTCATTTGAGATTTTAGTCATCTCCTCCATCATAGCCTTGATTTCCTCTTCCACATCGGCATACTTCTTTTTACCGACGGTCAGAGATCCGACCATGTTTCCGAGCTCAGCCGCAATGGCTCCGGCCAGAGCAGATGCTCCGCCTCCTCCCGGGAACGGTTCTGATGATCCGAGTTTATCCAAAAACGTATTTATCTTCAGTTTATGCATATCCATTGTTTTCCCTGCTGTCCCTTTTCAACCCATTACTTCTTGGCGGCTTCTGCCACATGTTTCATCAATACGCTGGTAGTGACCGATCCGACGCCTGCCGGAACAGGAGATATGGCTTTTACCGCAGGCTCTACCGCATCGAAATCCACATCTCCTGCGATGCCCTGCTTTTCCTCGTCCCAGTTGATTCCGACGTCTATTACCACCTGATTCGGATTTGTGAATTCGGGAGTAACAGATCTGAGCCTTCCTGCCGCAGCTATAAGTATGTCCGCCTCTCTTGTTACGGCCGGAACATCAACTGTGCCCGTATGGCAGTTGGTCACTGTAGCATTTTCATGCATAAGCATCATGCCAACCGGCCTTCCGATTACAAGAGACCTTCCGATTACGGCCGCTTTCTTTCCTTTTATATCTACTTTGTAGAAATGAAGCATTTCCATGGCAGCCTCTGCCGTGCACGGCGGAAAGCCTACTTTAGTATTCGTAAACACCCCGGCCATTGATGCCGAAGTGCATCCGTCCACATCCTTTTCAGGGGCTATCATCTCGCGCGCCACCGCTCCGTCTATCTGTTTCGGAAGTGGCTGCATCATAAGTATGCCGTGGACTTTCTCATCTTTATTAAGGTCATCAAGCTCCGCGAAGAACTCTGCTTCCGGGATGTCTGTCGGGAAGACTTTGTTTACGACAGCCACTCCGCATTTCTCAGCCCTCTTCATCGCGGCGCGCTCATATGCCATGTCGTCCGGGTTATCCCCGGCTCTTACTATGGCCAGTGTAGGGATTACGCCCCTTGCTTTAAGCTCTTCCACATCTGCTGCGAGAGCTTCCGTTATTGAAGCCGCTACGGGAGCGCCTTTCAAAATATGTTCCATATATTAAAACCTTTCAAGTAAACCTTCTGTCAATTGTCAATACAATTCCTCTTAGAAGAGTCCGCTGATCTTTCCTGTCTCGTCCACGTCAATCTTTTCTGCCGCAGGTACCTTAGGGAGACCCGGCATGGTCATAATCTCTCCGGTAAGAGCAACGATGAAGCCCGCTCCTGCGGATACCTTTATGTCGCGCACCGTCAGAGTGAAGTCCTTCGGCGCTCCGAGGAGTTTAGGGTCGTCAGAGAAGGAATATTGCGTCTTAGCTACGCAGATAGGCATGCTGCCGAAGCCGAGCTCTTCCAGTTTGGCAGCCTTCTTCTTGGCAGCCGGAAGGATGTTGATGTCCTTGGCGTGGTATACCTTCTGTGCTATGGCCGTGAGCTTTTCTTCTATTGAAAGTTTGTCATCATATGCGAACTTGAAGTCAGCAGGTTCTTCGCAGAGCCTTACGACTTCCTCTGCGAGTGCGACTCCGCCTTCTCCGCCCTTGGCCCATACTTCAGACAGGCAGGCGTTTACTCCGAGCTCCCTGCACTTTGCTTCTACAAGATCAAGCTCTTCCTTCGTATCCGTCGGGAAAGCGTTGATGGCAACTACGCAAGGAAGTCCGTATACGTCCTTTATATTCGAAACATGTTGCAGAAGATTCGGGAGTCCCTTCTCGAGGGCATCCAGGTTCTGCTCGTTGAGATCATCTTTGGCAACTCCGCC
>CACWIO010000126.1 GCA_902760855.1 uncultured Eubacteriales bacterium
CTTTGTCTGTATGAATCTCTTAATTTCAGATTCGCTCTTGTGCGACAGAAGCGCTTTTCCTAATCCGCTGCAGTGCATCGGGAGCCTTGTACCGATATCCGAGACTATGGTTATAAGAGAGTCGGCTGCAATTTTGTCCAGATAGAGGACCTCTCCGTTGTCCTCACATCCGAGGTGAACCGTCTCTCCGAACTCCTTGCCCAGCCATCTCATGGCCGGTTTAGCAGCATCTCTTATGTCCCAAGATCTCGCCGCTTTGGACCCCAGTTCGAAAAGATGCAGTCCCATCAGGTACCTTCCGTCTTCGTCGTCCTGTCTCAGGTACTTATGATCTCTCAATGTAGATACAAGTCCGTGTACTGTACTCTTCGGAAGACCAATCTTCTGCGCTATCTGTGCTAAGCTAAGTCCGTCTTCTGCTTCGGATATGAGCTCAAGTATGTTCAGAGCCCTGTCCACTGATTGAATTCTTCCGGATTTGGTTTTAGCCATATCTTCTCCGCGGGCTTTTTACAGACGCCCTTATCTGTCGGTAAGGTGAATATATCATCGCGAAATATCTTCTGACAATATAATAATTCGACAATACCGAACAAGCAATCGGTATTGTCGAATATTTTTGTGTTATTTTTGTGTTTTTGCAGTCAACGCCTTCGTCTGTATATGTACGCCGCAATCAGGACCGCAAACACTATTATCAGCTAAACTCCATATGTCAGCAATCGCATATAGTCTATCCTGAATTACAGGTGTAGATCTACCGGGTCCCAGCCTTCGTCCTGATACTTTGTAACAGGGACTTCGTTGGCATTTACATAAAGTGAAACAGATTCAAGTCTCCTGGCCTCACGAGCCTTATCATCCGATGTACACTTTATAAACTCGTCATACTTATCTCCGAAGATTTCCTTGGCACTCGTTTCGTAATCACTGCCGTCTTTGACAGCGTCAAATCCGATTACTTCATATGTGCCGTTGTCGCTAGGCTTGATGTGCAGGCATCCCGGATGCGCTCCGCCGGAGACGCATTTCAGAGTATCCCCTTCTATGTTGTAGTTATATATCCAATAGTCTCCTTTGATTTTCACATCTTCAGGATTGCTTTTATCCACATCAATAACAGTTACGACAGGAATACTGCAATCGGCTTTATCGTAGTTGCCGGCAATCTCATCTGTAAGATATGTATATACAGCCATCTCGGCAGGGTCGTTTCCGGAGTAACCGAGTTTGTTTCCGGCGAGTGAATCAACGCCTTCCGCATTAGCTATGTCATCAATTCCTCCGACGATTAAGAGCAGGTCATCTGCACTCAATCCGTAATCATCATCTCCTCCTTCTCCGTATGCTGTAACGGAATACAGATAGTCGCCGGATTTGAAGATGGTCTTAGTGGCTTCTCCCTCTCTGTTACCGAAGCATTCTACATTAATCTTATTTACTTCTTGAGTCCAGCTGTGCTTGTAGTCATTATAGTCACCTGAGATGTCGCCTTTTTCATCAGCCAAGTCAGCGCTGCCTTTTCTCACCGTCATCTGAACGGCAGGGAAAGGAACACTTGCCTCAACCATGCCTTTCATACAACGCCAATTATCCACCTTAACCTCTCCAAGGCTAAGCTCTATTCCGTCGGCAATTTTGAGGGCCTCTATCCCCGCACCCTCAGCTGCCGCTTCTGCGGAATCGACATCGCTCCACGGATTAGGCATCTCTGTACTTTCCTCCTCTGCCTCCTTCTTGCTGCACGCTGTTATTGACAGAAGCATAATGATTACCGCTGAAAGAACCCCGATTCTTATCAGATATTTTTTCATCCCGTTTTCCTCCGTTTTCCCTTTAATTATTCTTTACAATCATAATTGTACGCCATGACAGTTAATAATCAGTTACTTCCTCTTTTTTATTTGTTCTATTGCCTCTGCAATACTCGCAGCTGTATCCGCTGATGTCATCGTAATATCCGAGCGTTTGCTCTCTGCAATCTCTCCGGCGAGGCCATTTATGTATGCCCCTGCAGCCGTTGCCAAAGCAAGATCGTCGGCCTTTACGCATAGCGCTGAGAGTATGCCCGAAAGAACATCTCCGCTGCCGGCCGTGGCCATGCCCGGGCAGCCTCTGTTAACTGCAAAGACTCTGCGTTCCTCGGCAGCGCTCGCAGCTTCTGTCACATATGTTGTTCTTCCTTTCAGAAGAACAACTGCGTCCAGTTCATCAGCCAAAGTTAAAGCTGCATTTTCCGGGTCTTCTTTTATCTTATCTATACTGATGCCCGAAAGCCTCGAAAACTCTTTGAGATGAGGCGTCAGCACAAGTCTTGCTTTCGATGCTCTGACAAGATCTTTGTTAAGTTCGGACATTGCATTGAGGCCGTCGGCATCAATTATGAGAGTCTTGTCGTAATTCCCGAGGAGGTATTTAACTGCCTTGACCGTCTCTTCCGAGAGTCCGATTCCCATACCGAATGCGATGGCATCATAGCGACTGCAAATTTTAGAGAAATCATCTTCATTGAAAACGATATTGCCCTTGGTCTGCGCCAGCGGAATCAGTGTGGCTTCGAGAATCTGCCCTGCTATTACGGGGCAAATGCTCTCAGGCGCTGCGATGCTCGCAACTCCCGCTCCCGATCTCATTGCGGCATTTGCCATGGCAGCCAAACGAATGGCTCCGCTGTATTCAATGGAGCCCCCGATAAGTGCCACATATCCGAAGTCGCCCTTGTGGCATTCCTTCGGTCTGTCCGGGAGGCATGTCCTTACTTCATTATCTGTTATCTTAATCTTCTGATAGTTATTCTTCATCGACAGTTTCTTTTCTTTCATTGAATCCTTTCAACCAGGAGCGAAGCTCCATCAAGCTCGCTTGGTTGGAGCGAGCGACGCCGTCAACAGACGACGGGAGCTTCAGCTCATGAGATCGTCAGTCGGG
>CACWIO010000127.1 GCA_902760855.1 uncultured Eubacteriales bacterium
GCCTCCGCCTTGAACCACGGTAAGACCTCGTATTTTGGCAGCTTCTTTATAGAAGTATTCGAGGTCGGCCTTCCAAGATGTGACAATCTCACGTCCGTGCTCTCGCATTATCCTCTCGTTTATATCCAAACTGGCCATGAGGAGATAGGACGGGCTGGTGGTCTGAAGCATTCGGAGCATATCGCTTACTGCGTCCTCATCGACTCTGGCAGTGCAGATATTTAATATGCCGCTGCCGGTAAAACTGAGCAGGGTTTTATGCGTGCTGTTAATTACTATGTCCGCGCCTAAAGTTTCGGCTGAGTGTGAGATATGCGGAACAAAGGCACCGGAATCTCTGAGGGCCTTCGCGTCATAGTCAAAGAATTTAAGATGTGAACCGTGAGCCTGATCTACAATGAGTGTCATTCCGTACTCATGGGCCGTATCTGCTAAAAGGGCAATGTCCGAGAGCATGCCGCAGTAGTTAGGGCTTGTAATAAGCACTGCCGATGCGTCGGGATGAGACTTGCAGGCATCTTCCAAAGCGTACGGAGAAATTTCCGCACTCAGGTTATAGCGAGGCTCCGTCTCGGGCTGTATGTATACGGGATTGATGCCTCCGAGCCTGAGGGCGCTGAATGCTGAGTGATGTGAATTCCTGCCGAGAATCAGTTTTCCTCCAATAGGCACGCACGCCAAGACGGCAGCTATGATACCCGCACTGGATCCGTTGACGAGAAGCTCCGTGTGCCTGACTCCGTAAAGCTCTGAGTAGTTTTCCATCACGGCGCGAAGAGTAGACTGCGGGTGATAGAGGGCATCCGCACCCGGGATCTCAGTGATGTCATATTTTATTGCATCGTTAAGAAGGTCGGCATAGCCGTACTGAGAGTACATGCTCCTGCGACTTTTGTGTCCGGGCATATGAAAAGATACACTGCTTTTGGACGCATTCTCATTCAGAAAATCTATTATCGTGATTTTGTTTGCCAGCTTAAATACCTCCGCTTTGATGCTCGGATATTGATGCTTCAATTATATTTTTATCGGCCTGCTCTCGCAAGTTTGAGAGAGTCAAAAAAATAACGCGATTGCTTTGAAAAACAGACAGTTTGGGGCTTGTGTTTTTTGCATCAATCAATGTTTTTTTAAGGTAAATAATATATAATGTACGCGTTAAACGGGGAGATTATTTTTTTTGTGCTCCCAAAAGGTAGATATTGCAACAACAGGAAAGGAGTTTTCCAAGGGATGAGCCAAAGAAAACATTTGCCAAGCATCCATGTACCGCATCATAAGAATACGGCCGGAGCAGAGACCGTTACGATGCCGATACCGGATGAAGTCAGCATAAGCATGTCCCAAAACATAGGCGCTCCTTGCACCCCGCTTGTGGCGGCAGGTGATTATGTAAAGGTAGGACAGAGGATCGGTGATGTCGATGCCTTTGTAAGTGCACCTATCTTTTCGAGCGTAAGCGGAACCGTAAAGGCTATTGAGCAGGTCCGCGGTTCAATGGGCGGCTTTGAGACACATATCGTGATCGAAACTGATAAAAAGCAGGAGGTAAGCGAAGAGGTAAAGGTGCCGGAAGTGGGCAATTTCGAGGAGTTCGTCAAGGCTGCAAGAGACAGCGGCATGGTCGGACTCGGAGGAGCATCTTTCCCGACACATATTAAGCTTAATCCTAAGAATTTAGATGAATGCGAGTACCTCGTGGTCAACGCCGCAGAGTGTGAGCCTTTCATCACAACAGATAACCGAGAGATGATTGAGAACGGTCAGGACGTTCTTGACGGAATGAAACTGATCATGCACTATCTCGACCTGAAAAAGGGATTTATCGGAGTTGAGACTAATAAGCCTGAGGCGATTGCCAATCTGAAGAGACTTATCGATCAAAATGAGATTGATAATATTGAGATCGTGGAGCTTCCGTCCAGCTATCCGAAGGGTGCTGAGCGTGTTCTCATCTACGAGGTCACCGGAAAGACCATGGATGCGGGAGTTCTCCCGGCACAGCTCGGTGTAATACTCGACAACGTTTCTACGGTAGGCGTTATGGCTGAGTACTTCAAGACCGGTATGCCTATAATCAGAAGAAGAGTAACCATAGACGGAGATGCCGTTCAGAATCCTCAGAACGTATACGTTCCTATCGGGACCAGAATCGCAGACATCATCGAGTTCTGCGGCGGCTACAAAAAAGAGCCTCGTAAGATTATCATGGGAGGCCCTATGATGGGTCGTGCCACCAAAGGCGATGATTCTCCGACAATGAAAAATACATCAGCCGTACTCTGCTTCGGAGCTGAGATGGCGGAGGTAAAGGAAGAGACTGCCTGCCTCAACTGCCAGCGCTGTCACACAGCCTGCCCGTTCGGTCTTATGCCTAGCATATTCGCCGACGCATACGAGGCCAAGGACGTAGATAAATTAAACAGATTCAAGGTTATGCAGTGCATGGAATGCGGAAGCTGTTCATACACATGCCCGGCTCGCAGACCGCTGGCACTGACTAACAAACTCGCGAAGATGATGGTAAAGGAGGCATCGAACTAATATGGACAATAAGTATCATGGCAATTTAGTCGTATCCTCTTCACCGCATATCGTAACCGAGTCGGATACAACCCGCCTGATGGGGTCGGTGCTTTTGGCACTAGCTCCTGCGTGGGTAGCAAGCATTTACATATTCGGGCTGAGAGCAGCAGTGCTTTCAATCGTATGCGTAGTAGCAAGCGTGGCCTTTGAATATATTTACAACGTTATTACACATAAGAAGCAGACCATCAAGGACCTGTCGGCTGCTCTCACGGGACTTCTGATAGCATTTAATGTTCCGTCAAGCTTCCCGTTCTGGATGGCCATCCTCGGATGCTTGTTCGCAATCGTGGTGGTAAAGCAACTCTTCGGCGGACTCGGAAGAAACTTCA
>CACWIO010000128.1 GCA_902760855.1 uncultured Eubacteriales bacterium
AATGATGCGATGAACGCACCGAGGGGACTTGCGAATATTATATTCCACAAGAATGTAACGGCGGTCATCAAAGCTGTTCCCAAAGCCCAAAGAGGGGTGATAAGTATAAGTCTTACCGCTGACGGAAGGCTCAGGACTGCCTGCCTGAACTTGGCTACAACACCCGACTTGGCGCCTTTCTGTTCATCCGCGTCATCGTCATCTTCTACTTCGGCATTGGCGTAGTCATCAATTTCCATGACTATAGGTGTCTGGTTTAAATGTGTACCTACATCATCCTGATTTATATCTGCAGGGCCTGAAAAAGCGAGACCGGATAGGAGTGAAAGCACCACAAGAGCGGTGGTTGTACCCTTAGCTATATTCTTTTTCATCTCGGCTTTCGGATCATACTCGCCTTCCAGGTAGCTGTCGGCTTTAGCTATTACATCTATGCCGACTTCCTTAGCTGCCTCAAAAGCCTTATCCAGTATTGCGCCTGCTGCAATTTTCTTTTCAGCCATATCTCTTCTCCTTATGATTTACAAGTATACCATAAAAGACAGATATAGATTCTCGGCATATTAAAGGCTTTGCAGTATAGAAATAAGCTATAACACAAGGGCTTGTTGATAACCTCAATCAATTGGAAGTGAGGTTTTTCCGGATTTAAAATGAATAAGAACATACGGACGCGTCGCCCGTATAGGAAAAATGTTAGGAGGATTTTTATTATGGAAAAGAAAAATGACAAGCTGTTTATAATCATAGCCGGTCTTGTTATCGGTGTGATTGCAGCAGCACTCGCATTTGCGGGAAATCCTAAGAACATGGGATTCTGTATCGCTTGCTTCCTGCGAGATACTGCAGGCGGCCTCGGACTTCACAAAGCTCCGCCGGTACAGTACATCAGACCGGAGATCATCGGTATCGTTATCGGTGCATTCGTAGCTGCTTTTGCTAAGAAAGAGTTCGGCTCAAAGGGCGGTTCTGCACCTATGACCAGATTCGTTCTCGGCTTTTTCGCAATGGTAGGATGTCTTATGTTCCTCGGCTGCCCGTTCAGAATGATTCTGAGACTTGCGGGCGGAGACCTTAACGCAGTATTCGGACTCGTCGGATTCGTAGCAGGTATCTTCTGCGGAATCTTCTTCCTTAAGAACGGATACTCACTTAAGAGAACTTACACACTTACAAAGTCTGAAGGATACTGGATGGTAATCCTGGAAGCAGTTACTTTCGTACTGCTTATCGCAAGACCTGCCTTTATCGCATTCTCAGAAGAAGGCCCGGGTTCAATGCATGCAGCAATAGCACTTTCTCTCGGCGCAGGCCTCATCGTAGGTGTACTCGCTCAGAGAACAAGACTGTGCATGGTAGGTGGAACAAGAGACCTCGTTCTCTTCAAAGAGACAAGACTTATGCTCGGATTCATCGCAATCCTCGTAGCTGCTCTTGTTACTAACCTCGTACTCGGCGGATTCAAGCTGGGCATGGTAGAGCAGCCTATCGCACACACTGACGGACTTTGGAACGCACTCGGAATGCTTCTCGTAGGATTTGCCTGTGTACTCCTCGGCGGATGCCCGCTCAGACAGCTGGTTATGTCCGGTGAAGGAAATGCAGACAGTGCAGTAACAGTACTCGGCCTCATCGTAGGCGCTGCTTTCTGCCACAACTTCGGACTTGCTTCCAGCCCAGAAGGCCCTACACCTGCAGGTAAGATTGCCGTTATCATCGGTATCGTAGTGGTTGCAGGCATCGGAGTTCTGAACACTTATCTTAAGGCTGACACTGCTGAGCCAGCAAGAGACGCTGCATAGTTAAACGGATTCGGAGGTAGAATCATGTTAGATGCAAGAGGCGAATCCTGCCCTATTCCCGTAATAATGACTAAGAAGCTTATGGCGAGCAAAGAAGACTATTACGAAGTAATGGTCGATGCGGGCGCACCGCTTGAAAACGTAACTCGCTTCGCAGAAAGTCAGGGATACAAGGTAGAGGCAGAAGCTAAAGGCGGAGATTATCTGCTGAAGATTTCTAAATAGTAATAAAAAGGAGGATAAATGGTGCGTATCGGAGGACCGTACGGAGAGCCGGTCCTTAGCGAGTGACGAGTGCTAACGAAGTCAGAGCTTAGTACCGCTGCGCGAGTACAGAGCGAGAGCGTGTCCGACGAAACGACACCCTTTGTCCTCTTTAATTATGTTAAAATAACACTAATGAACACTTATATCGCAACTTTCTTTATGCATTTCGGCTCCATAAGGTATGAGCGCATGTGCAAGGCCAAGGGATACGAAGCCCGTACCATGCCCGTTCCGAGGAGCCTCTCATCCAGCTGCGGCACCTGTGTAAAATACACGGCACCGGAGCCTCTTTACGATCCCGATCATGATGAGATGGAGCAGATGGTTATCTGCAACGATGACGGAAGCCACACCAGAATCTATCAGGCAGAGGGATTGGAACTCAGGTAAGTTAAAAGCCGCCGAACGGCGGCTTTTGAATTTCCGTTATCTACAGATCCGCTATTTCGAGATCATCAATAGTCTCCAGGACTTCTTTAGGACCGACTACGCATACAGCTCCGTAGCGTGCCATCTGAGCCAATGCCTCGCACTGTTCTTTCAGCATTTCCGGAGTTGTCTCCAGCATTTCCTTTCTGAAACGAATTCTGTCCTCATCGGTAAAACCGGAGAGGTAGAAGTCATCTGCTGCCCTGCCCTTGGCGGCAGGCGACAGCAGCGGCTCTGTTGATGCTATTGAGGATATTATGAATCCGGAAGGATCCATGTCTTCGGAAGACGCAGCCTCATTCAAAAAGTCCGGAATGCTCTTGTATATTTCCAGAGAGCGA
>CACWIO010000129.1 GCA_902760855.1 uncultured Eubacteriales bacterium
TGCAGCTTCCAGTTAGGAATAGCCATCGGAGTACCCGTAATAAGGATTCTCTTCTTTCCTTCTGCAATGCTTACGCCGTCTGCAACTCTCTGTTCCAGCTCGTCACAGAGCTTATTAACCATTGTGGCAAATCTCTCAGGATCGTCATAGTATGCGATCTGTGAGATGAGCAATGTGTCTGTACCTGAGATAGGAACGCACTCATTTCTTCTGAGTTTGTACAGCCTTTCAAGAGCTGCTCTCTTAACATTGATTTTCTTAATGTTTTCCGCAAGATTCTCTTCGGTAACCTTGTTTCCGGTTGTCTTCTCCACTACTGCGATGAGATCCTTAATCTCGTCAGCCCACTTCAGATAATCCTTTTCTCTCTTCATCTGAGGCAGATCCATTACGTGCAGAGGCACGTCGGTTCCCAAGATTTCATATGCCTTTTTCTTACCGTCGCATGTCGTCTCTCCGATATACACATCAGCCAGTCTGTAGAACGGGCAAGTCTTATCGAATCTTGCTCCCAGCATAGCCTTAATCAGCGGGCAAGTGTTGGCAGGAAGGTATCTCTCGCCGCCCGGTACCCAGAACTGAGAACCTGCGCAAAGCCCTGTTGCGATTCCGCCTGCTGCGAAGATAACTTCATCAGGTACATAAGCACAGAATGTACCGAATACCTTTCCGCCGTTTTTTCTGAACTCCACGAGTTCGGCAGGGCGAAGGCCGTGTACATCAGCAAGAACCATGTCGAAGTAGTCCATTGCTGCAGGTCTGTTCTCCTGAGACATAAATACGTCACCGATAGCTCCCGGAAGTACTTCGCAGAGCATGTCATGCATCTCGAGGTTCATGCCGAGATCTTTCCACATTTGTTGATTATCAGCCATAATATAATCTCCCTTGTTAAAACCAGTAACATCTACGAGACGGGACCAAGAAAAGCGCCCCAAAAGTGCGCTGCTCCTAATCCCTTCTCTAATTCTACCCTCAGCGAAAAAGCGGACAAAATAGATTAAATCTATCTTGTCCGCTGCCTTTATAACCTCAATTAATATATACACATCTGTTATTTTAAGCCCGATGCCATCATGTAGATGTTGAATACATCTTCTGTGTTAAGAACTTTGAAGTCTCCGATTGTGCGTGCATCCTGGAAGGTAACTCCGCGAGCAGCCGTTCTGCATGCCGCCTCATCAAAATCGAGTCCGAGGCCCTGAATGGTAATCGGCATATTGATTGACTTAAAGAATGCTTCGAATTTTTCTATGGCCTTGATAGGATCGCTCTCCCCAAACACTCCCTCGCCGAGTTTCACGAATCTTTCTCTGTCGGTGTCGAGAACGTAGCGAGCCCAAGAACCCCAAATGGCAGCAAGACCTGCCCCGTGCGCTACATCATATTCAGCCGATAGTTCATGTTCAATCTGATGGCAAGCCCAGTCTCCCTTAGTTGCATTTCCCGTGGCCATGAGGCCGTTATGCGAAAGAGTGCCGCACCACATGAGGTTGGCTCTGGCATCATAATCGTCCGGCTTATAAAGTGCCACCGGAGTCCATTTCATAACTTCCTTCAGAAGAGTGCATGCAAGATCGTCTGTGAAGTCAAGACCGTGTCCGCTATGGAAGAATCTTTCAAGAGTATGCATCATTATATCAACCGCACCTGATGCAGTCTGATACTCGGAAACCGTATAAGTCAGTTCAGGATTGAGCAGAGAGAACTTTACTCTTCCGAAGTCTGTATTGCATCCCCTCTTATAAACAGGATCAGTTTCATCATTTGTGATTACCGAAGAATCACTCATCTCAGAGCCCGTTGCTGAAAGCGTAAGAATACATCCGATAGGTGCTATTCCTTCCGGCATACGCTTTCCGCAGTAAAAGTCCCAAACGTCTCCGCCTCCGAAAACTCCGTATCCGATTGCTTTGGCGCTGTCGAGTACGGAACCTCCGCCGACGGAAAGGATGTAGTCGCAGCCTTCATCCCTATACATCTCAATGCCTTTGCGGACCAGACTAACTCTCGGATTAGGTACAACTCCTCCGAGTTCGATAAAATCTATTCCGGCTTCCTTAATCCTGGCTTCTACTCTGTCAAGTAGTCCGCTCTTCTTAACAGATCCTGCTCCGAAGTGAACTAAAACTTTAGTGGCGCCTTCTGCCTTAAGCACCTCTCCTACCTGATTCTCTGCCTCTTTTCCGAAGAGCACCTTTGTCGGTGTGTAATAACCAATGCTTGCCATTTTAATTCCTCCTTTTGAAGTCCCAATTCTATCCTGCATTCGTAGCTGAGAGCAGCGTCGGAAGCAGCTGCTTCTTTCTGCTCATAACTCCCGGCATGCTGTACATGCAGTCTCGTATCTTTGCATACGGCAAATCTCTGTTGGCCCTGTACTGAGATGTGAGAAGTATACTCTTTTCTCTGAGTACGTCCGTTACCATCAGAAGTGTCCAATCGAGGTCCTGATCTTTGGCAATCTCTTTGAGGGTATCAAGGTAGCGATCTGCATATTCGTCTATATTTTTCAGAGTCGTAACTTCGCACTGGCCGACGCCCATGCGCACTCCGCCCTGCTCATATTTCTTGAAGTCTGAAAGTATCATCTTCTCTGCATCCTGAGTTGCGAGGTTGTCGGTTATGCTGAAGAGCTTCTCTCCGAACTCATCAAGGCTCGGAATTTTTGCCAGTCTAGCCAGCATCTCAGCTGTGCTTATATCCGATGCCGTAGTCGTCGGGCTCCTGAGTATGAGGGTATCCGCTATAAGCCCAGTAAGCAGAACTCTTGCGTTGTATTCATCAGGCATTATGCCGTGTCTCATATACTGCTGATAAACTATCGTGCAGGT
>CACWIO010000130.1 GCA_902760855.1 uncultured Eubacteriales bacterium
CGTTAGTAGCGAGTACTTCAAATACTCCGTCACCGAGCTCGAGTATGGATACGTCGAATGTACCGCCGCCCAGGTCGTAAACGAGGATCTTGTGCGATCCGGCATCCTTATCGAGGCCGTAAGCGAGTGATGCGGCTGTAGGCTCGTTGATGATTCTCTTAACATCGAGTCCTGCGATCTTACCTGCATCCTTAGTAGCCTGCTTCTGAGCATCTGAGAAATAAGCAGGAACTGTAATTACAGCCTCTGTTACCTTCTCTCCGAGATAAGCCTCAGCATCGGCTTTGAGTTTCTGAAGGATCATCGCAGAGATATCCTGCGGTGTGTAATCCTTTCCGCGAAGATTAACTTTGTAATCCTCTCCCATATGTCTTTTGATCGAAGCTACAGTGCCTTCCGGCTCTGTGATTGCGATTCTCTTTGCGGTCTCGCCTACGAGTCTCTCGCCGCTCTTTGTGAAAGAAACTACGGATGGTGTAGTTCTCATACCCTCAGAGTTGGTGATAACCGTAGGCTCTCCGCCCTCAAGTACTGCTACGCAGCTGTTGGTTGTACCAAGGTCAATTCCTATTACTTTTCCCATTTTTATATCCTCCTATTATCGAATAGATTTATTAACTATTTTTTGTTCACTGCCACCATCGATGGCCTGATTACCCTGTCATTCAGCGTGTATCCCTTTTGCAGGACCTTGCTGATCTTACCGTCCTCGAATTCCTCGAGGGACTCGGTCATAACCGCATTGTGGAAGGCCGGATCGAAGTCCTCTCCGAGAGCGGCAATCTCCTTAAGCCCCGCCTTTTCGAGCGCCGTCCTAAGCTGTCCGCAAATGAGCTCCATGCCCTTCGCGTAATTCTTGACCTCCTCGCTCATCTCAGGAGTCTCGGCGCCTGCGCCTTCGCTCTCACCACCCAACGCTCTTTCGAAATTATCCAGCACCGGCAGCAAATCGTTTACTATGCGCTCGTTGGCAAACGCATGAATATCTGATTTCTCCTTCGCAGCGCGTTTCTTGAAGTTCTGAAACTCCGCCATGAGGCGCATATATCTTTCGGATTCGGCCTCCTCAGCGCTCTGCTCAGGCTCCGCCTTCTCTTCTGTTTCCGGAGCCTCTTTAGCAGCTTCCTCTGCAGCTTCCTCTGTAGTTTCTTCCGCTGCCTCGGCCTCAGCCTTTACTTCCTCTTCATTCCCATCCTCTATAGGGATGTTTTTCTTCTCTTCTGACATTTCCGTATATTGTCCTTTCCGCTTGATTATCTGTCTTCGGTCCCGTCCCCGGAGCTCCCGTCCGTGAGCTTGAACGTCTCGCTCAGATTATTCGTCAAATACTCCATTATCGAAGTAATTTCGTCATATTTCATACGCGTCGGCCCTATGACTCCTATCTTACCGACCATCTTGCCGTCCACGTGATAGGTCGCCGTAATCAGGGTGCAATCCTTGAGGCTTTCGTTCTCCTCGCCTATGGTCACCACGACGCCCTCATCTCTTGCGAGCATCTTCTGTGTGAACCAATCTTTCTGCGCGAAGAGCTCCATGAAATCGCGCGCCCTGTCTATGCTCGAATACTCCGGCAGATTGAAGATATTGGTCATGCCCTCCATGTAGAGATTTACGTTCAGCATATCCTCGAGCGTACGCATGAAGCTCGGCATTACGCTTCCCCTCAGCTGGTTCATGGCCTCTATATCCGTGCCGACGTCCTCGATAATCTCGCTCTTAAGCACGTCGTCTAAGGTCCTACCCTTGTAGTTGACCGTCATGTTCTTACTGAGCAGCTCCAGCATCTCCTGGGTGCAATCGCAATTGAGCCTGAGTGTCGTATTTGTCACATTACCGCTCTCGCTTACTATCATGAGTATGAGAGTGCGATCGTCCACGTGCATCAGCCTGATGAAACTTATAGTCTCTTCGTTAGCCGCCGGCGTCATGGCAAACGACGCAAGCTGCGTTATCTCTGAGAGCAGCTCTGCCGCGTGTCTGATGGTCCTGTCGAACTCATCTCGGCTTGCGGAGAGGCGGTCGTTTATCATCTTCTTATCCTTGGCGGAGAGGTTCTTCCTCTTCATCAGATTGTTTACGTACAGTCTGTACGCCTTATCCGATGGCACTCTTCCGGCCGAGGTATGAGGATGTGTCAGATAACCCATTTCCTCGAGATCCGACATCTCATTTCTTATTGTCGCAGGGCTTACGCCCAGATCGTATTTCTTTGCGATAGAACGTGAACCGACCGGCTCGGCGTTCTCTACGTAATCCGTGATAATCGCCTGCAGTATCTGAAGTTGTCTTTCGCTGAGATCCATCTGCCTGCCTCCTAATTCTTGGTTTTGTCTGTTAGCACTCGATGAGTTAGAGTGCTAATTCCAATACACAATATACTCGCTTTTATCGGCTGTGTCAACAGATTTTGCACATAAGATTGTGCTCTTTTTACGCAAGGAAAAAGCCTCTGCTGTCGCAAAGACTTTTCCGTTTATTTTCACTATTCTTCTATCTCAGTTTTAGTATTCTACAGGCCCATCTCCTCGCGAACTTCGATGAATGCCTCGACCGCGCGGTCGATGTCCTCTTTGGTATGGCTTGCAGAGAGCTGAGTCCTGATTCTGGCCTTGCCCTTAGGTACTACCGGATATGAGAATGCCACGACATATATGCCCTTATCCATCATGCGGCGGGCGAATTCAGCCGTCTTTATCTCGTCATACAGCATGACCGGCACGCAAG
>CACWIO010000131.1 GCA_902760855.1 uncultured Eubacteriales bacterium
TGAACGGCATGTCCGTCCATGTACTTTGTAGTCGAATGGATGACTATGTCCGCACCGAAATCAAATGGTTTGCACAGCATAGGAGTGGCAAATGTGCTGTCTACTATGAGCGGCACATTGTGAGCATGTGCGATATTCGCAAATCTCTCGATGTCCAAAACCGAAAGTGCGGGATTGGCGATTGTCTCGCCGAATACGAGCTTGGTATTATCTTTGAATGCAGCATTTATTTCATCATCGCTCGCATTCTTATCCACGAAGATGCACTCTATACCGAGTTTCTTCAGTGTGAATGCGAAGAGATTTACCGTTCCTCCGTAAATTTCGGAAAGGCTGATGAAACTGTCTCCTGCCTGACAGAGATTCAGCACCGAAAGAAGCGATGCCGCCTGGCCGGAAGATGTGCACATAGCACCTACTCCGCCTTCAAGTGCGCATATTTTATCTTCTACCGCCATTACTGTCGGGTTGGCAAATCTTGAATATATTAATGATCTTGTCGGATCGTCGAATACTGCAGCCACATCAGCGGTTGAGTCGTATACATAAGTTGTGCTCTGCACTATAGGCATGACCCTCGGCTCTGTGTTCTTAGGACTGTATCCGGCATGTAAACATTTTGTTGAATCTTTCATTCTTTCATTCTCCTCTCTCTGTCACAACCATCCCTTGCAAAGCATCAATTGTCGGCTGGTTTTTTTACCTATCATTTTACTATGCAATCGCATTTTCCATTTTACTGTCATGATTGCTTTATTACAATACCTTTATGAACAGCACATCGCAGGCAAAGTGCCCCGTGGCTCCGAGTCTTTCGTCAGTCAACTCAAAGCCGTGCTTTTTGTAGAATTTCCGGGCGGGGATCATATTTTCGAAAGTTTCGAGATAGCATTTCCTGTAATACTTTTTTGCGAATTCAAAGGCGGCTTCTATCAGCTGATTGGCAACACCCGTGCCGCGGACATCAGGGAGGCAGTACATCTTCTGAAGCTCGCAGA
Source organism: uncultured Eubacteriales bacterium (assembly GCA_902760855.1). Taxonomy (GTDB): domain Bacteria; phylum Bacillota; class Clostridia; order Peptostreptococcales; family Anaerovoracaceae; genus Crickella. The sequence goes on from CACWIO010000131.1 coordinate 999, forward strand.
CATCAGGGCTTCCTTCGAGTTCTCCTATGCCGACTCCTCCGACGATGCGTCCCTCTTCATCTTCTGCCACCCAGTATTTGTTTCCGGGAGTGTTATAGACTGCAGATAAGGTGCCGAGGTAAGGGTCGGCCCATGCCGTGCCTTCGTGATTTGCTCCGTATTCAATGAGGCAGCTTCTTATCACCTGCTCTATCCCTTTATTATCCTTTGATTCTATCTCTCTTATGGTGTAATTCATTTTCAGTCCAGTTTAATAAGGTTAAGTCTGAGTGCGTTCATGCATACGCAGAAACTAGAAAGGCTCATTGCAGCCGCTCCTATCATCGGGCTCAGTGTCCAGCCGTGGAACAGCCCTGTGTAGGCTCCTGCGGCAAGCGGTATGAGCAGTATGTTGTATATGAATGCCCAGAAGAGATTCTCTTTTATGTTTCTGAGCGTGCCTCGTCCGAGTTTGACAGCCTTGACCGCTTCTGTCAGGCTGCTTCCGCTGAGAACTACATCTGCCGCTTCTATAGCTACATCGGTCCCCGCACCGATGGCGATTCCGACATTCGCTCTTGTAAGAGCAGGTGCATCGTTGATGCCGTCGCCTACCATTGCAGTCACTCCCTGCTCCATAAGTTTTCTGACGACTTCTTCCTTACCGTCCGGCAAGACAGCTGCCACTACTTCGTCGACTCCGACCTCTGCCGCAATAGCTTCTGCAGTTTGCTGCTTGTCTCCTGTCAGCATAACGGTTCTTATCCCGAGTTCTTTAAGCTTGCCTATGGCATCCTTGCTGTCTTCTCTGACCGAATCTGCAAGAGCAATCAGTCCGAGGAGTTTTCCTCCCTTGCAGAAGAGCACGGACGTCTTTCCTGCATTGGCCAGATCAGCTGTTTCTTTTGAAAGCTGTTCTACAGCCTCTGTTTTCACATTATTCTCTTCCATAAAGGCGGCATTTCCGCCGGCAATTCTGACGGCATGATTTCCGTCCCAAGTAAACGCCCTTACTCCGCCGCCTGCAATTTCTTCATAATCGCTTATGCGTTTGGTGGTAGCTCCGAGGTGTTCACATATTGCTTTTGCGAGCGGATGCTCCGATCGCGATTCAACCGCGGCTGCGACTTCCGTAAGTTCATCTTCCGAAACCCCTTCGCATGTGTAGATATCCGTTACCTTAGGATTGCCTCCTGTAATGGTTCCCGTCTTATCCAATGCCATAATCTCAATGCGGCCGGTCTGCTCCAGGGCTGCTGCAGTTTTAAACAGCAGGCCGTTCTTGGCTCCGACTCCCGATCCCACCATTATGGCAACCGGAGTCGCCAGGCCGAGGGCACACGGGCAGCTTATAACTAATACCGCTATGGCTCTTTCAAGTGCGAAAGCAATGTCTTTTCCGAGCAGCATCCATATGATAAATACAACTGCCGCTATGGCGATTACGGTCGGTACGAATATGCCGGCTATCTTATCCGCCATACGTGCTATAGGTGCTTTCGTGGCAGCCGCGTCAGATACAAGATCTATTATCTTGGCCAGGGTGGTATCTTCTCCGACCCTCGTGGCCTTGGCTCTTATATATCCTGACTTATTAATGGTAGCTGCGGATATATGGTCTCCTACGATCTTATCTACAGGGAGGCTTTCTCCCGTGAGCGCGGACTCATCGAACGCAGCCGAGCCT
>CACWIO010000132.1 GCA_902760855.1 uncultured Eubacteriales bacterium
ATCAGGGGGAAATAAATGCCTTTGGGAGGCTGATAATTAAAGCTTCCGAGGAAGCGGAAGGAACAAACAGAGAAAGCATTTCCTACCTCATGGAGTATGCGGGGGAATTAAAGATTAAAGAGCTTTCAAGGCTGGTTGGAATAATTGCTGACAATAGATTCAGGGGTGGAGATTTAAGCCAGAAACTTAGGCAGGAGGGAAGGCTTCTTTGGAACGAAAGAAAAAAGAAGGCAGAGGAACTGGGTAGGAAGGCGGAGACCAAACTATCCGGACCCATGGCCCTTATGCTTGTTGTATTAATTGCGGTCACCGCCGCACCGGCGTTGATTCAGATATAGATAGATATGAAAAAAGAAAGGAGGATAAGAATGAAGTGGTTCAGAGGACTGAGGGATAAGAGGGGGATGGAGATGGTGCAGGTTGCGATCTTGGTCGCAATTGCCGTGGCTGTTGGAATTATCTTTAAAGGGTCCGTGGTGGATTTCGTAAACAGGATTTTCAATGCCCTCGATGCAGCTAATTTCTGATTGAAAAAAGGGGACCGGAGATGGGATCAAAATGTGCAATTCTCAAAACTTATATAAGGGCTCTCGCAAACAAAAGAGGAGCGGAGATGGTTGAAGGGGCCATCTCGCTTCCTCTTATTATTTTAACCGCGATGTTATTGGTTCGGTCATTCGTGTTCTACCTGGAAATCCTTAACACAAGCGTATCCCAGCATATAGAAGCTCTTGAGAGAAGCGACTCCTACGAAGGGACAGGCTTTCAGGTTTATAAGAACACAGAGGAAGTCAAGCTAATCCGAGGAGGAGTGCTCAGATTTGATGTGAGCAAGGAAATAGAAAGCAAATGCTACATGCTGAACGAGGATCTCTTGGCGCGTGCGGGAGGGATTATCCCATGAGAAGAGGCAGATTCAGAAGCATAGATAACAAGAAGGGATCCTCGGCCGTTCTGACGGCTATGATTTTCGTGGCTTTTGCGATTTGCGTTACAAGTGCGATAGGAATATGCAGGGAACTTACAATCAAGAGCGAATGCGAGGCTTTTGGCAGAGTTTGGACCAAGGCGATTCTATCTGAGTATGATTTGCCGCTGATGGAAGACTACGGAATAATGGCTTATTTCGGAAATGACAGCGAGATAAGCGATAAAGTTGAATACTATATGGACTATTCAACTGCAGACAGGCTAGGTATAGATATCGGAGGCGCAAATGCTGACCTGACAGGATACGAACTGGGCGATCCGGACAATTTCCTTGAAGCTATGAAAAAAGGTCTCACAGGGCGAATTATAGGCGATATCGCATTCGGAGGTGGTAGGAGCAAAAGGAGCGAGATTATAGGCAGCAATTACATAGGAAGCGAAGATTATGAAACCTCAGGAGGAGGCAGGACAATAGGAAATAAAGTAGTGCTTGATACTCTGCCGTCCGGAGGCATGGGAGGATCGATTAGCCTGGAAGGAATAGTCAGCAAGGCTAAAGCACTTGGCAGCTCCGAGGGAATAAAAGGGGCGATTTCAGCTGCAGGATCGGAAGTCATTTTTATTGAGAAGCACTTCGATAACGCCGTAACTTATGCGAGCGACAAAGAATCTCTTTTTAGAAACGAATGGGAGTATGTGATAAACGGAAGCAGCAGTGATGATGAGAACCTAAGGGTAGTGAAGAGAAATGTGTTCTTGATGAGGAATGCTCTCAATCTTGTTTCGCTATATAAAGATCCGCAGAAGGTGCAGCTCATACTGCAGGTTGCTGAGTCGATTACGCCGGGGCCGCTTGGACTTCTCACTCAGATAGTGATTGCCGAGGCTTGGGCAGCGCTTGAGACTGAGACGGATATGAGGGAACTTTTGGATAATGAGAGAGTTCCGATAATTAAAGGCCCCGCTGAATGGAAGACGGGGCTAGGCGCCGTGCTCGACAGCGACAAGGTAAGAAAGGACCTTGATGATGAATCCAAGGAGCTTCTCAATGAAAAGAGAGACGAGATAAATGCCCTCGACGGCATAAGCGATAAAGTGTCGGTGCTGAGGGACGGGCTGAATTACGATGAACATTTGATGATCATGATACTTGCTATGGATGAGAGAGTCAGGCTGCTCAGGATAATGGATTTGGTGCAGATTAATATGAAATTCAGATATTACAGGGACTTCAACATGATGGAGTATTACGTAGGCACCAGGTTCAGCATTGAGGCAAACGGCAGGAGTTATGAGTTTGAAGACAGCTATAAATAGAATCAGAGGCTCGATAATATGCAGGAGAGGCAGCTACTTGGTAGAGGCCGCCATTACTCTGCCCATCATGATCATATCCGTGATGTGCCTCACTTCGATTATTCTCATGTATGCCTGCATAGAGGATTGCAATTTTATTGCGGCCAACGAGATGAGAAAAGGGGCATGCGAGAGCATGATTGCGGATACGGCGATTACGGTGCCCTACAGGATAAAAAGGGAAATAGTGGATGGCCACTCGATAGTCGATTCCGCAAGAGTCACGGATTTCGGATACAGGGTTACGAGATGGGACACGGATGAACTTATCGCATGCAGCATTCTTATGAAAATGGATTCAAAGAATCCTCTCGGAATGCTGTCTAAAAGTGAATATGAGATTTCCCTTGTAACAAGGGCTTATGTTGGAAGATT
>CACWIO010000133.1 GCA_902760855.1 uncultured Eubacteriales bacterium
GGACGGCGGGAATGTCATCGAGCTGGAGCCGGAACCGGAGCCGGAAGAAGAGACAGTATCTCTTGAGGAATATCTTAGCGGTCTTTTCTGCAACCAATGCGGCAGACATTGCAGTTTGCTCTCGCCACGCTGCGGACGAGGCGTGGAACAGGCATCCGCCGCAGAAGCGGAGTTCTATCAGATCTATGGAGATCAAGCAGTTTAGGTCCGATGGGCCGTCGCAAATCCGGGTGTCGCCTCCAGACTAGAGGACTGTTTCGACAGTCCTTTTTTCATTTGTTATAATGTCTACATGAGAGATGATTATATGCAAGCGATTCTAGAATACTTGCTGACCATACCTGACGGCAAGGTCGTTACTTACGGGCAGATTGCGAATTGGATGGGAAATCCCGGGCTAGCAAGGCTTGTTGGCAATTACCTGCATAAGAATCCCGATCCGGAGCGATATCCTTGTTACAAGGTCGTGAATCATCAAGGCAAACTCACGGGACGCTTTGCATTCGGTGGCATTAACGTGCAAAAGGAGAGGCTCGAATCGGAAGGCATTGAGGTAAGCGACGATTACATGGTCGATCTCGATAAGTATCAGTGGGATGAGCTTAGCTAATGATTAAAAGCACGATTAGGAAACGTACATATAGAGCAATTTACAGACTGCTCGACAGAGTGTCGCCTATGCCTTTCGACTGCGGCACTATTTGCGGAGCAGCTTGCTGCACGGTAGCCAAGTATGACGATAGTCTGGGTATTATGCTACTACCCGGAGAAGATAAGCTTCACGATAAGAAAGCGGACTGGCTCACGTGGGAAGCGCTTATCACGAACGAGTACGAATTCCCTGAGTCATGGAACGGTAAAGTGTGGTTTGTGCGTTGCCAGACACCGCCTGTTTGTCCGAGGCATCTTAGGCCTATGCAATGCAGGACATTTCCGCTTCTGCCACATCTGAGCGAAGACGGAGAGCTGGGTCTGGTGTATAACGACTTTGATTTGCCCTACGCATGCCCTATGATTGAGGAAGAGGCGGAGCTGGACGAGAGATTCTTGAAGGCCACCGAGACAGCGTGGAGGCATCTGATACGCGACCCTCTGATTTACGATATGGTATGGAAAGATTCGAGGGACAGAGATAGACTTGATATGGAAGACAGAAAGGAGTAGACGCTATGTCAAAGAGATTATGGGATTTGCTGGAAGATCTTAAGAGCAGCTGCAAAGTAGTTGAACTGTCACACGTTGTGTCCCCGGACACGCCGCATTGGTCGGGCTTTCCTGACATGATAGACGACACGCTATTCAATTACAAAGAGCATGGGTTCTACGCCAACACATACACTCTGGTGAGTCAGTACGGAACACATGTGGATGCGCCTTGCCATTTTGTGGAGGGCAGGAGGACTCTCGATGAGATCGGAGCAGAGGAGCTGATACTGCCTCTTTGCGTAGTGGATATTTGTGATAAGGCTGCAGCCGATGCGGACTATGCGGCAAGCGCAGAGGATATCAAGGCCTGGGAGAGCGTTCACGGGGAGATTCCTGAGGGAGCATTCGTGGCGCTCCGCACGGATTGGTCCAAGAGAGAAGACATGGACAATTACGATGCTGAGGGTAATAAACACTACCCGGCATGGGGCATAGATGCGCTTAAGTATTTGGTAGAAGAAAGAAATATAGCGGCAATCGGACACGAGACTACCGATACAGACTCGGCGGTTATCGCCGCAAGAGATGGCTATCCGTGCGAGACGTACATACTTGATCAGCAGAGATTCCAGATAGAAGTATTGAAGAATCTTGATCAATTGCCGGCGACGGGAGCGCTGATAGTATGTGGATTCCCGAGGGTAAGAGGTGGCTCGGGCTTTACGGCCAGATGCTATGCAGTTGTTGAAGATTAGACTATATAATTAAGGAGGAGTAAAAATGCAGAGAGTTGAAAAGTTTTTAAAAGATGCAGGTGTTTATTATCTCGGGACAGTTGAGGGTGATCAGCCGCGTATCAGGCCTTTCGGGACCATTCATATTTTCGAGGATAGATTATATATTCAGACCGGCAAGGTGAAAGAAGTATCCAAGCAGATCCATGCTAATCCGAAGGTGGAGATTTGCGCTTTTCTAAACGGTGACTGGATTAGAGTGGCGGGAACTCTTGTTGAGGATGAGCGTTTAGAAGCAAAACAGTCTATGCTTGATGCGTATCCTGAGCTTCAGCAGATGTATGCTGCGGATGACGGCAACACCGAGGTCTTCTACTTCAAAGATGCGACTGCAACATTCAGCTCATTCACAAAGGAACCGGAAGTCATCAAATTCTAAAAGGATTATTCAAGCAATGAAAAAGATATTATTCGTTTGCCACGGCAACATATGCAGGAGCCCGATGGGGGAGTTTGTTATGAAGGATATGGCTATAAAGGCCGGGCGTAATGTGCTTGGGATTAATTGCGATTCGGAGGATGAGGCGGACTTCAGGATTGACTCTGCTGCGACGAGCACAGAGGAGATTGGGATGCCTGTATATCCGCCTGCAAGGCGAAAGCTCGCGGAAAATGGAATCGGAGTATCCGGAAATGACCTCGGTGTCTCGAGTCATCAGGCGCATCAGATAACCAAGAGAGAGTATGACTACTACGATATG
>CACWIO010000134.1 GCA_902760855.1 uncultured Eubacteriales bacterium
CGCTTCCGCAGGTTCTTCGATGCACTCGATAACAGCGCCCGTCTTTTCGGCAATCTTCTGACATTTTTTTACGAGCTTCTTATCCGGCCAATACTTCTCAGGAGCGCATGCCACATAGTGCATGCCCATCTTGGCGCAGCCTACCATCAGAGAATTGCCCATGTTGAAGCAGGCATCTCCCATGAATACCAGTTTCTTACCTGCAAGATCACCGCAGTGTTCCTTTATGGTAAGAAAGTCTGCGAGAATCTGTGTCGGATGAGACTCGTCTGTCAGACCGTTCCAAACAGGAACTCCCGCATATTTTGCAAGCTCTTCCACTCTCTCCTGTCCGAAGCCCCTGTATTCTATTCCGTCATACATTCTTCCGAGAACACGCGCGGTATCCGCAATGGATTCCTTGGTTCCCATCTGAGAGCCTGACGGATCAAGGTATGTTGAATGCATTCCGAGGTCCGCAGCGGCTACTTCGAATGAGCATCTTGTTCTGGTTGATGACTTTTCAAATATTAAAGCTATATTCTTACCCTCATGCAGCTTATGAGGAATTCCGTTCTTCTTCTCTTCCTTAAGCTTTGCAGCCAGGTCCAAGAGTTCGTTGATATCCTTAGTGCTGAGATCCAGCATCTTCAATAAGTGTTTTCCTTTGAGTGACATTTGTAATCCCTTTCTTATTCTTTAGACTCACACCCTATAAATATGCATTTCATGCCCAATAGTGATTTGCGATTATATTCATCTTTTCGCATTTTTATGCACATATTAACCTCTGCCACTTTGCTTGTCAAGGTAATATCAAGTATCTTTATATATACAATCTTATTATATTCTGCATATATTTACATTTTCTGTTGACATAAGCGTAGCGTATTTTTATAATATCATTGTTATAAAAATACATTTCAAAACAGAGAGGATAGAAATATGACAGACAAAAAGTATAAGAAGATAGTACTCGCCTACTCAGGCGGACTCGACACATCCATCATCATTCCTTGGCTGAAGGAGAACTACGACAATCCTGAGATTATCGCAGTTGCAGGAAACGTAGGCCTCGCAGATGAACTTGACGGCCTTGAAGAAAAGGCACTTGCCACAGGCGCATCCAAGCTCATCATCGCAGATCTCATGGATGAGATGGTAGATGACGTTATCATCCCTTCCCTTAAGATGGGAGCTAAGTATGAGACTTACCTTCTCGGAACAGCTTTTGCAAGACCTGTTATCGCTAAAAAGCTGGCTGAGGTTGCCCTCGAAGAAGGTGCGGATGCTATTGCTCACGGCTGCACAGGTAAAGGAAATGACCAGGTAAGATTCGAACTCGCTCTTAAGCGCTGGGCTCCTGAGACGGATATCATCGCTCCTTGGCGTGAGTGGGATATTAAGTCAAGAGATGAAGAAATCGATTACGCGGAGGCTCACAATGTACCTCTGAAGATTACAAGAGAAACCAACTATTCTAAGGATAAGAACCTCTGGCATCTGAGCCATGAAGGACTTGACCTTGAAGATCCGACCACAGAGCCTCAGTACGAGAAGGAAGGCTTCCTGGAAATGGGAGTATCCCCTATCCAGGCTCCGGACGAACCTACATATGTAAGCATAGGATTTGAGGCAGGCGCTCCTGTTTCAATCAACGGAGAGAAGATGAAGGCTTCTAAGATTATTGAGAAGCTGAACGAGATCGGTGGTGCCAATGGAATCGGAATCATCGATATCATCGAGAACAGACTTATCGGAATGAAGGTCCGCGGCGTATACGAGACACCGGGAGGAACCATCCTATACTTCGCACATAACAAGCTTGAGTCACTCACTATGGATAAAGAGACTCAGCACCTTAAGCAGAAGCTTGCCGTAGACTATGCGGACATGCTCTATAACGGCAAATGGTACACACCTCTTCAGGAGGCCCTGACTGCATTTGCCAACGAGGCCAACAAGAACGTGACAGGAGAAGTTAAGCTGAAACTCTATAAGGGCAACATCATCCCTGCAGGAGTTACATCACCTCACTCGCTTTACTCAGAGGAACTCGCATCATTCGGCGAGACAGCATTCGACCACGGTCAGGCCGGAGGCTTCATCAATATTTGGGGACTGCCTACACTGGCTATGGCCCTTCTTGAGAAAGGCAAACTCTAATCAAGCAATATTTAAAGGAAAATAAATCACGACATGAATAAACTTTGGGCGGGCAGGACCGCCGGTAAAACAGCAAGCCTCGTCGATGAGATAAACTCATCCATCGGCGTAGATATGAGGCTGTATAAACAAGATATTAAGGGAAGCATTGCACACGCCGAGATGATGGCCAAGCAAGGCATCGTATCTGAAGCGGATGCAAGGCTTATCATCGAAGGCCTCACGGGAATCGAGCAGGATATCACATCCGGCGCTCTTGAAATAGATATGAGTGCAGAAGATATCCATATGTTCGTGGAGCAAGAGCTTACCAATCGCATAGGCGATACCGGTAAGATGCTCCACACCGCGAGGAGTCGTAATGACCAGGTTGCTCTGGATACCAAGATGTACTGCGCCGGGGCAGCAGACGATGTTGATGAAATGCTGG
>CACWIO010000135.1 GCA_902760855.1 uncultured Eubacteriales bacterium
TCGATAGTGCCGCCGTTGGCTGCGACCTCGTCCATCATATTGAGTGCGACAACCACAGGTATCTCCATCTCAAGAAGCTGCATCGTAAGATAGAGATTTCTCTCCACATTCGTCGCATCAACTATGTTAATAATCGCGTGCGGTTTCTCCTCCAGCACGAAATTCCTGGACACTATCTCCTCGCTGCTGTACGGAGACATAGAATATATGCCCGGCAAATCCGTAATCCTCGTGTATTTGTTCCCGCGTATCGGACCGTCTTTTCTGTCGACAGTCACGCCCGGGAAATTCCCGACGTGCTGATTCGCGCCCGTCAGCTGATTGAACAGAGTCGTCTTGCCGCTGTTTTGATTGCCCACGAGGGCAAATGTAAGGACGGTGTCGTCAGGCAGAGGATTGCCCGTGCCCTTAGGGTGGAATTTGCCTCCCTCACCTAGTCCCGGGTGCTCAGACTTAGGCTTTCTCTCAGCCGCAGAGGAAGCAGATACATCTTCTCTTCTCGCACAGCTTTCGCACTGATCACAATCGTCCGCATCTCCCGCCAATCTTATATCTATGTTTGCCGAATCCTCGAGCCTTAGAGTAAGCTCGTAGCCATGTATGCAATACTCGACAGGGTCACCCAGCGGTGCTTTTTTAACCGCTCTGATCCTGACGCCGGGTATCACACCCATATCAAGGAAATGCTGCCTGAGGGCGCCCGTCCCTCCGACAGCCTCGATAATCGCGCTCTTGCCTATCGCAAGCTCGCTTAATCTATTGATCTTTGATTCTTGTTTTAGTTTCGTAGTCAAGTCTCTTCAAATACTCCTCTAAGCATACGCCGCTATCCATTATCTTGGCAGCGTGTTCTCTGCCGACATATCTGTAATGCCACGATTCATATACTATACCCGTTATCTCTTCTTTATCGCTCGGATATCTCAGTATAAAACCGTAGTCCTTGCAATTCTCAGTAAGCCATTTTTGCGTCTCTGTCTGCGCGGTCTTCTCTGCATTATCCCAATCGCCTCCGTAACCTGTTTCCAATATATCTACGGCAAGCCCGCATTCGTGTTCACTGGTGCCGGGGTAAGCAGTGTCGTCCTTATTGGCAGTCGTGTTGTAAAGGTATTCCTGAGTGTCACGAGTTCTGAAAGCCGAGATAACAACCGGACTGTGGCCGGCCTCTCTGCAATCGGCCAGCATCGCTTCGAGGGAGTCGGCTACTCTTGCATCAACTTCGTATCCGCCCTCGACCGAAGCAGTCTCTACGCTGTACCCCTCCGGAATAGCATTCCACGGATTAACCAAAAGAAGGTTCCATTCGTCCGGATTGACCTCCTCCGAAATCTCAGGCTGAGCCTCTGCAACTTCCTCGGCTTCTCCCTCTTCCGGAATTGCCTCTTCTATCTCTTCGGCTATCTCCTCTTGCGGCTCGGGCTCGATATAGTCTGAATTATTCTCTTTTAGAATTCTAGATATAGTCAGAGCACCCAATACCGCCATTAGCAATATCAAATCTATAATCAAGAACTTCCTGAGTTTACTCACATTTCCCTCCAAGAGTTTATAAGCAATTAAGCCTTTACATTCTCCGAGCCGAGCAGACGTATCAGTTTATCCCTCAGCTCTTCCGAATAAGTCACTCTCCTGTCTTCGTTCACCCTTACCATGCGCCCGTCCGGCAGATATACCAGTACATCGCGCTCACCCGGATACAGGCTCAGCATATCCGTCAAATGCATCAGCACACCCTTATTATCTCCGTGCGCCGCTACCACATCTTCGCTTACCCTGAGCTTCACCGGATTCTCAATCGGTCTCGGAGCAGGCCTCTCCTCTCTGACAGCGTAATCACTGCTTCCGCCCGCTCTTGAGCCGTAATAATCGTCTTCTCGCCTCTCCTTATTCCTGGCTAGCTCCGCAATATTCTCTATCTGAACTATATCCTCGGCTAATATCTCAGCGTCGGACTCGTCCTTGAAACTCACCTTGCCGGACAGCGCAACTATAGCGTCGTTCTGTACGTAGTTCCTCCTGCGTTCATACACTTTAGGGAAAACTATAACATCAATTGCGCCATCGAAATCCTCGAGAGTCATGCGAGCCATCTCCTGCGACTTCCTGGTGATCATGGTGCGCACACCCGATACCATACCCGCCATCACTACCCTGTCACCGTCCTTAAACGATGATGTATTGATGACCATGCTGTCGTCCTCGTCATTCTCCGCATGGAACTCCTCGCTTCCCGAAGTCAGCTCCGCCGTAGTCGCACTGGTATTCCTGCTCATAAGTTCCGCATACTCATCCAGCGGATGCCCCGAAAGATACACTCCGAGCATCTCCTTTTCAAAAGCCAGCTTGGTATCGTTATCGAAATCCGCCACATCAGGAAGCGCCGGGCTCTCGAGCGCCTCATCATCGAAGTCGTCGAGATCAAAGAGACTCAGCTGATCTTTGTTACCCTTCTTGGCTAATTTCTGTGCCCTCTGCACAGCATCCTCACTGACCGCCATCATCAGCGCTCTATTCGGATTTATATCATCAAAAGCACCGGCCCTTACCAGCG
>CACWIO010000136.1 GCA_902760855.1 uncultured Eubacteriales bacterium
CGATGCCTCAATTGGTCGGGATGATAGGATTTGAACCTACGGCCTCCTGACCCCCAGTCAGATGCGCTACCAAGCTGCGCTACATCCCGCCATCCTGCGCTCATTGAACGCAGATGCCCTATTATATTACTCCATATTCTCTGCAAGTTCCACTGCTAATCTTACGAAGTGGCCTCGCCATCTCATGTGGCCCAGTCCGCTCGACTATTCCAGACCCGGGAAGTCAAGCTGCCTTAATGCCTCAAACAGCACTATGTTAGCAGCGTTCGAAAGATTGAAGGATCTGAGCCTGGTGTCCTTGCTCATCGGAATCCTAATAGCCCACTCTTTTCTCTCGTCTATAAACTCTTTGGGTAGACCCGCCGTCTCGCGTCCGAAGAGTATCATGTCCTCATCTCTGAACTCGGCCTCTGTATAAAGCTTATCCCCTTTTGTCGTCGAGAGCCACATTCTCCTGCCCTCATACTTTTCCAAAAAGGCTTCGAGGCTCTCGTGAACTTCAAGCGAGACATATGGCCAGTAGTCAAGTCCCGCACGCCTTAGGCTCTTCTCATCTAAACTAAAGCCCAGCGGCTTCACCAAATGAAGAACGCTGCCCGTAGCAGCAGCCGTCCTTGCAATGTTTCCCGTATTCGGTGGTATCTCAGGTTCAACCAAAACAATGTGAATTGCCATTTAAGTTCGTCTGCCCGGCATAAAGCAGGGCCTCTTTCTTCTATGATTTCTTAAAGCAATTGTAGCACAAGCATCTGTGTTTGTTTATTCATTTGACTGAAGTTTGGTATAGGCCGTGTTTATTGCAATAGTACATGAAGCTCTTGGTCCTGCTTATCTTAAAGCGTGCCTCTGCGCTTCCTTCCGGATAGAGCTTCTTGATTTCACATCCATCATCTTGCACTGCAATAATGAAAGATATGTAGTGCTTCTTGCTCATCTCGTGATCGATTGACACATAGTACTCATCTTCGACCTGTTCAATCTTAAGATGATGCAAATCATCCTCAGCTTCCGCCTCAAGCGCCGGCAGAGTAATTCCGCAGCAGCTGACCACAGCCCTTCCCGTGCTCTGTATAATATTTCCGCAAATCGGGCAGACGTAGAGCTTCAGTCGCTTCATATTGAAACTCCTGTTGGTGTTTGCCACATCCTCACCGGAGAATAGCTCTATCAGCGATACTCCGAGCGCAGCTGCCAGCGGCTCTGCAAGCGTTATATCCGGATATCCCCTTCCGGTCTCCCATTTGGATATAGCCTTGTCGCTTACACCCAGCTTCTCAGCCAACTGTTGCTGAGTCAGCTGTCTTCCTTCCCTCAGGCGCTTTATCATAGTTCCCGTCACATATTGATTCATATCTGATTCCTCCTCATGCCCTCAGATTAATATGTGATGCCCGTGTCTACAACCTACGCTCAGTAGACTCGCCCTTCTATCTGTCATCTATGAATGAAATCAAATCAGCTTTCCCTGATCATCCTTGTAGACAAAACTAGACGTGCCTCCACACGCCCTGCATTTATATGACTTATACCCGAAGCCTTCTCCGATTCCACCAAATCCGCTTTGCAGCTCGTCAGAACCGCAAAAAGCGCATATCTCTTTTGCGTCTCCTGCTCTATTATCTACTGCTATTTCCTTCCCATAGTTAGGCAGAAACCTAATGCTTCCTCTATTTGATTCTTCGAAGCTGAGATCGACCCTCTTCGCATCATCCTCAGTCATCGTCCACTTTCCATCAGCCATCAACTCACCCTCCGCAGCTAGCTGCCAGCCTTGATATGATTTCTTACTATGTCTTCTATAGGTCTCATGTCGAGGCCTCCATCGGCATTATCAAACGTAAAGAATACATCAACTCCCGGCGTGAACCCTTCACGAATATATCTATGTGTTTTATCTGCGAACCTATTCCTGTAATCCCCAAATTCCATCATGCCCTGATGCTCTATTAACACTTCAGTCTTGTAGTCTATTTCCGAAAGAATGGTGAAATCCGGAAACACAGTGCTCCCTCTCAAACGCATCGGAAGTTCATAAACAAAAGTGACTCCTCTCGAAAGCAGATAGTTGTAGATCATTCCTTCTGATTTCGATCTGACCCTTTTTCCATCATCTGTCCAGACCTTCAATTCTTCAGGCCTAAAGACTCCGTTCGCAGCCTTTATGGCCTCTGCCTTATTCTTCCACTCACTTGCTTTTTCGCTATTGCTGTTGCCATATCCTAAATCGGCCCATCTGTATGTATCAGGAATCATATTATTAACTGATTCATAATCCGTTCTTTGAATCTTATTAAGAGCTCTCCCCACTACATCGATGTTCTTGTCAATTAAAGAAATTGATTTATCTAAGAATCTGAGTTCCTTAATCTCATTAATCTCAACTGTATTTCCGACGCCTAAGTAGCTCTTATCCTTGTCATTGATATTACGAGAATAATAATACCAGCGATTATTCGGAGCCTTGTTTCGCGACATAACAACTCTTCTATGAGGCGTAAGCATCTCGCCGTAAAAATCATACAGCA
>CACWIO010000137.1 GCA_902760855.1 uncultured Eubacteriales bacterium
TCAGTTCCAATGTGGCCGATCACCCTCTCAGGTCGGCTACTGATCGTCACCTTGGTGAGCCGTTACCTCACCAACTAGTTAATCAGACGCAGGCCCATCCTTAGCCGATAAATCTTTGGCAAAGATAACATGTGTTATCTCAGCGTTATGAGGTTTTAATCATCGTTTCCAATGGCTATCCCTCTGCTAAGGGCAGGTTGCCTACGCGTTACTCACCCGTCCGCCGCTTTCCATTAAGATGAATTGTCCGAAAACGCTTCTTCTTAATTTCTCGCTCGACTTGCATGTATTAGGCACGCCGCCAGCGTTCATCCTGAGCCAGGATCAAACTCTTAATAAAAATATCTTTACCTCGCCGCCGTAGCGGCGTTGTAATCCGTAACTCGGATGACGCGTTATGCGTCATATTATTGTGCTTTGAATTGATAGGGACAACCAAGCTTGTTCGCTTGCTTGTCTTTCTTTCAAAGTCTTTCTTTTTTAGGGCCGTAACCCTTTAAATTTCAAGACTTGTTCTGCACTATGAAGTTTTCAATGTTCCGCTGCCTCGTTTAGCGACAGCTTTATTAGTATACTCGTACACCTATATAGTGTCAACAAGTTTTTTGAAAAAAATTTATTTAATTTTCGATTAAAAAAGGCCCTTATCAGGGCCTTCAATTTCTATGTGTTGTCACGATGTTTCTCAGCAAAGAGGTTTACTGTTTTTCAAGGCTTTCTTCCACCTCTCGCTCCTCTTTTCTTATCTGAGCTTCCTTCATCATTTCCTGCTCAGCTTCGATATCTTCTTCTATCTTTTTAATACGTCTTTGCGCTATTTTTTGCTCTCTGATTCCTTCTTTGGCTTTGGCAAGTGCACGCTTTTCCTCTTCCTGTGCCTCGCGAAGCTTCTCTTCGTTTCCGGTGACGAAGCTTGGCCTTATGTACTCAATCGTAAATGATTGAGCAAATCGTCTGAGGCCTATTAAGACGAGGCCTATTCCTATAAGCATTATTACGGGGAACCTGAACACCGAGGTGTTAAACAAGGTGTAGATTCCGATCACAAGCATGAATGCGCTTATGGTCATGTTGACCCTCTGGTCTCTCGGAACATGCGTTACATTCAGCCAATCCGTTCTGAATGAATACACTCCTTCAAAAGCCAAATATAATCCGAATATCATCTGAGCGGCTATATCGTCATTTACCTGACCGCTGATAATTACCAGACCGATTATAATCGATCTGATTCCGTCCTTTGTAAGCCCTATTGCTGTCTCATCTCTTTCAAAGTCAGCTCTGCGCCCTATGATAATCTCACAGACTCCCATGATCAGGAAGACCGCGCCTATTACAAAGGCCAAAGATATAAACGCCGCACTTGAATTTGCAACGCAGAATATTCCCGAAGCTACCATCGCCACACTTGCGATGAGCATAACTGTTCTCATTTAGTATCTCCTTTTCGCACCGCCTAATAGTATCACGCATATGATTCGGTTTCAAGCGATGCTATTTGGACTGGTAGTCCACACATTGCTGTCTGTCGAGAAAGAAATGAATGCCGGGTGATGAATCCTTCCACCTGT
This sequence comes from uncultured Eubacteriales bacterium, assembly GCA_902760855.1. Lineage (GTDB taxonomy): Bacteria > Bacillota > Clostridia > Peptostreptococcales > Anaerovoracaceae > Crickella. The sequence goes on from CACWIO010000137.1 coordinate 1,572, forward strand.
CTTCCTGGAACCCGTTGGCCGGCTCCATCCACTTGCCGACCTCGTAGTAGAAGTCCGGATCTACGGTTGACTGCGCCCAGCTGTAGTTCTCCGTCTCATCTATATTTGTTATTTTCAGGACCTTAACTTTCTCAGCTCTGCCTGTCTCCATTGTCGCCATACATCTTTTTGCATCCCGCGGGACAAGCATCATCACAACCCTGAGGTCCGTGCAGCACTTCCAAGCAATGAAAGCCTCTCCTATTTCCGGGCAGCGCATCTTATACCACTTAGTGTTGTCATCGACGATTACCTTGTCCTGGTTAATAGCATCTTCCAAAACCGACGCATATATATTGGCCCCTCTGAGATCTATATCAGTCATATCCTGAAATCTGAAACTGCAACCTCTGGCTTTGCAGCCGCAGAGCTTCATTCCGATGAGCTTATTATTATAGAAGGCAACATTATCCATCCTGGATCCGCTGAAGTCTGTCCCCCGAAGATCGCAGTTCTCAAATGTAGAGCGTGAAAAGTCCAAATCGCGCAGATTTCTGCCGGACAAATCCAGACCCCTGAAAATGCAATGCTTCATATCGGGTCTCAGCTGCATATCATCAGGAGATTCTATAAGCCTTTTTTCACTCTCCGAAATCGGTATATAGGCTTCGTTTTCTTCTATATAATCTTTTTCATCCGAAGTAAAATTCATAACTGAATTATACACCAAAAAACGTCGCGAGGTTATCGCGACGTTTTCATTCTTATTGGTATTACTTAGCTGAAACCTTATTGGCGCTTTCCGGGATTTTATATGAGCCGTCCCAGTTTCTGAGAGCGAAGAGTGCTCCG
>CACWIO010000138.1 GCA_902760855.1 uncultured Eubacteriales bacterium
GAGGCGGGCGTAAATCCCAATACCATGCAAAAGGCCATGGCGGAGCTCGAAAGAATCGGGCTTGTGTATTCGGAGCGTACGAGTGGGAGGTTCATCACAAAGGAGGAGAAGATTTTGGAAGAATTACACGAAAGCCTTGCAAAGAAGTATTTCGATGAATTATCTGAGAAGCTTCGCAAGATAGGAATGAGCGACGCCGATATAAAGACGGCGGTCAGCAAGTGGATGAAGGATATCAAAGGATAGAGGAGGCAAATTATGGCAAGGATAGAAATTAACGGTCTGACCAAGACCTTCGGAGATCTGACAGCCTTGGATGATGTCAATGTCTCCCTTGAAAACGGACAGATAGTAGGACTGCTCGGGCCGAACGGCTCGGGTAAGACAACACTTATTAAGATACTAAACGGTCTGCTTACTCCGACTGCGGGATATGTAACGATCAACGACATGATGCCCGGAGTAGAGACAAAAGCGATGGTTGCATATCTTCCGGACAGGAATGCACTTCCGGATTATATGAACTCGGATCAGCTGATGGATCTGTATCAGGATTTCTTCGATGACTTCGACAGAGCGAAGGCTGAGGCGATGATAGATGATCTCGGCATCGACAGGAAGCAGAGCATGAAGAAGCTGTCCAAGGGCACGAAGGAGAAACTGCAGCTCTGCCTCGTAATGGCGCGACAGGCTGAGGTATATCTGCTCGACGAGCCTATAGGAGGAGTCGATCCGGCAACACGTGATTATATACTCAGGACCATCATTTCAAACTATAACGAGGATGCAGTTGTAATCATATCCACGCATCTTATCTCGGATATAGAGTCGGTGCTTGACGACGTCATATTTATAAAGGAAGGAAGAATAATGCTCCACAAGGCCGCTGATGATATCAGAGCCGAAAAGGGAGAGAGCATAGACGGACTCTTCAGGGAGGTGTTCAAATGTTAGCTAAACTACTGAAATACGAAATCCCGACTATGGGAAGGAGACTGGGACCTCTGCTCCTGGCGTGGCTTGTAGCTTCTGTATTACTGGGAGTGTCCTTAAACGTATTTAATGACGGGTTTTTACAGGTATTGGCACCGCTGATCTACGGAATGGTCACAACGGCAGTGTTCGTAATGTACGTCATATTGATAATCCAAAGATACAATTCGAGTTTGCTGGGAGATGAGGCCTATTTCAACCTGACGCTACCGGTCAGCATGAATGAGCATATTGCAAACAAAGCAATATCCGCCCTTGTTTGGACAGTAATCACCGGACTTGCTGCTCTGGCATCTGTGCTTATAATAGCTGCTGTTTCCGGCGGATTAGGATTTGCATGGAGACAGTTTATGGAGGGATTTAAAGGCATTCCGGCAGCTGCATATCTGGCGCTTTTAGAAGTACTGGTAGTAGGGATATTCAGCATTGTAAAGAGCATATTGGCAATCTACGCGGCGATCACTATAGGACATCAGGCATCGCAGCGCACTACACTTGCATCGATTGGAGCTTACATAGTGCTCATGATAATTGAGTCATCAATCGGCTCGGTGTTTGTAAGTTTGGGACTCAAGGCTGAAGCAAATCTGTATGTGAATGAGCAATTTCAAGACTTGGAAGGATTCCATCTCATCATGCTCGTAAGCTTGATAGTCACATTGTTATATTCGGCGGCTTACTTCTTTATCTGCAAGTACTTGATGGAAAAGCGCTTGAATCTGGCGTAAGGTCGTACATAATGTAAAGTTGACTTTACATTGCATATAGATAAAATGTAAAGAATACTTTACATAATAAAGAAAGGAGATGTAAAGAAAACTTTACATAACGAATAGCTATAACGTAAAGCAAACTTTACATAGCGAGAGAGGTGATGGACATGATCCGTACACCTCTTTTTGCATATTCAAAGAATCTTTTGGATATTGATAAATACTAATATGCGTATGATTTTGAATAAATACACGCATTGTGTTGACACTTAGCTTAAAAACAAAGATAATGTTTTCTGTATAATTATAAATCGCTCGCTATTGCGAATACGAAGCGGTTAAAAAAAGAAAGAGGTTTATATGAATTCTGAAATGATAACTTTCGTGCTGTACTTTGTAGCACTTATGGGAGTGGCTCTTTATTTCTATAAAAAGGACCACCAAGGAAACCAAGAGACATTCTTCCTCGGAGGACGTCAAATGGGCCCGTGGGTAACTGCACTATCTGCTCAAGCATCTGACATGTCAGCCTGGCTGCTTATGGGTCTTCCCGGAGTTGCTTATCTTACAGGATTTGCAGAGGCGGGCTGGACTGCAATTGGTCTTGCTATCGGAACTTACCTCAACTGGCTC
>CACWIO010000139.1 GCA_902760855.1 uncultured Eubacteriales bacterium
TATGTGCTCTCCGCACCGTATGATAACAAGGTTGGATATACTAGACCTAAACGAATCACCATCGGATACGTATGCGAGGATGATACAACAACTATGTATCCTCTTTTCCCGAATTATGACTATCTAGGGAAGAATTGATTGTGCTAAATTCATATGGAGTATGAATTTATGAGATTGACAAATTGGTAGGGAGTAGTTATAATATGCCATTATGACTATTAAAGATGCTTTCCCAAACACAAATATTAGCTATCAGCATAACAAGAAGACCGGCGCCGTTTACGTGTATTCCGTTAAAAGCTACTGGGACAAAGAAAAGAAAGCTCCCAGAAATAAGCAGGTCTACCTTGGAAAGCTGAATCAGGAAACTGGTGAACTCATTCCAGCGACACGACGCAAGCCAAGACAAAAGAAAGAGCTTCCGCCAGTCGGAGAGAGGCCTGTCGCTACCACAAAAGTCGTCGGGCCTTGCTTGCTTCTACAAAAAGCTGCGGAGGACACTGGCCTCACAACAATCCTCAAGAGGTGCTTCCCGCAGTCACATAAAATGATCCTCAGCCTTGCATTCTTTCTTACCCATAAAGGCCTCCCACTGTCCCGGTGCGAGACCTGGAGTACTTCTCATTTGCATCCCTTCGCGGAGACGATAGCGAGTCAGCGGGTCAGCGAACTGCTGCGCTCAATCTCTGAGAGCGATCGGCAGCGTTTTCTGTCCCTGTGGCTCAAAAATGTCTCTGAAAACAATCATCTCTGTTATGACATCACGTCGATATCATCCTACGCGCAAAGCAACGAATTCGTGAGATATGGCTACAACAGAGACCACGAGGATTTACCCCAAATCAACATGGCGATGCTATTCGGGCAAGAAAGTAAACTGCCGGCATATTACAGACGGATGCAGGGCAATATATCGGATGTCGCCACGCTGAAGACCACCATAAGATCTCTGGATTTCCTCGACGCATCCCGCATGCACTTCGTACTTGATCGTGGGTTTTACAGTAAGAGCAACATAGACGATCTCCTGGCGCGGCGCCTTCATTTCACGATAGCGCTTCCTATAGGGCGTAAATGGGTGGAGGAGATCATAGAAGAGCATATTGACTCTGTGGCCTCGCCAGCAAATTATCGAGAAGTCGGCGAGAATGGGACGCCGCTATATATGGCCACGAAGCTTTATAAATGGGGCAAGGAAGGCCGGCGGACCTACGTTCATCTCTATTACAGCGCAGTACGGGCAGGTGAGGATTTTGACAAATTTACTGCCAAGCTCCTCCAGGTTAGGAACGACCTTGAGTCGGGTAAGATATCTGACACCGACACAAAGCGGTATTCCCGCTATTTCATCATCAAAGAGACGCCGAAGAGAGGGCGGAGCATAACGTTCAACGAGGCGGAGATTCAGAAATATCGGAATCGATATGCTGGTTTTTTCTGTCTTCTATCGAATAAGATCAAGGACCCTGCTGAAGCACTTCGCATATATCGGACCAAAGAGGTTGTGGAGAATAGCTTCGACGATCTGAAGAATCAAGTCGACATGAAACGCTTGCGAGTTCATGATTCCAGTGCGATGGATGCCAGGCTCTTCATACAATTTCTGAGCTTGATACTGCTCTGTCATATTCGCAATACATGTAGTAGCAACAAGGGGCTAGAGAATTTTACTGTACGCGAACTCTTGGAAACTCTGGAGCCTCTTGTCAGAATAAAGTATTCCGGCCATTATGGGGCGTTACACACCGAACTTAGTCCGGCAATGCGTAAAATACTTACGGCCTTCGGTGTTCCCGCTCCAAGCGCATAGTCATAATACGGGAAAAGAGGATGTATAGGCGTTGCAACTGATAAGAAAAACACCATATGCCTCGTCGAGGGTTACGGCAGACCGTCACAAAAGCGTTGCTATCATACGTTCAAAAATCATATCGCACCTGGGTCCTTGCTGATTCACGACAAAGATAATACGCATAGAAAGCTCATTCGGAAGCTCTCTCTGACAAGCCAAAGCTACAAAGCAAAGGATTTGAAAGGGCTGCCTGATAGCGAAAATCCTCTTGACCCTGTAAATCGTGTCCATGCGCTGTTGAAGATGTTCTTGAACTCTCATAGTGGGTTCAATCGAGATGATCTCCAAGGTTACTGCGACCTATATGCGTTCGTCATTAATCCCCCCATGGAACATCTGGAAAAAGTGGAGAAAGTCATA
>CACWIO010000140.1 GCA_902760855.1 uncultured Eubacteriales bacterium
TGTCTGCCAAAGCTGCCTACGGACTTCCTTCTACATCAGACATAATCAGATAACATAATGAAAGAACTTGTACTTATAGACGGTAACAGTCTGCTGTTTCGTGCATATTTCGCGATGCGGCCGATGGTGACATCTAAAGGCATACACACCCAAGGCGTGTTTGCCTTTGTTAATATGCTTAACAAAATAATCAATGATTATGAGCCTGAACACCTGGCTGTTGCTTTTGATATGAAAGGCGGCACCTTCAGGCATGATGAATACAAGGATTATAAGGCCGGACGTCAACAGACTCCGCCTGAGCTATTATCCCAGATTCCTTTGATGCACAAAGTTCTTGAAGCTATGAATATCGCTGTGTTGGAGAAGGAAAGGTACGAAGCAGACGATATCATAGGCACGATTGCCTCGGATGCAAGCAGCAAAGGGTACAGCACGCTTGTAATTACAGGTGACAAGGACGAGCTCCAACTTGTTGATGACAATGTAAATGTTTTGATAACAAAAAAAGGTCTGAGTGAGTTCGATATTTACGACTTGGATAAGATGAAGGAAAGATACGGGCTTACTCCTGATCAGTTTATCGATCTTAAAGGCCTTATGGGAGACAGCTCCGATAACATCCCGGGAATTGCCGGTATAGGAGAGAAGAAGGGACTTGCTCTTCTTCATGAGTACGAAAATCTTGAAAACGTACTGGAACATGCCGATGAAATAAAAGGCAAGATGGGCGAGAATATCAGAGCGAGTATTGAAATCGCCAAGCTTTCCAAATGGCTTGCTACCATTAAGACAGATAGCCCTATTGATTATAAATGGGAAGATTTAAAGTATGTCGAACCCGATTACGACAAACTTATAGAGATATACACGGAACTTGAATTCAATCAATTCATTAAACAGCTCAGCGGAAAAACATCTGTATCTTCAGGCAGCGCTGCTTCAGACAGTGAGATTGCAGAAAAGCTAAGAAGCGGACTTGAAGCCGTTAAACTTGCGGATTCTTCTGAATTCTTTTCACAAACAACCAAGGGTAGTGAATTATACATTGAGCTTTCTACTGATAATTCACATACAGATATTCCGGTCGTTAATGCGGCTGCATTATACAGTCCTGATGAAGGCATTGCATATCTGATTGAATCGTCTGAAATTGAGCTTATGACGGCAGCTTCTTTAATTGCCGAAGGAGATTACAAAATATGCGGATGCGGCCTTCAGAAGGTCATATATTCGCTTATGAGCCTAAGTGAGAACAGATATCTCTCAGGCTTTGATAACACAGTCGCAGAATATCTTCTTGATCCTAACAGGCAGAAGTATCCTTTGGATAAACTGATGCTCAGACATCTTTCTTATGTAGCTGCAGAAGATGAGCTATCTGTACTATCCGATGAGGCAAACTATAAAACAGAATCTTTGTCTTCAAAAGATTGTCTTAAAAGAGCATATTATTCATCTGAGGTTAGAAAAGAGCAAGATAAACAAATAGACGATAACGAACTTCGTTTTCTCATGGATAATTGTGAAACACCTCTGATTTCGACATTGGCAGCAATGGAATTCGAAGGTATTAAGTGTGACCCCGATGTATTAAAAGCCATCGGAACAGATTTGGTTTCCGAACTTTCCGAAATCGAGAAAGAAATATACGAAGCTGCAGGTGCGGAGTTCAACATCAATTCTCCGAAGCAGCTTTCTCATATACTCTTTGAAGAGATGGAGATTCCGTATCCTAAACAGAAGAGTAAAAGCGGCTCATATTCTACTGCTGCGGATATTTTAGACAAGCTTAAAGATGATTATAAGATAGTATCCGATGTGCTCAAGTACAGGAAGATGGCCAAGCTTAACAGCACTTATGTAGAAGGTTTGCTTCCTCTTATCGGGGCAGACGGCAAAGTGCATCCGCATTTCATGCAGACGGTAACCTCTACAGGACGTCTGAGCTGTACGGAGCCGAACCTCCAGAATATACCTATAAGAGACGAATACGGCAGACTTATCAGAAAAGCATTCGTTGTATCGGAAGACAGCAATATATTTACAGGATCCGACTATTCTCAGATTGAGCTCAGGATACTTGCATCTCTTTCGGGTGATGAATCTTTGATTTCTGACTTCAAAGAGGGCAAAGATATTCACAGATCAACCGCCGCCAGGGTATTCGGCTT
>CACWIO010000141.1 GCA_902760855.1 uncultured Eubacteriales bacterium
CTGCAAATGTATATGCTTATGATGTTAAATCGGAAGACGGCAGGGTGAGCTTCCGTGCTGTAGCTAAGAACCTACCCGGATATGAGGACTTTGATGAGGCATTTGAGCTCGGGACTTTCGGAACGATTAATGTCGAAAATGCCTTGGCTTCAATCTCTCTTAGTGCGCTTCTCGAAGTTCCGCTCGAATATATCAAATCGGGGTTTGCCAAGGCTCAGTCACCGGGACGCATGGAAGTTTGCAGGAGTAAGGACGGGAAGAGAATTGCGATAGTTGATTATGCGCATAACAAACTGAGCTACGAGCGTTTCTTTGAGACTATTAAGGATGAATTCCCGGGGAGGAAGATTATAATAGTATTCGGCAGCGCCGGGGGCAAGGCTTTCTCAAGACGCGAGGAGCTCGGCACAATTGCCGGCCTGAATTGTGAATATTCCATAATTACGGAAGAGGATTACGGCGAGGAAGATTTGATGAAGATCTGCACGGAGATAGCGGGCTTCGTCGAAGTCGCCGGAGGTAAGGCGGAAATCATACTAGATAGGGGAGAAGCCATTAAAAAGGCGATTAGCCTGATGGACGACGATACCATAGTGTTCATCCCGGGTAAAGGCCGTGAGACAAGGATGAAAAGAGGTACGGAATACATCGACACGCCTAGTGATATGGACTATGTCGAAATGTATTTATAGCAAACGATACAGCACTCCGTCTTCGTTGACGCGGAGTGTTTTTGTATGTATAATTACTTGGTAGGTTTATGCAATATAAACGCATATATTGTGTGCATGGTACACGGCAAACCCAATATAATGATTGCCTGAATTAACTCATGCGAGATTTCTGATATATGCGAGGATAATGTATATATTACAAATTTAATAATTGATAAGGAGGTGCTTATGACACCGGTTACAACTGCGCTAATCAGCATTGTAGTCCTTATCGTCGGTATAGCAATAGGATATGTAGTTCGCAAGAGCGTCGGGGAGAAATCCATCGGCAGCGCTGAAATGCAAGCTAAAAACATGATTCTGGATGCACAGAATACTGTCGAGAATCTCAAGAAAGAAAAAGTACTTGAGGCCAAGGAGGAAATTCACAAGCTGAGAGCTGAGTATGAAGGAGAACTCAAAGCCAGAAGAGCTGAAATCTCCAAAACAGAAAGAAGGATACAGTCTAAAGAAGAAAACATCGATCGCAAGATGGAGAGCCTTGAGAAGCGCGAGAACGGGCTTATCAAGAAAGAGCAATCCATGATCGAAAAACACAAAGAAATCGATGCTTATCTTGAGAAACAGATAGCTGAACTCGAAAGAATTTCAGGATATACAAAGGAAGAAGCGAAGCACTTGCTGCTGCAGGAGCTCGAAACAGATATCCGCAAAGAAGCTTCGGATATGATCGTACAGATCGAGAACGAAGCCAAGGAAGAAGGCGATAAAAAAGCCAGAGAAATAATCACCACTGCAATTCAAAGATATGCGGCAGATCAGACTACAGAGAGCACGGTTTCTGTAGTAAGCCTGCCTAATGACGATATGAAGGGCAGAATCATCGGACGTGAGGGACGTAATATCAGAGCCATTGAGACTCTTACGGGAGTAGACCTCATCATCGATGATACACCTGAGGCCGTAATCCTCTCGGGATTCGACCCTGTTAGAAGAGAGATTGCAAGAATAGCACTTGAAAAGCTCATCGTGGACGGCCGTATACATCCGGCCAGAATCGAAGAGATGGTTCAGAAGGCCACCAAGGAAGTCAACACCATTATCAAGGAAGAAGGAGAGCGCGCTTGCTTTGAGACAGGCGTACACAATCTCAATCCTGAATTGGTTAAGCTCCTCGGAAGGCTCAAATACAGAACTTCATACGGACAGAACGTGCTTCAGCATTCCATCGAGGTTGCTACCCTCGCAGGCATGATGGCATCTGAGCTCGGACTCGATCCTAAGCTCGCTAAGAGAGGCGGACTCCTGCACGACATCGGTAAGTCAATAGACCACGAGGTCGAGGGAACTCATGTCGAGATCGGAGTAAATATCTGCAAGAAGTACAAAGAATCCTGGAAGGTTATCAATGCGGTTGAGGCTCACCACGGCGACGTGGAAGCCACGCCTCTCGAGTCCATGCTCGTGGCTGCGGCTG
>CACWIO010000142.1 GCA_902760855.1 uncultured Eubacteriales bacterium
AATGTTATGCTGGCAGCAGCAGATACATTCCGTGCAGCAGCTGCTGAGCAGCTTCAGATGTGGGGTGACAGAGTAGGCGTAAGAGTAATACGCCATGAAGAAGGGACGGATCCTACTGCTGTAATTTATGATGCTATTCAATCTGCAAAAGCCAATAATGCAGATGTTCTTATCTGCGATACTGCGGGCAGACTACAGAATAAAGTAAACCTTATGAAGGAACTCGAGAAAATGTCAAAGGTTATCTCAAGGGAATGGCCGGAAGCCACAAGAGAAAACCTTCTCATACTCGATGCTACTACGGGAAAGAATGCCGTAAGTCAAGCCGAGGAGTTTTCTACTGTTTCAGATATCACGGGTATATACTCACCAAGATGGACAGTACTGCACGCGGCGGTATATCCATCACAATTGCAGATGAGTTCGACATGCCTATTAAGTTTATCGGTATGGGAGAGGGTCTCAATGACCTGATTCCGTTCGATGCTGAGGAATTCGTGGAGGGCATATTTGATGAGTAAGCCGATCCTCGCTATCGTAGGACGCCCGAATGTGGGCAAATCAACTTTCTTTAACAGGCTCGTGGGAGAGCGCCGCGCCATCGTAGAGGATGTGCCGGGTGTAACCCGCGACCGCATTTATGCTGAGACGGATTGGAACGGAAAAGAATTCGCCGTTATTGATACCGGAGGCATAGAGGTAAAGACAGATGACACCATAAGATCCCAGATGAGAGATCAGGCCGTTATGGCTATGGATATGGCGGATGTCATTCTCTTTATGGTGGACGGAAAAGAAGGCCTTACAAGCGCCGACAGAGAAGTTGCTGAGCTTCTGCGTCGTACAGGAAAAGACGTTATCCTTGTCGTAAATAAAGTAGATGCTCCTTCTAAAGCATACGAGCTTATATATGATTTCTATGAACTCGGTTTTGATGAACCTGTGCCTATAAGCGCAGCCAATATGACAAATATCGGTGATCTTTTAGACAGGATAGTAGACGGTTTTCCTGATGAAGATTACGATCCTTCCGTAGATAGTGTACACATAGCTATCATAGGTAAACCAAATGTCGGTAAATCTTCTCTTGTTAACGCTCTTACCAAGCAGAACAGGGTGATAGTGTCACCGATCGCGGGAACGACAAGAGATACAATCGACACACCATTTACATATAAAGACAGAGAATACACCCTTATCGATACTGCAGGTCTTCGCAGAAAGAGCAAGGTTAACGACTCTATCGAGAAGTTCAGTGTTATCAGGGCAATTGCTGCAATTGAGCGCTGCGATGTATGTGTTCTTATGATAGACGCAGTAGAGGGACTGACCGAGCAGGATAAGAAGATAGCAGGATATGCGCATGAAGCAGGCAAAGGCCTTATGTTCGTAGTTAATAAATGGGATCTCGTGGAAAAAGAGACCAATACAATGCGCGATTACGAGAGAAAGATTAAGGCAGAAATGCTGTTTGCTTCATATGCACCTGTATTGTTTATCTCGGTTCTGAATAAAGTGAGATTATATGATGTAATCGATAAATGTTCTAAAATCTCAGACGCCAGAAAAGTCAGAATTTCCACAGGCAAGCTCAACAGCGTAATTGAAGATGCCGTTATGATGAGGCAACCGCCTTCAGATAAGGGCAGAAGACTTAAGGTTTACTATGCGACACAGATAGGAACCGAGCCGCCGCTGTTCTCATTCAGCATCAATGACAAAGAACTCATGCATTTCTCATATTCGAGATATCTTGAAAACAAAATCAGAGAACACTTTGATTTCGAAGGAACTTCCATCAAATTCGTATGGAATGAAAAGAGAGGAGATCGCAGATGATAAATATGATTCAATTCTTTGAACTTACTGCACATTTCCATACTCAAGATTTTATAAAGTACGGCATAATAGTATTTCTTATAGCTTATGCGATCGGTAATATCAATCCGGCTATCATATTCGGATGGATGAATAATATAGACATCCGAAAGGAAGGCAGCGGCAATGCCGGAATGACTAACACTATCAGAGTGCTCGGACTCGG
>CACWIO010000143.1:0-836 GCA_902760855.1 uncultured Eubacteriales bacterium
TACTGAAGGGACATATTTCCGGACACATGCGGAGTAATGATGCAATTCTTCGCATCCCACAGCGGATGGTCCTCAGGAAGAGGCTCAGGCATCATTACATCAAGGGCAGCGCCCGCTATTTCCTCATTATTAAGGGCATCTATCAGAGCATCCTGATCTACCAGCATACCTCTTCCGATATTGACCAGGTATGTTCTCTTTGAAAGAAGGGCGATTCTCTCTTTGCTCAGAAGCCCTTCGCTTTCCTTTGTTCCCGGCGCACACAAAGCCAATATATCTACGCTTTCGGAGAAATCCTTGTCTCCGAACAGCTTGTCAAATTCGTCAATTGAGTATGTCTCATCAAATGCATCGGCAACTCTTCCGCTTCGGTTAAGACCGATAATGCTCCTTGCTCCGAGGCCCCTGAACTTATCCGCAGTTTCAGAGCCTATATCGCCCGTTCCTACTATGACTACATTGCTGTCTGCTATTGAGCGAAGCGGTACAATAGGCCCCCATTCTTTCTTAGCTGCCGAATTGGTATAAACAGGCATATTCCTGAGGAGCATCAGGCTTACCATAATAATATGCTCACTTATGGTTCTTCCGTATGAGCCCGAACCGTTGCTCAGAAGTCTCTCACCGGAAGCAAACATACCCGTTCCGATATATGCTCCTATCCCTGCGAAAGCCGTGTGGCACCACTTAAGATTCGGCATCTCTCTGCATATGGCAGCCTCGCCTCCGCTATAGAGAACTTCTCCGTCGGATACATTTCCCGATGCAGATTTTACGTCATCAAAGAACTCCATTTCGAATCCGGTATCCGCAGCAGTCTTTTTTATTTGTTCAAT
>CACWIO010000143.1:895-2486 GCA_902760855.1 uncultured Eubacteriales bacterium
GAATCTCCATGCCTCCGGCTTCGCCTGCGGCTCGCCGGTCGGCAGGACGATTCATCTTGGTGGCCTATATTGGACTTGAACCAATGACCTACAGATTTTATAATCGCGCTCTGTACCTCTTGCAATTACTGTATTTCTGTTTCTCAGCAGTCATTTTTAGTACAATTTTAGTACAAAATCTAAATAAACTATTCTTCTAAATCAAACGAGGATTTGACAAGTCCGTCCATGTATATCTTTCTTCTTAGCGTTTCAATATTAATCTGGAGTTCCATGATGTCGTTCTCATAGAGCTCTTTAATCATGATATCGAAAGCTTCCTCAGTTCTATCAAGCACTTCAGTAAGATTGTCTTTTATCTCTTCGACTTGAGAGGCCACAGCCTTATGGCCCTTCAATTCTTTATATCTGCTGATTACGTCAGTTATCATAGGGAGATAGCTCTCTACAAATCGTCTCGCTTCATATTTTAGATTCGGATTCTCTCTTGTTCTGTTGAAAATCTTTTCCGTAAGCTCAATAATACGATTGAGGCTATCTTTGTCTGTTTGTCTTGTAAGAACCTTTCCGGACTCTTTCAGCTCGTTTATATAACAATCCTTTGCATTGACAGACTTCCCACAACCAAAGCAAAAGTTTGATTCATTTCTAAGATTTGTCCCACAGTGATTACATTTCATTAATTATTCTCCATTCTTCAGCTAACATATGAGTCCTCTCGTATAATTAGTCTTTTATTCCACTCCTTTGAGCTTATCTTTATCGTTTATTATCAAAACGTTGCCATTTTCGAAGCTAATCATAACATAGGTATAATTCCCTTTCTTTTTGCATTTCCACACATATCTTTTGATTATTGTGACACCATCGATAACGCTTTCGTAGCTAAGTGAATCAGCCAGCATACCTTCTCCGCCCATCAAACCTGTTACTTCATTATAAGACATACCTTCTTCAACACGTAGAATCTGTCTAAGTTTTACCGTCGGTGATTCAATCTTTTCATATTCTTCACCAAGATTTCTGAATAATTGAACCTGCTCTTGATCAATAATATTATGCTCTTCTTTCTCCATCAGTTTAGACTCTTCACCGCCGAAGCCCAATTGAGCATATGAGTCGAAATGAGTTTCATCGCTATAGTACTCTCCAGGCCACTTCCATGAAGCAAAATTACCATATGTATGTTTGCCTAGGCTGCCACCTATTATCTCTATTGCTTCTCTCATTGGCGTTCCTAGAGCAATGCTTTGGTATTCCTCAGGGGTGATGGTGTCCTTAACATCAGCCAGAGAATTCCTTTCTCTGAAATCCTGCATTTCATCTTCTCTTTTTTTGACTGTAGACATCACTATAGATGCTATGAGCAGAGCAATCACAGCTGCTACAATCAGCATAATCACGCCTTTTCTCCTAAACGCTTTATGCTCAGGAGCTGCGCACGGTGCTCCGCACACATCACAAAATTTTGCGTCTTTTGGAATGAGCGTACCGCATTTTTCACATTTTATCTTTCGATTACCTAAACCCATATTCATTTGCACTTTCAACTATATCATTTTCAAAATCCACTATAATTGAGTGGTTGCTT